>JAEZCR010000090.1 GCA_023433465.1 Pseudomonadota bacterium | reverse complement strand
CCGTGCAGCAGGTTGATCTCCATCTGCGCGGCGCCGTCCTCGTGGATCAGCGTGTCGATCTCGATGTCCTGGTCCTCGCAGAACTGGTACATGTCGTCGAACAGCGGATCGAACTCGTTGACCGCCGCGATGCTGTAGCTCTGGCGGCCGGGCTCCGCGCGTCCCGAACGTCCCACCGGGGGCTTGAGTGGATAGTCGGCGTCGATGTTCGGCTCGACCAGATAGAACTCGAGTTCGGGCGCGACCACCGGTTCCCAGCCGCGCGTCGCGTACATCTCGAGGATGCTGCGCAGGACGCCGCGCGGCGCCATGCCGACGCGCCGGCCGTCGGCGTAGTAGCAGTCGTGGATCACCTGCGCGGTGGGCTCGGCCGCCCACGGCACGCGGCGCACGGTGCGCGGATCGGCCTTCAGGATGATGTCGATCTCGGCCGGGCTCATGGCCTTGTCGGTGTCGGGTGGATAGTCGCCGGTCACCGTCTGCAGGAAGATGCTCTCGGGCAGGCGCATGCCCTCCTCTTCGCCGAACTTTTCCGACGGCATGATCTTGCCGCGCGCGCTGCCCGCCATGTCCGGGATGATCGCCTCGACTTCGGAGATGCCGTGATCGCGGAGGAATTGCCTGATCTCGCTAGCCATGATTCGTCCTGTTCTATTTTCTAACTACTTGCCCGCTGGCGCGCGGCGCGGCCGAACTCGGCGAACAGCGCCTGCGAAAACGGGTTGCTCATCACCTTCCACTCGGGGTGCCACTGCACCGCGAGCGCGAAATTCGCCGCGTTCTTCACGCGGAATGCCTCGATCAGCCCGTCGGGCGCGCGCGCCTCGACGGCGAGGTCCGGGCCGAGCCGGTCGACGCCCTGCCCGTGCAGCGAGTTGACCGTGACGCGGTCCACGCCCGCGAGCTTCGACAACATGCCGCCGGGCTCGAGTACTACGTCATGCGCCGGCGCGTACTGAACGTCGAGCGGTTGCTCCTTGTCTTCGCGATGGTCGTTGAAACCTTCGACCTCGTGCACGCGCTGGTGCAGCGTGCCGCCCATCGCGACGTTCATCTCCTGGAATCCGCGGCACACACCGAAGACCGGCACGCCGGTTTCGACGGCCCGCGGGATCAGCGACAACGTCGTCGCGTCGCGATGCGGATCGTGCAGCGTGCCGGGTACGCTCGGTGATCCGGCATACCACGCAGGCTCGACGTTCGACGGCGAGCCCGGAAAAAAGATGCCGTCCACGTGCGCGAGGATCTGCGCGACGTCGAGCGGCGTTTCGAGCACCGGGATCAGCAATGGCAGGCAATCCGCGGCCTGCACGACGGCGGCGATGTATTTCTCGCCGACCGCGTGAAATGGATGCGGACCTATCATGCGCCGATCGGCGGGTATGCCGATGACGGGACGCTTGTTGCCAGCCATACGCGATTCACTCTGGCGGTGTCTATTATCTTTTACGGACCCTGTTCCGTGACCCGGGCAGGGGTGGTCATTAGACCACAGCTCGCGGGCCTCGGGCGGAACGGGATGGCGACGGTGAATGGGCCCGCAAAGGGGCTCAATTCAGGGCTTTGCCCAGTTTGCCGCCCCCCGCCGCACGGGAATATGCTCCGGGGTCCGGCGCGGTGTCAGCGTCGAAAATAATAAACACCGGGTTACCCATGACGACGCCGTCCGATCTCGAGCTCGCGCGCTTTCTGGCGGACCATCCCGAGGTCCGGTTCTTCGACGCGTACGTGAACGACCTGAACACGGTCGAACGCGGCAAGCGCATCGATCGCGCCGGCATGGCGACCCTGTTCAAGCGCGGCCTGCCCCTGCCCGGCTCGATGTTCGCGCTCGACATCGAAGGCGGCACGATCGAGGCGACCGGTCTCGGTTTCGACGACGGCGACGCGGACCGTCCCTGCATGCCGATCCCGGGCACGCTGGTACCCGTGCCCTGGCAGAACGACGTCGCGCAGGTCCAGTGCCGCATGTTCGAACACGGCGGCTCGCGCTTCTTCGGCGATCCGCGCCACGTGCTCGAAAAGCAGGTCGATGCGTTCCAGGCGCTGGGGCTCACGCCGGTGGTCGCGATCGAATACGAGTTCTACCTCGTCGACAGCGAACGCAACGCGGCCGGATTGCCGCAACCGCCGCGCGGGCCACTCACCGGCCGGCGCGAGTACCGCACGCAGATCAACTCGATGACCGACCTCAACGAGTATTCGCCGCTGCTCGCCGAGATCGACCGCATCTGCCGGCTGCAGAAAGTGCCCGCGACCTCCTCGCTCGCCGAATACGGTCCGGGACAGTACGAAGTGAATCTCGCGCACGGACCCGACGCGCTGCGCGCCTGCGACGAGGCGCTGCGCTTCAAACGCATCGTGAAGTCCGTCGCGCGCGCCTATGGATGCGACGCGACCTTCCTGCCGAAGCCCTACGCCGACATGGCGGGCAGCGGATTACACGTGCATGTGAGCCTGCTCGATGCGAACGGCCTCAACATCTTCGCGGCGCCGACGCCGCACGAGAGCCCCGCGCTGCTGCACGCGATCGCGGGCACTCTCGACACGATGGCGGACAGCATGGCGATCTGCGCGCCGGGGCCCAACAGCTTCCGCCGCTTCAAGGCGGAGGCGTACGTGCCGCTGCACCCCAACTGGTCCATCAACAACCGCGGCTCGGCGCTGCGCGTGCCCGCCTCGGATCCCGACAACCTGCGCATCGAGCATCGGCTCGCGGGCGCCGATGCGAATCCGTATCTCGTCACCGCCTGGCTGCTGGCAAGCATCCATCGCGGGCTCGAGCGCAAGCTCGCGCCGCCGCCCGTCATGACCGGCAATGCCTACGCGCAATCCGGCCCGCCTCTGCCGCTCACCTGGGGCACCGCGCTGGATAAATTCGCCGACAGTGCGTTCGCGCGCGCGTCCCTCGGCGAAAGGTTCTCCGCGCTGTACGCGACGGTCAAACGCGCGGAGCTCGAGGAATTCAATTCGCACATCACGCCGCTGGAAATCGCGCGGTATCTCGGCCCCTTGTGAGATTCCCGTGACCACGCCCGATACCCGCAACTACTACTACGCGAGCACGCCCGGCATGCCGCGTTACGCGCCGCTGCGCGGTGAAGTACGCGCGGACGTGTGCATCGTGGGTGGCGGCATCTCGGGTCTCTCGGCGGCGCTGCACCTGCGCGAGCGCGGATACGACGTCGCATTGCTCGAAGCGCAGCACCTCGGCTACGGCGGCTCGGGCCGCAGCGGCGGGCAATCGATCTTCGGCTACGCCTGCGAGCAGGACACGCTCGAGAAGGCCGTCGGATACGCGGACGCGCGCCGCATGTGGGACATCTCGATCGAAGGCATGGAGCTGCAGCGCGAGCTCATCGCGAAGCACCGGATCGCCTGTGACTACGTGCCCGGCCACATGATCGTCGGATTGAAGCCGCGCCACGACGAGGCGCTGCGCGCCGAGGTCGATCACCTGGGCGAGAAGTACGACTACCACTCGCTGCGTTACATCGAGCGCGACGAGCTGCGCGGCATCGTCGCGAGCGAGCGTTACACGAGCGGGCTGTACGACTCCAACGGCGGCCACCTGCATCCGTATCGCTTCACCTGCGGGCTCGGCATGGCCGCGGCGGCCGCGGGCGTTTCCATCTTCGAGGACTCGGCGGTCACCAAGCTCGAAGTCGCGCAGGATGCGACCACCACCAACATCGTTCACACCGCGTCGGGACGCGTGCACGCGAAGCAGCTCGTCATCGCGGGCGGCGCATTGCTCGGCAAACTCGTGCCGCAGCTCGAACGCAAGCTGATCTCGATCGGCACATACGTCGCCGCGACGCAGCCGCTCGGCGAAGAACGCGCGGCCGCGCTGATCCGCAACAACGCGGCCGTCGCCGACATGAACTGGATCCTCGATTACTTCCGGCGCCTGCCCGACAACCGCCTGCTGTTCGGCGGACGCGTGAGTTACTCGGGTCTCGACCCGTTCGACTCCGGCCGCGTACTGCGCAAGCGCATGGCCGGCGTGTTCCCGCAGCTCACCGAGGCGCGCGTCGAATACGCCTGGGGCGGATACCTCGACATCACGCCGAATCGCGCGCCACATTTTGGCCGGCTGGGACCGAGCGCGTATTTCATCCAGGGCCTCTCCGGCCACGGCATGGTCATCTCCGGCATCGCGGGCAAGATCGTGAGCGAGGCGGTCGCGGGCAGCGCCGAGCGTTTCGACCTCTTCGGCAGACTCAGACACGCCGACTTTCCCGGTGGGGCTCTGCTGCGCCGGCCCGCGCTCGTGCTAGCTATGTTGTGGTACCGGCTCAGGGACATGTTGTGAGCGCGCCGTTCGAATTCGGCGTGTTCTTCGCGGCGCTGCCGCTGCTGCTGTTTGCCGCCGTGATCACCTGGCTGCTGTCGCTCGCGCTGCGCAACGTGACGCTGGCCGAGCCGCTCTGGCCGCTCTTGTTGTTCGCCGCCGGCGTCGTGTACGCGCTCGGCAGCGATCCGCGCGCGCCGCGTCTATCGCTCGTGTTGTGGCTGCTCGTCGCCTGGGCGATGCGCCTCGCCTTCCACCTGACCACGCGCAACGCGGGCAAGGGGGAAAGCCGCCGATACCGCGCCATGCGCGAGCGGCACTCGCCGCGCTTCGGCATCAAGAGCATCTACCTGGTGTTCCTGCCGCGCGTGTTCGGCGCGTGGATCGTTTCGTTGCCGCTGCTCGGCGCGTTCGCGACCATCCGGCCGCCCGGCATGTTCGATTACCTGGGCGCGGGGTTGTGCATCGCCGGGATCCTCATCGAGGCCATCAGCGACCGGCAGCTCGCGCGTTTCGCACGCGATCCGGCCCACGCGAACGCGGTGATGACGACCGGACTGTGGCGGTTCGTCCGCCACCCTAACTATCTGGGCGAGACCTGCGCGTGGTGGGGCTTCGGGCTCATCGCCCTCGGCGCGGGCGCGTGGTGGTCGCTGGCGGGACCTGCGGTCCTGACCGCCTGGCTGTGGTTCTGGCGTACCCGGCGCATGGAACGGGAAAGCGGCAATCACCGGCCGCAATATGCCGACTACGTCTTGAAAACGAACGCTTTTTTCCCGGGCCTGCACCAGAAATGACCTAAAGACCGCCCTGTTCTGGGCCGATAACGGCGGGTGACACCCGGAGCCATGCCCGGGGAACGCAGGAACCCAGTGACACAGCCGGAATCAACAACGCGCGAAGCCCGTGCCCGTGTGGTGCGTCAGGAGATCGTGACCCAGCTCACGCTCGCCACGCATCGCATGTTCCAGGTGCTGTTCGCGGTTCAAAGCGTGGCGTCCGTCGTGCTCGCCTGGAAAGGCGCGTTGCCCGGTGACTCGCGCGTGCTCTTCACGTCACTGGCCGCGGCGACGCTGACGGTCCCCACGCTGCTCTTCATGTACGCCGCGCCGCGCGCGCCCTGGATCAAACATTGGGTCGCCATCGCGCAGGTCGGCTGGTCCATGCTCTTCATGTGGCTGCTCGCGGGGCGCGCCGAGGCCCAGTTCCATCTCTTCGTCTCGCTCGCCATCCTTTCGCTCTATCGCGACTGGCGCGTGCTCGCGACCGCGACGCTCGCCGCCTTCGCCTATCCACTGGCGCGCATCCAGCTCCTGCCGGCGTCCTATATTGTCGGTACCTCGGTCTGGATGCGGCTGCTCCAGCAGGGTAGCTGGATCGCCGCCGAGGCCCTGGTGCTGCTGCTGGCGATCAAGCAGGGACTGCAGATCGTGGCGCGTTTCGCCTCGACCGCGGCGGACCTGCAGGTCGCGAACGACGCCGCCGCCCGCACGGTCGAGGAAAAAGCGGCCGAGCTCGCGCACAGCCGCGAGCAATACCGCCTCATCTCCGAAATCACGCGCGCGATTCCGTTCGAGCTCGAGCTGGCGAAGGGCCGTTTCAGTTACGTCGGGCCGACGGCGGAGAAGCTGCTGGGGATTCCCGCGGCGCGCTGGTCGGAGCCGGGCTTCATCGACGATCTGCTGCCGCGCGAGCGCGAACAGAGCGCGCGACTCGCGCTCGACGACGCCGCGCCTGGGCCGCTCGAAACGCACTGCTCGATCATCGGCAGCGATGACCGCGTGACCGAGCTGCGCTGGATCACGACCTGCGAGCTGCGCGACGGCGCGCGGATCCTGCGGGGCTTCATGATCGACGAGACCGGATCTCACCGCCCGATTCGCGACTCGTCGCAGGAGCAGAAGCTCGAGTCCGTCGGCCGCATCGCGGCCGGCGTCGCGCACGAGATCAACACCTCGGTGCAGTTCATCTCCGACAGCGTGCGTTTCGTGCGCCACGCGCTGCGCGACGTGCCGCATGCGCTCGCAGACTACCGCGCGCTCGCCGCGGGCGTGCTCTCGGGACGCGACGTCATCGATGCGGCGAAGAAAGCCAATGAAACGGACGAAGCCGCGGACGTCGACTACTTCCTCAAGAACGCGCCGGACGCGCTCGACCGTGCGCTCGAGGGCATCGATCGCGTCGGCTCGATCGTGAAATCGATGACCGAATTCGCGCATCCGGACGCGCGCAACGAAACCGACGTCGACGTGAACCGGGCGGTCACGACCACCCTCAACATGGCGCGCAATGAATACAAGAGCGTCGCCGAACTCGAAACCGATTTCGGCGCGATCCCGCCGGTGCATTGCCACGCGGGCGACGTGAACCAAGTGGTGCTCAACCTGCTGCTCAATGCCGCGCACGCGATCCACGACGTGGTCGGTGGCACCAGCCGCAAGGGCCGCATTACCGTGCGCACTCGCGCCATCGGCGGCTACGTCGAGATCTCCATCTCCGACACCGGCAACGGGATTCCCGAGACGGTGCGCGGACGCATCTTCGAGCCGTTCGTCACGACCAAGGAAGTCGGACGCGGCGCCGGCCAGGGTCTCGCGCTGTCGCGCGGCATCGTGGTCGAGAAGCTCAAGGGCTCACTCCATTTCGAAACCGAAACGGGCAAGGGCACGACGTTCTTCGTCCGTCTTCCCGTGTCCTCCACCAGGCAGGCTGCAGCATGACTTCCCCTTCCCTACACGTCTTATTTGTCGACGACGAACAGGCCATCCTCGACGGCCTGCGCAATTCCCTGCGCAAGGAACGCAAGCGCTGGGAGATGACATTCGCGCTCGGTGGGCAGCAGGCCCTCGATGCGATGAAGCAGTCGCCGGCGGACGTCGTCATCACCGACATGCGCATGCCGGGCATGGACGGCGCCGAACTACTGCGCCACATCCAGCGCGACTTCCCCGCCGCGGCGCGCATCGTGTTGTCGGGCCAGGCCGAGCGTGAGGCGATCATGCGCGCGCTGCCGGTGACGCATCAGTTCCTGCACAAGCCGTGTGACGGCGAAACGCTGCGCGCCGTCATCGAGCAGACGCACGCGTTGCACAAGCTCATGCAGAACCCGGCCCTTACCGCGCTCGTCGGCAAACTCGAGCGCATCCCGGCCGTGCCGACCACCTATACGGAGCTGTCGCGTCTCGCGCAGGATCCGAAGGCCGACAGCGCCGCGTTCGCCAAGGTCATCGAGATGGACGCGGCGGTGTGCGCCAAGGTACTGCAGCTCGTGAACTCGGCGTACTTCGGTCTGGGCCAGAAAATCGTGAGCATCCGTCCCGCCGTCACCTACCTGGGTGTCGAGATCATCAAATCCCTGGTGCTGGGCTCGAGCTCGTTCTCGGACAAGGCCATCAGCGAGGTCAAGGGATTCTCGCCCGACCGCCTGCAGCATCATTCGATGCTGACCGCGTTGCTCGCCAAGAAGATCGTCGGCAATCCGCAGCTCGCGGAGGCCGCCTTCACGGCCGGCCTGTTGCACGACATCGGCGCGCTGGTGCTGCTGCATGCCGCGCCGCCCGACTACATGCGCGCGCTCGAACGCAAGCGCGAGCTCGGCGGCGACAGCGCCGCGGCCGAGCGCGAGATTTTCGGCGTCACCCACGCCGAGGTCGGGGCCTATCTACTGGGATTGTGGGGCATCCCCTTCCCGATCGTCGAAGCCGTGGCCTTCCATCACCGGCCGCACGAGGTCGCGCCCGAGTCGCGACCGCTCGTGACCGCGATCCACATCGCGAGCGGCCTGGTCGAGGAGATGACCGACGCGGACGGCCAGGCGCGCCAGCCGGGCTCGAACATCGACAGCTCGGGACGCATCGACGTGTCGTTCCTGCGCGAGGCGGGCCTCGAAGAGGCGTTCAAGAAGAGCCGCGCCGAAGCGGAAGCCTTGTTGGCCAAAACCTCCTGACGCGATTACATTGACGCTCCATTCCAGGGGGAGCGTCGATGTCACTCACGAACAAACCGGTCGGTAAGCTGGCGGCCGTCGCCGCTTCGGTCGCCGCGGGTGCATTCGCCGCGATCCTGCTTCCCATGAACGCCGACGCGCAGAAGGTGACCGGCAAGGACGGCGGCGCGGCGGCCGCGGCCCGGTCGTTTCTCGCCTCGCTGCCCGCCGAGCTGCGTGAGAACACGCAGTTCCCGCTGAATTCGGACGAACGCCTCGCGTGGCACTTCGTGCCCAAGGACCGCATCGGCGCCTCGCTGCTCGAGCTCGATGACGCGCAGAGCGAACTGATCGGACCCCTGCTCGCGTCGGCACTGAGCCCGGAAGGGTTGCTCAAGGCGCGCGACGTCATGAAACACGAGAACATCCTGCGCCGCATCGAAACCGCGGCCGGCGCGCCGCTCGCCTCACGTCGCGATCCGGGCAAGTACCACACCGCGGTCTTCGGTGTGCCCGCCGCGAACGCGCCCTGGGCCTGGCGCTTCGAGGGTCATCATCTGTCGATCAACGTCACGCAACTACCCGGCCAGCCGCCGATCGTGGCGCCACTGTTCATCGGCGCGAATCCCGCGAAGGTCCCCGACGGAGCCGAGGCCGGCTTTCGCATGCTCGCCGACGAGGAGGACCTCGCGCGCGAGCTGATCACGATGCTGACCGCGGAGCGGCGCAAGACTGCGCTGATACGCGACACCGCGTTCGCCGACATCCTCACGGGCAACGATCCGAAGGTGAAACCGCTGGAGATCGCGGGCCTTGCGGCGGCGGACATGAATCCGGCCGAACGCGCGCAATTGCGCCGCCTGATCGAGGTGTACACGGGCCGCGTCATCGACGCGGCGGCGAAGGATGCGCTCGCGCGCATCGAACAGGCTGGATTCGGCAAAGTGCACTTCGCGTGGGCAGGCGGCATCGAAGTCGGGCAGCCCCACTACTACCGCATCCAGGGCCCCACGGTGCTGATCGAATACGACAACACCCAGAATGGGGCAAACCACATCCACACCGTCTATCGCGACCTCGAGCGCGACCTCGGCGGCGATCCACTGCGGGCTCACTACGAGCCTGCCTATCGAAACCATAGGCATTATCGAATGGCCGCCGCGTCGCCAGGTCGTTAGACTCCGGACACATCGTTCAGGAGTGACCGCCATGGCCAAGAAGAACACCGCAACCGCCGTCGCCGCACCGCAGATCGACATCGGCATCAAGGACAAGGATCGCGCGAAGATCGCGCAGGGCCTGTCGCGCGTGCTGGCCGACACCTATGTGTTGTATCTCAAGACTCACAACTTCCACTGGAACGTGGAAGGCCCGATGTTCAACACGCTGCACCTCATGTTCATGGAGCAGTACACCGAGTTGTGGAACGCGCTCGACGCCGTGGCCGAACGCATCCGTTCGGTCGGTTATCCCGCGCCCGGCACGGGCCGCGAGTATTCGAAGCTGGCGTCGATCGAGGAAACCGATGGCGTGCCCGAGGCGATGGAAATGGTCCGCCTGCTCGTGACGGGTCACGAAGCCGTGGCGCGCACCGCGCGCGAGGCCTTTCCCGCCGCGGAGAAAGCCGGCGATGAATCGACCTGCGACCTCCTCACGCAACGCCTTCAGGTCCACGAGAAAACCGCCTGGATGCTGAGGAGCTTGTTGAAGTAATGGGGACATTCCTCGTTTCCTAGCAAATGGGGACAGATCTGAAGTCAACGCTCGCGGCGGCCTTCATGGCCGCCGCGCTCCTTTTCGATACCGCCAGCGCGGCGGACCAGCCCCGGCTAAAGGTCGCGCTCACCTTCGACGACCTGCCAATCAATGGAACATTGCCGCTCGGCGCCAAACAATCCGACTTCGCGCGCGACACGGTGCGCGTCCTCAGGAAGCACCGCATTCCGCCCTCTCACGGATTCATCAACGCGAACAAGCTCGAGCGCAATCACGACGGCGCGCTGGCGCTGCGGATCTGGATGGAAGCCGGTCATCCGCTCGCGAACCACACGTATTCGCACATCGATCTCACGAAGACCTCCGTCGAGGAGTTCCAGCGCGAGATCCTGCGCAACGAGCCCGCGTTGATGCTGCTGCAGCCGCGCAAGCGGGACGACATGAAGTCCTGGAAGTGGTTTCGATATCCCTACCTGCACGAAGGCGACACACTCGAGAAGCGCCGCGCGATCCGCGCCTTCCTCGCCGATAATGGCTATCGCATCGCGCAAACCACTCTCGACTTCGAGGACTACATGTGGAACAGCGCGTTCGCGCGCTGCTGGATGAAGAACGACGCCGAGTCGATCGCGTGGCTGCGCGAGAGTTATCGCACGGCGGCGCGTGAGTTCATCCGCTTCGGCCGCGACAACTCGCGCACCGTGTTCGGGCGCGACATCAACCACGTGATGCTGCTGCACCTCGGCGCGTTCAGCTCGCACATCCTGCCGGACCTGTTCGGGATTCTCGACGAGGAAGGCTTCGACATCGTCTCGCTCGAGGAAGCGCAGCAGGATCCGGCGTACGACTACGATCCCGACATCGGCGAACCGGCCGGCGGCACGCTGACCGATCTCGCGATGCAGGCGAAGAATATTCCGTGGCCGGAGAATGCGCCGCGCAAGCCGCGCGAGCGGCTGAATCAGATCTGCCGCTGACCGGCCGGGTCGCGCGCGGCTAACTAGCGGCTGGCACCCTTTACCGGCGTTTGCGCACGGCCAGCGCGGGTTTGCTCACGCCCCGCAGTCCGGCGAGCTCGAGCGTCGTGAGCAGCAGCACCTGCGGTCCGTGCCACGCATTCGCGTGCTCGTACCATTCGTCGTGCGAGTGCGCCTTGTCGCCGCGCCCGCCGCCATTCATCGTCGCGGCCGGGATGCCGAGACCCAGCGGCACGTTGCTGTCCGTGCTCGCGGCGCGCAGCAGCGGCTCGGGAAGATCCAGCGCGCGATACGCGCGGACGGCCGCGTCCACCAGCGCGGTGTCCGTGCCGGAAGTCGAGGCCGGACGGTCACCGATCAGTTTGCGCCCGGAGACGATCCGCGAAGCAGGTGGCGCCTGCGCCGCGCCCAGGCGCGCGTTTTCCGCGTTCACCGACTCGTCCACCGCGGCGAGAATGCGTTCCTCGAGCTTCGCGAGCTCCGCGGCATCGTTCGAACGCATGTCCACGCGCATGCTCGCGGTCGCGGCGATCGACGTGACACCGGTGCCGCCACTCACCACGCCCACGTTGAACGTGGTCTTGGGATCCTTCGCCACCTCGAGCTCCGCGATGCGCGCGATCGCACGCCCCATCGCATGCACCGCGCTCGGATTGCCGAAGTTCTCGAAGCTGTGACCGCCCGGGCCCGTGAACGAAATCTCCCAGCGCCGGCTGCCGGTCGCCTGAGTCACGATCTCGGAGCGCCCTTCGTGGCCGGGTGCATCGACACCGTCGACCGAAATGAAGCCGTCGATGTTCGGATGATCGCTGAACAACGCCTTCACGCCCTTGAGATTGCCGAGCGCCTCTTCGCCGACGGTGCCGACGAACCACACGTCGCCCACCGTCCGCAAATCTGCGGTCTGCATCGCGCGGACCAACGTCAGAAGCGCGGCAAGGCCGCGCGCGTCGTCGCTGATTCCCGGCGCGTAGTAGCGTCCGTCCTTCTGCCTCACCGTGAGATCCGTGCCCTCGTCGAAGACGGTGTCCAGGTGGGCCGACAACACCAGCAGCGGCCCCTTGCCCTGCGCCGTTCCCGGGCGTTTCGCGATCACGTTGCCCGAGGCGTCGATCGACACGTCGCGCAAACCCGCGGCGCGCAGCCGCGCCGCGAAATCCTGCGCGCGCACGGCTTCCTTGAATGGCGGCGCCGGAATCTGGGTGATCGCGATCTGCTCGGCCAACGTGCGTGCGTCGTCATCGCGCAGGATCTGCAGTGCCGCTTTCACGCGCGCATCCCCGAGCAGCGGTTTGAATTCGTCCGCCGCGATCGCAGGCGCCGCGAGCAGCACCGCCAGAAGCCATGCCACGAGTTTCATGCAGCCCGGCCCCCGTCCGGCCGCGCCGGTTTCCCGGAGGCGGCCGAGTCGTAGATCGCCCGCACCAGCGCGACCGCCTTGCGCGCCTCGCGCCCCTCGATGAAGAACGGGCGCCGCTCGTTGATGCCGTCGATGAAGTCCTGGATCTGCCGCAGGTGGCCTTCGAACTTGATCGCCATCGGCGCGGCCGCGCCCGAGCCCATCGCGCTGCTCTCGCGTGTCGCCCGGATCTTCTCGTCTCCCGGCCGCGGCTCACGAAAATCCCAGCGCGTGATGTCGTCGTCCTCCATCACCGCCGAGCCGTTCTCGCCGCAGATCTCGATGCGCCGCGCGGATCCCGGCCACAACGCGGTCGACGCCTCGATGATCCCGAGCGCGCCGCTGCCGAACCGCAGCGCCGCGACGGCCGTATCCTCGGACTCGATCCGGTGCACGCGCTGCGTCGCCCACGCGTACACCTCGACCGGCATGCCCGCGAACCACTGCAGCAGGTCGACGCCGTGGATGGCCTGGTTGATCACCGCGCCGCCGCCGTCCTCGGACAGCCGGCCTTTCCACCCGGTGTAGTACTCCTTCGTGCGATTCCACTTCACGTAGCAACTCGCGAGCACGATGCGGCCGAAACGTCCCGCGTCGATCGCGGCCTTGAGCTCGCGCGCGGCATCGCCGAAGCGCGCCTGGAAGATGGACCCGACGCGCACGCCGGCTTTCTCCGCCTCGCGCAGGATGTGATCGGTGCCTTCGACGGTCGCGTCGAGCGGCTTTTCGATCATGAGATGTTTGCCCGCGCGGATCGCGGCGAGCGCAGGCTCGAGATGCAGCGCCGACGGAGTCGTGATGCACACCGCGTCGAGTCCGGGCTGCTTCAGCAGTTCGTTGACGTCGTCGGTCGCAAAGCCGATGCCATGTTCCTTCGCGAAGGCTTCCGCGGTCGCCCTGCGCCGGCTCGCGACGCCGACCAGCCGCCCGCCGCGCGCCGCGGCCACCGCGCGCGCATGGAAATGCGCGATGGCGCCCGCGCCGATGAATCCGAAGCCGAGCCCGCGATCGCTCACGGATCGCGCGCCAGCGCCTGCGGTGCGTTGTGATACACCGCGTCGCGGAAGTTCTTGTGCAGCGGCACGCCGCCGAACGGCCGGTACTGCGCGAACAGCACGGCGACGATTTCGTTGACCGGATCCACCCAGAACAACGTGTTCGCGGCCCCATCCCAGAAGAACTCGCCCACCTGGCCCGAGGCTTCCTTCGCATCCTTCGGCGGCGCGATGCGCACCGCGAAATCGATGCCGAAACCCACGGATCCCTTGCTGGGCAGCCAGGAAACGTTCGTCAGGTCCTTCGGCAACGCGTCCGTCGCCATGAGCTGCACGGTTTCCGGCTTGATGATGCGTGCGCGGACCAGTTTGCCGCGCCCGGCCAGCATGCGCGCGAACTTCATGTAGTCGTCGATGGTGGACACGAGCCCCGAACTACCCGGTTTGAATGGCCACGCGGCGCCGTTGTACTTGTAGGCCTCCTCGTCCGGCATTCGCGAGTACGTGCCATCCGCGTGCCGCGTATACATCGCCGCGAGCTGCGGCCGATCCGGATCGGTCGGCAGGATGGTGTGCCGCGTGCTGTTCATCCCCAGCGGCCTGAAGATGTGCAGGCGCAGGTAATCGTCGAACGGCACGCCGGAAATCCTCTGCACCAGGTACGCCTGCACGTTCACCGACTGGCTGTAAAGCCAGCGCGTTCCGGGTTGATAGACCAGCGGCACCTGTCCGAGCTTCGCGGCCATCTCCGGCAGCGCGTTGCTGTAGTTGGTGGGGTCGAGCTCGCGGTAGATGTCGCCGGCGGGAGTGCGGTCGTCGTCGCCGGAGATGATGCCCGCCGTATGACGCAGCAGGTCGCGGATCGTCGGCTTGCGGCGCGGCTCCTCGTAGATCGTCTGTCCGGCGGGATCGACTCCCGCGTAAACCTTGAGGTTCGCGAACTCCGGCGCATGCATTTCGAGCGGATCGTCCAGCCCGAACTTGCCGCGCTCGTAGAGCTGCATCAGCGCCACGCCGGTGATCGGCTTGGTCATCGAGAAGATCTGCACGATCGTGTCGCGCGTCATCGGCTTCTGGTTCTCGCGGTCGGCGAAACCGAACGCGCCGAAATAGGCCTCCTGGCCGCGCTCGTAGACCAAGGCGGAGACGCCTACGATCTGGCCGCTGTCCACCAGTTGCTTGAGCGCGGCGTCGATGACGGCGGGATCGACCAGCGGCGGGCGCGGTTCCGGTGTCGCGATCGCGTTGGGTGGTGTGGGAGGCTGCGTCGCGGGTTTGGCGTTCTGTGCGAGGCCCAACAGCGGCATGAAAGCCATCGCGACCGTCATCATCCACTTCATCGTTTCGCTCCTGTCGTCGGTTCAACGGGCATCGCGGGGCATCCGACGCGTTCGAGCGCCAACGCCACGTCGTCGATCCACAGATCCTGGTCGTTGGCCGAATCCATGTATCGCTCGAAGCCCATGTACAGACTGTTGAATTTCGGCGGCGCGCGCCACTCTCCGTCGAGATCGTTGCCGAGGCACTGCGCAGGCGCATCGGAACGCCCATTGACGATGTGCACGCCCTCGCGTCCATCCAGCCATAACCGCATTTCGTTCGTCGCGACCTTCATGTGCCACTCGACGCAGGCCCAGCGGCGCGTCGGCAGCACGAGATCGGTGTGCCGCTTGCAATCCGTGGTCACGGGCGGCGTGGTCTCGAAGTTCGCCATGAGGCCGAGGCTGCCGTGTCTCTGAAAGGCGTAGCGGTAGATGTAATTGTAGCGATCGTCGCCGGAGCGGCCTTCGCCCTGCAGCAATGTCCATTGAACCGGCGGTGCGCCGGGCAACGGCTCGGGGGCGGCGTCGAGCCACACCAGCGCGCGGCCGTACATTTCGGGTTGCAGCGTGGGCAGCGGGCCGCCGAGGTGGATCGCGACGTATCCACGTCGGTACTTCGCGCCGCGCGGGTTGTGGATGTGCAGCGCCTGCGTGCCGCTGAATGCGTGCTGGCTATCTACCGCGATCGCGGCGCCGGACTTGTAGGTTTCTTCCTTCCAGGGGGCGCCGGGGAGTTGGCCGACGGCGTGCGATTCGAAGTCGTCGGTGAAGAGTGGGCTCGCATACGCGATGTAAGAGGCGAGTAGGAAGATCGCGGCCAAGGGTGCAGCCCCCGTTTTGCTTCGCAAAATGGGGGCAGCCCCCATCACGGGAAGGCCACCGCGATGATGCGATACAGCGCATCGAGCGTCGGCATCGGCACGCCCACTTCGCGGGCTTTCGTGAGCGCGTAGCCCAGCGTCTCCTCGTATTCGAGGCGGCTGCCGCGCAGCACGTCCTGTTGAGCGGACATGCGGTGTTCCGGTGAGGTCTCGAGGAATTTCCGGCCGATGTCCTGGATGATCCTGATCGCCTCCGCGTCGCTGCCGTGCGCGATGCTCGGCACGGGCAGCGGTGGCATGTCGACGAGTTCGATGTCGAGCGCCTTCGCGAGCTTCGCTGCTTCACGCACGATACTGACTATCACCGAGGCGCTGCGCTCGTCCATCATGTATTTCCAGGTTATCTGCCGCGTGAGCACCGCGAGCGGGAAAGAGGCGATCCAGCCGACGAACTTCGACCATTCACGCGTGCGGATGTTGGACGCGGCCACGCAGCGCACGCCGGCGCCGTCGATCGCGGCGGCCAGCGTCTCGGCGCGCGGGCTGACGCCGCCCTTCTCTTCGCCGATGTGCAGGCACACGTTGCGCGTGAACTTGACCTCGCCATTGGCGAGCAATTCGCCGGAGAAGTCGGCCATGCAGCCCAGGACGCGCGAGTAGCCGAAGGTCCGTGCGAGCAGCTCGTTCTTCATCACGCCGTTCTGCACCGAGAACGCGTTTTCGAGCTCGAGATGTTTGAGCGCGTCGATGGCCTGCGCGGTGTCGAGGGCCTTCGTCGCGATGATCAGGGTGCCGGTGTTCAGCAACTTCTTCGGATCGTCGACGATCGGGCAACGCGCCTTGATGTCCGAAAGCCCGTTGAGCACGAGCCCCTGGCGCTGCAGCGTGCGCGCGCGTTCACCGCGCGCGATCATCACGACTTCGTGACCCGCGCGCGACAGATGTGCGCCGAGAATGGTGCCGAGCGCGCCCGCGCCCAGAATCGCGAATTTCATGTCGAGTACCCTTCAGACGCGGTCAGGCGCCGGCTCCGTTATGTCCCGCGCGCGACCAAGCTTTCTCCAATCGCAATCGTCCCATGTCCGGGCGCGCTCCGGGCACGCAACTTTAACGGAGCAGGGAGGGACGATGATAAGAAGATTCGGCTGCCTGATCGGCCTGTTCGTGTTGGCCACCGCCGCCACCGCGGCGGGCGATGACAAACAGGTGTCGCTCACGATCTACAACCGCGACCTGGCGCTGGTAGAGCACGTCCGCACGCTCGAACTTCCCGCCGGGCGTCAACGCGTGGAATTCGCCGGCGTTTCCGCGCAGATCCTGCCCCAGACCGTGAGTTTCGCGGCGTCGAACGTCGCGCTGCTCGAGCAGAACTTCGACTTCGATCTGCTGACGCCGGCGAAGCTCATGGAAAAGGCGATCGGCGGCAAGGTGCGCCTGGTGCGTACGAACGTCGCGACCGGCGTCGAGACCACCGAAGTCGCCGACGTATTGTCCACGAGCGGCGGCACGGTCCTGCGGGTCGGCAATCGCATCGAGATACTTCGCGACGACAATCTCCCGACACGCGTGATCTTCGACAAGGTGCCCGAAAACCTGCGTGCGCGCCCCACTCTGTCCGTGCTGCTCGACGCGGCCCAGCCGGTGCGCGAAGACACGCGGCTCACTTACCTTACACGCGGACTTTCCTGGGACGCGGATTACGTCGCGATCTTCGATGAATCCCGCGGCACGCTCTCCCTGCAGGGCTGGATCACGTTGTCCAACCGGTCGGGCACGACCTTCGAGGATGCCCGGACGCAACTCGTCGCGGGCGACATCAACGTGACCGATTCCGAGCTGGGATTCACGCGGTCCCAGAACGGCACGCGGCGCGGCGCGGGCGCCGAATCGGGCGGCCAGCAACGCATCGCCGACTACTACGTCTATCCACTTCCCGCGCCGACGACCATCGCGAACCAGCAGACCAAGCAGGTCGGCTTCCTGGAGGCCGCGGCCATCACCGCCAGCAAGGGCTACGAAGTCACGTTTCGCGAATTCCGCTCGCGCGACGAGCCCGTCTCCGCCGACGTACGCGTGCGGTTCGCGAACAGGCGCGACGCGGGACTCGGCGAGCCGCTGCCCGCGGGCATCATCCGCGTGTACGCGCGCGACACGCGCGGACAGCCGCAGTTCATCGGCGAGGATCGCATCGACCACGCGAGCGCCGGCTCGGAGCTGGCGTTGCGCATCGGAGATGCGTTCGACGTCACCGTGACTCCCTTGCTCGAACAGACCACGATGCACAACAAGCGCAGCCGCGAACACACGATGAAATACCTGGTGCGCAACGCGCGTCCCGACGCCATCGTACTCACGCTGCGCCAGTCAGGATTGTCGCGTATCAACGAGGTGCGCGCCGAGTCCATGAAAGGCCGTCGCACGGATGCGAACAGCTTCGCGTGGGATATCCCGGTGCCCGCGAACCGGGAGACCACGCTGACAGTCACGATGCGCGAGGGCTGGTGAGGTACGCATTCGCACTGGTCGCCCTGCTCGCCTGCGCGTCGGTCGTCCGGGCCGACGAGCTGCGTGTCGTGTCCCCACGCGCCGATTCGGTCTCGGTGACTATCTACCGAGACCTGTTCGCGCTGATCACCGAGACGCGCACGGTCGATCTGCCGGCGGGACCCGTAACCCTGGTGCTCGACGGCGTGATCGACTCGTTGCTGCCACAATCCGCGGTGCTCGCGGACTCCGGTCGCGCCATCGTGGCGGCCGATCACGATCAGGAGCGTCTCGATCCCGGAACGCTGCTGCTGAAATCGATCGGCAAGTCGGTGATGCTCACGCGCACCGATCGGGGGTCGGGGCGCGTGTGGCGGACCGAGGCCACGTTGACCGCGGCCGGCCCGCAAGGCGCCGTCTTCCGCACTGTCGATGGAACCGAAGCATTGCAATGCTCGGGACTCGCCGAAGGGCTGACGTTCGACGAAATCCCTGAAGGACTCGGCGACACACCGAAGCTCTCGATCCGGCTCGCGGCCGGTACGCCCGGCAAGCGCCAGGTGCGCGTGAGTTATCTCGCGCACGGCTTCGGCTGGAAGGCGGATTACGTCGCGACACTCGCGCAGTCTCGGGCGCGGATGGACCTGCGGGGCTGGATCACGCTGCACAACCTGACGGCGACCGGCCTCGAGAACGCGGAAGTCCAGGTCGTCGCCGGACGCCTGAACCTCCTCGATGCCGAATACGATCGCGGCACGGGGATCTATGGCAATCCCACGGATTACGAATACGACGACCAGCTCGCGCGCGAACGGGACGCGAGACTCGCCAGCATGCTGCAGGCGCACGACGAATCCGAAGTGGTACGAGGGGAGATCGCGCGCCTCGGGAAATGTTATCCGATGGGTGAGGAGCCGATCGTGGCCCAGGATATCGGCTCCTTCCCGGTCCACCGGGCTGCATCGGACGACGATGCCGAATTCCACGATCTCGAAGAGGTCATCGTCACGGGCATCCGCGGAACGCCGCTCGCCGTGCGCGAGCGCCTCGCGGACTATCAACTCTACCGGCTGCCCGAACGCACCAGTCTCGCCGCGCGCCAGACAAAGCAGGTCGCCTTCCTGGACAGACCCGCGGTCGCGATCGAACGCTTCTACTCGCTGCGCATCGGCGACATCGCATCCGGCGGAGCCGACGACTCCGACATGGAGGACTTCGATATCGGAGACGCGGTGCTGCCGGCGCGGATCCGCATCGGCTGGAGGAATGTCGAGAGCGACGGGCTCGGCGAACCGTTGCCGGGGGGAATCGTGCGGTTCTTCGAAGCCGGCGACCAGGGTGCCGTATTCGTCGGTGACGCGCGCATGCTGGACAGCGCCGTCGGCAGTCCCGTCGAGCTCGGCATCGGGCGCGCGCTCGACATCACGCTGGCGCTCGCGGACCTCGGCGAACCCGACGTAAACCCGCTCGCGCTGATCACGCGCCGGTTCTATCTACCGGTGCGATGGGTCGTGCGGAATGGCGGGCCTGCGCCCGTCGTATTCGAGCTGCGGCAGGGAGCCATCTACTTCTTCGAGACCCAGCGGGTCCGCCGCGCGAGCATCTCGCCCGGACGCAAGTCAGGCGACTACACGTGGCGACTCACCGTGCCCGCCCACGGCGAGACGACGTTGAGCTACGAACTGGGCGGGAAAGTCGACCCCGATATGTTGTAACGGCTCGCCCGCTCAGCTCGTCAGCTTCGCCGACATCGAAATCTTCGCGTTCAGCACCTTCGAGACGGGGCATCCGGCCTTGGTCTGCTCGGCGATTTCCTGGAAAGTCCGGTCGTCGATGCCGGGCACTTTCGCGACGCACACGAGATCGCTGTGCGTGATCGCGAAACCATCGCCAATCTTCTCGAGACGCACCGAGGCTTCGGTCTCGATCGAATCGGGCGTGAAGCCGGCCTTGCCCAGGCCCGCCGACAGCGCCATCGAAAAACACGCGGCATGCGCGGCGCCGATGAGCTCCTCGGGATTCGTGCCCGGGCCATCCTCGAAGCGCGCCTTGAAACCATAGGGCGCGTCGCTGAGCACACCGGTTTCGGTGGAAATCGTGCCGGTTCCTTCCTTGAGACTGCCCTTCCAGGCCGCTGAACCCTTCTTGATCATGGTGCCTTCTCCAATTCGAAACACACGTGAATGCGCGGGTTGCGCTCGAAATCCCTTGGCAGCGTCGCGCGCGAGATGTCGGCGACTTTGTACCGCTTGCGGATGTCGGCGTCCATCTCGAACTTCTGCGCGTTGTTCGAGAACACGAGTTTGCCGCCCGGCGCGAGCAACGCCATGCAGCGGTCTATCATCGCCGCGTGATCGCGCTGCACATCGAAGATATCGGTCATGCGCTTGCTGTTCGAGAACGTCGGCGGATCGAGGAAGATCAGGTCGAACTCGCGACGCTCCGCCACGGCCGTCTTGAGCCAGGCGATGCAATCCTCCTGGACGAACGTATGTTCGCGCCCCGAAAAGCCGTTCACAGCCAGATTGCGCCGCGCCCAATCGAGGTAGGTCGCTGACATGTCGACCGTCGTCGTCTCACGCGCCCTGCCCGCGGCCGCGTACACGGTGGCGCTGCCGGTGTAGGCGAAGAGGTTGAGGAATCGCTTGCGGGCCGCGGACTCGCGCAGCCGCTGGCGCGTGATGCGGTGGTCGAGGAACAGGCCCGTGTCCAGGTAATCGGTGAAGTTCACCCAGAACCTGAGGCCACTCTCCTCCACGAGCCGGAACTCGCCCTCGGCGCCTAACTTCTCGTACTGCTCGCCGCGCATGGTGCGCCGGCGCTGGCGCAGGTGGATGTTGTTCGCGGGCACGCCGGTCGCGCCCGGCAGCGCGGCCAGTGCCACGTTGCGGCGGCGCTGCGCGGCATTGGGATCGACGGTTTTCGGCGGCGCGTATTCCTGCACGTGCAGCCAGACGCGCGCGCCATCGGCCTCGGCGTATCGGTCGATCGCGAACGAATACTCCGGCATGTCGGCGTCGTAGATGCGGTAGCAGCTCACGCGCTCCTTCTCCGCCCACTTCGCGAGCTGCTTGAGATTCTTCGCGATGCGATTGCCGAACATCTTCGCGCCCGGCGTTTCGGCCAGCGACTCATCGATGCGCGCCGTGCGGCCGGTGTGCAGCAGCTCCTTCTCGGAGTCCGCGGACACGTGCACGCGCAGCAGGCGACATTCGAGCGCGCCGTTCCAGACCGTGTGCACGCGCTCCGCGCGCAGCTTGAGCTCGAGTCCGGCATCGGGCGAACCTGCGAGGATCGCGGCGTCCCAACCATCGAAACGCGTTCGCAGCACTTCGCCGAGCTGGCGCATCAACGCACGCGCGCCCTCGCGATCCTCGAGACGCACGCCGTACGGCGGGTTCGTCGCGAGGAAGCCCAGGCCTTCGGCCGAAGGCCGCGCATCCTCGAATCGCCCGTGTTCGAACGTGATGAGTTCGCCGAGTCCGGCGCGCGCCGCGTTTTCGCGCGCGACTTCGACCACGCGCCGGTCCGCGTCGAGGCCGCGGATGCGCAGCGTCGGCTTCAGCTCGCGCGCGAGCGCGTCGCGCTTGACCGCATCCCAGGCCGTGCGGTCGTGGCCCGTCCACCCGAAGAATCCGAAGTAATGTCGGCGCGCGCCGGGCGCGACGTTGGCCGCGATCATCGCGGCCTCGATCGCGAGTGTTCCCGAGCCGCACATGGGATCGAGGAACTCCACCGCGGACTTCGCCTTCTCCGGCCAGCCGGCGCGCAGCAGCACGCCCGCGGCGAGATTCTCGCGCAGCGGCGCCTCACCCGCTTCCGTGCGATAGCCGCGCCGGTGCAGGCCTTCGCCCGAAAGATCGATCGACACCATGATTTTCGGGCCGTTCGCGTGTGCATGGACACGCACAGCGGGGCGCTCGGGCGCGATGTCGGGGCGGCGGCCCGTGACGTCGCGCAATTGATCGCAGATCGCGTCCTTCAATCGCAGCGCGCCGAAGCGCGTGTGCGTGATCGCAGGATGTTTGCCCGTGAAGTCACAGGCCAGCGTGCGCGCGGGGTCCACGTGCTCGCGCCAGTCCACCGCGCGCGCCGCGTCGTAGAACTCCTGGTCGGTGCGCGCTTCGAACTGCGCGACGACGAGGAACACGCGGCTCGCGACGCGCGATTCGAGGCAGGCGCGATACGCCACGCCGAGTGGCCCGGAGAATTCGACGCCGACGGCGCGCTCGCGCACGTCGGCGGCACCGAGGGCGCGCAGCTCGGCCGCGAGCAGGTCGCCGAAGCCGCGCGGACATGACGCCACGAAATGCCGTGTTTGCGGTTCGATCATGCGGCCGCCAGTCTTTTCATCGCCGCGACTTCGAGATCCGCGATGCGCAGGCACGCGGCGGATGCCGCCGCGAGCGGCGCGGCCGATCCGCTGCGCGCGCTTTTCTCGATGGAAGCGGCGATGCCCGCCCACGCCTCGGCCGAGTCGGCAAACGAATCGCGCGCCTCCACCAGCGCGGGCTTGCGCCCCACGACCTCGATCGCGTCGGTCAGAAAGTCGCGGTAGAAATTGCGGAACAGCGATCCGCCCGTGCCGGCGCGTTCCATCAGCGTCGCGGCGAGCGTGAGGTCGTGGCGAGGCCGCTTCGCGATCGCCAACCACTTCGGCAACGAGGCAGCCAGCTTGCGGATGCCGAGGTACGACGCTCCCTTGAACGGCGGCGATAGATAGGCCTTCGCGTTCGCGGCGATGGCCTTGCGCACGGCCGGGCGCAGGTCCGGCTTTTTCGAGGGCCGCGCGATCGTCCAGGCGCGCCCCTTCGCCGCCATGGGTCCCTTGGCGAAGCGGGCCTTTTCCACCGCGGCGCGAGATGCACGCTGCGCCGTGCCCTGCTGCGCCGTATCCACGAGCATCAGCTCGCGATCATCGAATCCGTACGTCGCGACGAAGTGTCCCGCGAAGTGCACGGGCCGCGAGAAATACTCCAGGTAGAAGCAATCGAGCTGCAATCCCACCGGCCGGCCCGCTCGCAGCGGCGTTTCGACGGCCGCCCAGGCTTTCGCCTTCGACGACGTTTCCACCGAATCGCATCGGACGCCGAGATTCGCGCACAACGCGCTCGTCAGCGCGAAGGGCTTCGTGCGGCCGCCGACGAACGGCAACGGCAGCGTGCCCAAGTTGAGAAAGACGAACCCGAGCCCTTCGCCGAGCCCGAACAACATCGGCTCGGAAAGTTCGAGGCCCGCGGCGCGCAGCAGGCTGCCGGTGGCGACCGTTTCGCAATGCTGTCCGACGTAGGGCCGGAAGCCAGGTAGTTCGACGCGCGCCGTCACGCGTATTCGCGCCGCGGCAACGGTTGCGCGCGATAACGCGGATTGCGCAGCAGGCGGCGCAGGATGCGCCAGGTGTCGATGTCGAACGCGCCGCTGTCGCGGGCCGCGCGTCGCACGAGGCCCTCGAGTTCGTCCGGCGCCTCTGCGGCCGGTACACTCGCGAGGTGCTGCCAGGCATCGAGCACGTGCAGCGTCCGGCGTTCGCCGGATCCTTCGTGCACGATCACCGGCCCCTCGTGCGGCCAGGGTTCGAGCCGCTCGCACGCCAGCTCGATCTTCACGCGCGCGAAGTGCACGCCCGCCGGCTCCTTGCCGACACACGCGCCCCTGCAGCGCCCCACCTGGTATCCGAGGCACGACCCTTCTCCCGGGTTTTCCGTGCCAGGCACCAAACCCAACAACTTCAGGCACCAGCGGTGTTCGCGGGCCAGGGACTCGAGTGCGTGGCGTGCGTCGCGTTCGCTGCGATAGGAGCCGTAGGCGTTGCCGGTGCGCAGCGCATCGGCGTCGAGCGACGCGAGGCGCGGCGCCTCGGGCTCGTCGGAGAGCAGCCAGGTGAAGCGCTCGCCGGAGCCGCGCGCAGCACGGTTGTAGACGGGATGCATCTCGCGCACCTCGCGCGATTCGAGCAGCTGCGCGCCGAGCTCGCCCGCGGTTTCGGTCCAGCTCACGCGCCGCGCCTGCGATGCGATCTTCAGCACCCTCGCCTCATTCGCGCCCTCGCGGAAATAATCGAGCACGCGTTCGCGCAGGTTGTTGGCCTTGCCGACGTAGAGCAGCGTGTCGTCGCCGCCGTCTCCCGCGCCGAAGAACCGGTACACGCCGGGCTCCTCCGGCAGATCGTCGAGCAGGTCTTCGGACAGCGTCGCGGGCAACCGGATGCGCGGCGCGGCGCGCCCGAGCGCGCTCACCAGGTCGTCTTCCGGCCATCCGGCACGCAACCTGCGCCAGAACTCGAGCAGCACCTGCGCATCGGGCATCGCGCGATGGCGGTTCTCGATCACGATCCCGTGCCGCTCCATCACGGAATCCAGGTTGTGGTGCGGAATCTCCGGATACAACGCGCGCGACAGTCGCACCGTGCACAGCGACGGGCTGCGCCAGTTGTGGCCGAGCCGCGCGAATTCGCGCCGGATGAAGCCGTAGTCGAATCGCACGTTGTGGGCGACGAACACGCGTCCGGCGAGTCGCTCGCGTAGTTCGGCCGCGATGTCTTCGAAGCCCGGTGCGCCTTCGAGCATGCCGTTGTCGATACCGGTGAGCGCCGTGATACCGGCGGGCACGCGCACGCCGGGATTGACGAGACTCTGCCACTCGAAATCCACGACGCCATCGGTCGCGCCGATCACCGCGACGTCGATGACGCGATGCCGCCCGTGATGACCTCCGGTCGTTTCGATGTCGACGAAGGCGAGCGGGGTCGAGGTAGTCAGCTCAGGTCGATCCACGTGGTCTTGAGCTCGGTGTACTTGTCGAACGCGTGCAGCGACTTGTCGCGCCCGATGCCCGACTGCTTGAAGCCGCCGAACGGCACGGTGATGTCGTCGGCGTCGTA
>JAEZCR010000060.1 GCA_023433465.1 Pseudomonadota bacterium | reverse complement strand
ATAGACCCCTGCGCGGAGGGGTCGAGAGACTTACTCCCTGAACCCGTGGCCGCGGTCGATACAGTACTCCAGCCACTTATTTAGCATCGTATTCCGGGCCCAACGCTGATCCAGTTCACGCTCCGCCGCCCCGCGGAAGCGGCGCAGCGCCTCGTGGTCGTGGTGCGCCGCCCATTCCTGGGCCTCCACCAGCCGCGCATCGTGATAAATGCGCACCCGCATGTCCGGATACGTCTGGATCTCCTCACCCGCCTCGAAGAGATAGGTGAGATCGATACTCGTCGTGTAGGGAGAGCGTTCGGTCACGCTGAGACGCAAGTCGCAGTCCTCGGGGACGCGCGACACGCGCACGTCCGCGAGGTTCATCAAGTCGCCCGCGAGCGACGCGAGGCGCAGGTAGTTGCTCTCGTACAGCGACATGAGCGCGACGAAGCTGCGAGGCCGCGCGCGCCAGGAAACGATGGTTGTCACGTCACTTAACATTTGCATCCGAATATATCGGACCAAGACGATCATTCAAGACGCAAAACTCACGCCAATCGGGCGTGATGCAGTTCGCGGACGACTATTTTTTTTCTTCGTCGAACTGAAACACTTCTTCGAGGTCGTGGCCGAGCGCGCGCGCGAGTCGAAACGCGAGCTCGAGCGAAGGCGAATACTTGCCGGCCTCGAGCGCGATGATGGTCTGACGCGTGACTTCGCACTGCTCCGCGAGTTGCGATTGTGTAATGCCGCCGCGCGCGAGCCGCAGTTCGCGAATCCGGTTCCGGACGCGCGTTCCCGTCACCGGCGTTCTCGCGAATACCGGGCGATGAGACAGATGCTTTCCGTCAGGGTGCGCGCGATCAGCAATCCCAGCAGGAGATTGCCGACGATGAGTGGGCGCATCCACTGCTGTGCCTGCTCGGGGAAAATCGCAAGCAATGCGACGAGACCGATGATGAGCGCCGACATCAAACCACCCGCCGTGCGCTGCGCGACGTGCTGGACCCGCAGGTCGCGCTCGTCCGCCTCGATGCCTTGACCGTGCTGTGCACGCAGGATGCCGCCCACCACCATCCACGCGAACAACAGCATGCCGAGATTGATCCCGAAACGGCGGGAAGCCGGATTGGAGAGGTAATCCGCGGCGCCGCCGAGGGCCGGCAGTGCCGCGATGAAGTTCAGGAAGTGGCACGCAATGAGCACGTTGAAGGCCAGCGCCACCCATCCCTGCCGTTCCGCCGGCGACGCCTGTTCCGGAAAGATCCCGTCGGGAGAGCGGGACAGGTGAACCACGAACAACCAGATCGCCGCGTAGAGGACCGCTGCGCCGATGGGGCCAATGTCGATCCCGAGCCAGCCATCGGGTCCCAGGAACATGCCAACGGCGCCTAATGCGGCGAGGGAGATGAGGATCTGGGTGCGTCGATGAAGTGCGGCCATGAAAGTTCTCCGGAGGTCTGATGTCCGGTATACCTTACATCCGCCCCCAAGGAGCATGTCAAGTATTTTTTACATTGCCTAGAAAGGCGCAGGCATCCAGGTCGACGTTTCCGCCCGACAGGACGATGCCGATCCGCCCTCCGGGACTCCCGATCTTGCCGGCGAGCAGCGCCGCCACCGGCACCGCCGCCGAGGGTTCGATGAGCAGCTTCAGATCGTTGAGGACGATGCGCATGGCGTCGACGATCTCGGCTTCGCCGACCGTCACGACGTCGTCCACGAGCTTCCTGAGCAACGCGAAATTGCGCACGCCGATCGAGCCGCGCAATCCATCGGCGATGGTCCGCGGCGCGTTCACCGCCTTGCGCTCGCCGCTGTGAAACGACTGGAACGCATCGTCCGCCTGCGCGGGCTCCGCGCCGACGATGCGTATCGACGGCACCAGGTGGCGCGCGGCGATCGCGGTGCCTCCCATGAGCCCGCCGCCACCCACGGGCGCGCTGATCACGTCGAGTGTCTGCAATTCCGCCAGCATTTCGAGCGCGGCGGTGCCCTGCCCCGCGATGATCCGTTCGTCATCGAACGGGTGCACGAGTTCGGCGCGTTCCTGCGCCAGCAACTCCGCGACACGCCGCTCGCGGGCCGGCAGTCCGGGCTCGCACAATTCGAGCCGCGCACCCGCCGCTTCGATGCTCGCGAGCTTCGTGCGCGCCGAGTCCCGCGGCGCCACGACAATCGCACGCATGCCGCGTGCGCGCGCCGCGAGCGCGAGCGCCGTACCGTGGTTGCCCGAAGAATGAGTGATCACGACCGGCGTGCGCGCCGGATCGAGCTGCAGCACCACGTTGGTGGCGCCGCGAAGCTTGAACGCTCCGCCTCTCTGCAGATTCTCGCACTTGAAGAACACACGCATGCCGACACGCGCATCGAATGCATCCGAACGCATGACGGGTGTGCGCACCACGTGCGGACCGATGCGCGCCGCGGCCGCCACGACCTCCGGGAAACCGGGAAGCTCGAGCGTCACAGCCGAGTGAATTGCGGAGCGAACAAGTGCTCGCGGTAGTAAGCCAGCTCGCGGATGGACTCCTGGATGTCCGCGAGCGCCTTGTGTTCGCCCTGCTTCACGAAGCCGCTCAACAATGACGGCGCCCAGCGCCGCGCCAGTTCCTTGAGCGTGCTCACGTCGAGATTGCGGTAGTGAAAGAACTTCTCGAGCGTCGGCATGTGCCGGGCCAGGAAACGGCGGTCCTGGCAGATGCTGTTGCCGCACATCGGCGAGGAGTTGGGCTCGACCAGGACGTTCAGCACTTCGAGCACGCGCTTCTCGGCGCTTTCTGTCGTGTACTTGCTCTCGCGCACGCGTTCGATGAGACCCGAGGCGCCATGTGTACGCTTGTTCCAGTCGTCCATGGCGTCGAGCACTTCGTCGGGCTGGTGAATCGCGATGACCGGCCCCTCGGTCACGATGTCGAGATTGACGTCGGTGACGATGATGGCCATCTCGATGATCCGGTCCGTATCGGGCTTCAGGCCCGTCATCTCGAGATCTATCCAGACGAGATAGTCGCTGCTCGGCATAAGGATTGACGCGATACTACACGAATGTCCGTGTCATCGACTGCCGGGGACCCCGGCACGGAGTTCGACGCCGAAGTGATCGCGTCCTTCGGACGGCACCTGCTCGTGCGCGACGACGCGGGCGCCGTCCACCGGGCGCGACCGTCCGGGCGGCGGTTGAGCATCGTGTGCGGCGACCGCGTGCGTTGCGAGCAGGATCGCGCGCACAACGAGTTGCTCGCCATCGAGGTACGGGCTCGCCGAACCCTGCTCGCGCGGGCCAACCTGCGCGGCGAGAGCGAACCGGTCGTGGCCAACATCACCCAGCTCGTCGTCGTGGTGGCGCCGACGCCGGTTCCGGATTTCTTCATCGTCGACCGTTACCTGTGCGCGGCCACGGCCGCGGGGATCGCCGGCCGTATCGCGGTCAACAAGGAAGACCAGGCGACCGACAAGATCGCCAGCGTCGATCTCGCCGCGTACGAGGCCATTGGATATCCGCACGTGTCCTGTTCCGCGAAAACGGGGACCGGGCTCGATGCGTTGCGCGGGATTCTCGCCGGGCAAGTCAGCGTGCTCGTCGGGCAGTCCGGCGTCGGCAAGTCGTCGTTGGTGCGCGCGCTCCTGCCCGAGGCGGACGTGGAAACGGGCGCGCTGGTGCGCGAAGAGGAAGGACGCCACACGACCACTGCATCGCGCGCCTATGAGCTCGGCACGGGCGGAACGCTCATCGACTCACCCGGCGTTCGCGACTTCGCCCCCGCGATCGACCGGCTCGACGAGAAGACGCTCGGTTTTCCGGAAGTTGCGAGTCTTGCGCAGGGATGCCGCTTCCTGGATTGCCGCCACATGCAGGAACCGGGCTGTGCCGTCATCGCGGCGGCCGGGAGCGGCGCAATGTCAGCGCGCCGTTACGAGAGTTACCGACGCATGCGTCGCCGGTACGAAGAGCTCATCGAAGCGCGCGGCCCGGGCAACCGCCCGCGGCGCTGACCTCACTGACCCTGCCGTATTCTTCCCGTGAGGGCATGCGCGAGCGTGCCGCCATCCACGTATTCGAGCTCTCCGCCGATCGGCACGCCGTGCGCGATGCGACTCACCTGGATGCGTCGCTCGCCCGCCCGCTCGCCGAGAAAGTGCGCGGTGGCCTCGCCTTCGACCGTGGGGTTCGTCGCGAGGATCACCTCGCGCACCTCCCCCGAATCCAGCAAGGCCTCGAACTCACGTGCGCCGATCTGCTCGGGCCCGATTCCGTCGAGCGGGGAAAGGTGCCCGTGCAACACGAAGTATCTCCCGCGGTAGCTGCCCGACTGCTCCACGGCCACGACGTCGGCGGGTGACTCGACCACGCACAGCAGCGACGCATCGCGGGCCGGCGCCGAGCAGATGGAACACAACTCGGTATCGGTGAGCATCCGGCAGCGCCGGCAGCGCTTGATCGATGCGAGCCCTTCGGTGAGCGCCTGCGCCAAGGTCTGCGCGCCGCCTCGACCGGCCTGCAGCAGATGAAACGCCATGCGTTGCGCGGTCTTCGGACCGACACCTGGCAGCGCGCGCAGCGCGTCGATCAGCTTGGCGAGGGACGCGGCGTGCTGCATCAGAAGGGTAGTTTGAATCCCGGCGGCAGCGCGACGCCCGACATGACGTTCGCCATGCGCGCCTGGGTCTGCTGATCGACCTTGTTGACCGCGTCGTTGATCGCGGCCGCGATCAGGTCCTCGAGCATCTCGCGGTCTTCCGAAATCACCTGCGGCTCGATCTGCACACGCTTCACTTCGTGTTTGCCGTTCATCGTGACCTTGACCATGCCGCCGCCGGATTCCCCGACGACTTCCATCGCGGCGATCTCGTCCTGGGCCTTCTTCATGTTGGCCTGCAGCGCCATCGCCTGCTTCATCATGTTTCCGCCACCGCGCATCTCGATCTCCTGCAGCTGTTTATTCCGTGGGTCGCACCGTCTCGGGGTGCAGCGTCGCGCCGAACCGGCTCTTCATCTCGCGCACGGTCGGATCTTCCTCGAGTGAACGCCGCGCCGCTTCGAGCGCCTCGGCCGACCGCCGTTCGCCCGATTGCGAGGGCGTCTCGATCGGCGCACCTCCCTCGACGAATTCGAGTTTCACGTGACCACCGAGATATTTCGCCAGCGCCTGCGTGAGCCTCTCGACCTGCGCGGGCGAGCGCGCGGCCTTCGGATCGATGCCGAAGCGCAGCGTGTTGCCGCGATGTTCGATCAGTGCGCAATTGGTCGCGAGCTGGCGGGCCGCGCCCGTGATGTCGAGATCGCCGATCACGCGCGCCCACTGAACCGGATCGATCGGACCGGCCGACGCCGGACGCACGATCGGCGCGCTCGTGGGCACCGCGCCGGCAGCCGGCGCGCCCGCGCCAGACGGCGCGCGCGATGCGTTCGCGGATCCCGCGCTCGCTCTCGCGCCACCAGCAGGGCGGAATGCCAGCATGCGCACCAGCGTCATTTCGAAACCGGTACGCGGGTCGGGCGCGAATGCCAGATCGCGACGGCCGAGGATCACCGTCTGGTAGTAAAGCTGTACGTCTTCGCCGCTGAACGCGCCGCTCAACTCCGACAACAACGCGGGATCGAAGATCTCGTCGCTTTCGTAATCGGGAACGAGCTGCCGCAGCGCGATGCGTGTGAGCAGCGAGGCGAGATCGTCGAGCACCGCTCCGTAGTCGGGCGAGAATTCCTCCAGCGAGCGCGCCGCCTCGATCAGCTTTGCCGCATCTCCCGTCGCGAGCGCGAGCGCGAGCCTGGCGACATGATCGCGATCGATGGTGCCGAGCATCGCTCGCGCGGCGCCCTCCTCGACCTTGCCGCCGCCGAACGCGATGAGCTGGTCGGTCAACGACAACGCGTCGCGCATGCTGCCGTCGGCGGCCTGCGCGACGAGTCGCACCGCGGCGGTCTCGTGCGAAATCTTTTCCGCATCGAGAACCTTCGCCAGGTGCTCTGCGATCAGCGCCGCTGGCAACCTCTTCAAGTTGAACTGCAGACAGCGTGACAACACCGTGACCGGCAGCTTCTGCGGATCGGTGGTCGCGAGCAGGAACTTCACGTGCGGCGGCGGTTCCTCGAGTGTCTTGAGCAACGCGTTGAAGGAATGCGTCGACAACATGTGCACTTCGTCGACCAGATAGACCTTGTAACGGCCGCGCGTCGGCGAGTACTGCACGTTCTCCAGCAGCTCGCGTGTGTCGTCGACCTTGGTGCGCGAGGCGGCGTCGACTTCGATCAGGTCGACGAACCGGCCCTCATCGATCTCGCGGCACGCCGAACAGGCGCCACACGGCGTCGCGGTGATCCCCGTCTCGCAATTGAGGCACTTGGACAAGATGCGCGCGATCGTCGTCTTGCCGACGCCGCGCGTGCCGGTGAACAAGAATGCGTGATGCACGCGCCCCTGGGTCAACGCGTTCCCGAGTGCCTGGCGGACGTGTTCCTGGCCCACGAGTTCAGCGAAGGATCGTGGCCGCCATTTGCGCGCCAGCGCGAGGTAACTCATGAATAGGTCGATCCTTGGGGGGAGGCAGCCCGCACCAGCCGGACTTCGGCGCCCGACGTCGCCGCTACCGCTGCTCCCTTCCGGGCCTGACGGGGTTTACAACTAGTCGTCGCGAAGGAGCCGATACGGACTGCCATGGTAAATGAGGTGGCGGACAGACAGGGATTCGAACCCTGGAACACCTTGCGATGTTACTTGACTTCCAATCAAGCGCCTTCGACC
>JAEZCR010000009.1 GCA_023433465.1 Pseudomonadota bacterium | reverse complement strand
ACGAGATGATCCTCGACATCGGCCCGGATACGGCCGAGCGCTTCGGCGAGATGCTGCAGCGCGCGGGCACGATCATCTGGAACGGCCCGGTGGGCGTGTTCGAGTTCGACCAGTTCGGCGAGGGCACGAAGACGATCGCGCAGTCGATCGCCAAGTCACCCGCGTTTTCGCTCGCAGGCGGCGGCGATACGCTCGCGGCAATCGAGAAGTACGGTGTCGAGGAAGGCATCTCGTACATCTCGACCGGCGGCGGCGCGTTCCTCGAATTCGTCGAGGGGAAGACGCTGCCCGCGGTGGCGATGCTCGAGTCCCGCGCGAAGTAGTTAGTGTGGGGTCAGACCCCATTTCCTAGATGGAATTGGGGTCTGACCTCATTCTCATTTGATGGGCGAGTAGTCAGTCGCGTCCACGAACACGGACTCGATTTTTTCCACGATCTTGCCGTCCACCTGCGAATCGGCGGCGATCTTCTGCCACTCCGGATCCGCGATGAACGCGGCCCAGTTCGCCTTCGCCTGCTCGCGACTCGCATGCGAGACCACGTAGATCAGGGTGTTGTCCTTCGCGGGACTGTCCTGCGGCGTCCAGTAGCCGATGTTCGTCATGCCGTGCTTCTCGAACATCCTCATGGTGTGCTCGCGGAAACGCTTGTGCAGGGCGTCGAGACGCCCCGGAAACGTGTAGTACGTCCGGATCTCGAAAACGCGGGTCTTCGCGGGTGCGTCCGCGGCGCCGGCGACTGCCGCCGCACCGAGGATGAGCGCGCCCATGCAGGCCAGCCAGGTCTGTTTCGTCATCTTTGCCCCTTGTGAAAACAGCTGAAAGCGTGCCGGATTATGCGCCACGCGGCGAAACCGCATGGCAGAATGCGCGCCCTATGCAAGATCGTCAGATGCACTCGCGAACCAAGATCGTCGCGACCCTTGGCCCCTCCACCGATTCCATCGAAGTCCTGACCGAAATGGTCCGCGTCGGTCTCGACGTCGCCCGCGTCAACTTCTCGCACGGCAAACACGAGGAACATGGTCGACGCATCGACATGGTCCACGAGGCGGCGCGGCGCGCCGGACGTTACGTCGGCATCCTCGCGGATCTGGCGGGTCCGAAGATCCGCATCGAGAGCTTCACCAACAAGAAGGTCGATCTGAAGGACGGCCAGGCCTTCGCGCTCGATGTGGCGCACGACCCCAACGCGGGCAACGAGCAGGTCGTTGGTTGCGCCTACCAGGATCTGCCGAAGGACGTGAAACCCGGCAACATCCTGCTGCTCAACGACGGTCTGATCGAGCTCGAGGTGACCAAGGTCACCGGCACGCGCATCGACACGAAGGTCATCGCAGGCGGCGAGCTGTCCAATCGCAAGGGTGTGAACCTCAAGGGCGGCGGCATTTCCGCGCCGGCGCTCTCGGACAAGGACCGCGAAGACATCAAGTTCATCGCCAGCAAGGGCTGCGACTACATCGCGGTGTCGTTCGCGCGCGATGCGGCCGACATGAACCTCGCGCGCAAGCTGCTGCGCGAGGCGGGCGGACACGGCCACGTGTGCGCGAAGATCGAGCGCCACGAGGCGATCCACAACCTGACCGAGATCATCGACGCCTCCGACGTCGTCATGGTGGCGCGCGGCGACCTCGGCGTGGAAATGGGCTACGCGGCCATCACCGGTCTGCAGAAAACCATCATTCACGAAGCGCGTACGCGCAACAAGGTCGTGATCACCGCGACGCAGATGATGGAATCGATGATCTCGAGCCCGGTGCCGACGCGCGCCGAAGTCTCGGACGTCGCGAACGCCGTGATCGACGGCACCGACGCGGTGATGCTCTCGGCGGAGAGCGCAGTGGGTAAACACCCCATCAAGGCCGTGCAGGCGATGGAAGAAGTCATCAACGGCGCGGAGCGTTACCAGCTCACGCATCAGCGCATCCGGCATCGCGTCGAAGGCATCGTCGACCGCACCGAGGAAGCGATCGCGATGGCGGTGATGTACACGGCGAATCACATGAAGGTGCGCGCCATCGTCGCCCTGACCGAGTCCGGCACTACGCCACTGTGGATGTCGCGATCGCGCGCCGATATTCCCATCTACGCGTTCACGCGCCATGAGTCCACGCGCCGCCGTGTCACGCTGTACCGCGGCGTGTATCCCGTGCCGTTCGACATTCCCGAAGTGCGCACCACCGAGCTCTTCAAGGCGATCCTCACGATGCTGCTGCAGCTCGAGCTCGTGGACAAAGGCGATCTCGTCATCGTCACGAAGGGCGAGCTCGCCGGTATCACCGGTGGCACGAACGCGATGACCATCCTGCGCGTTCCGAACGACTGAACGATGCGCTGGCTGCGATGGGCATTGTTCGCCATCGCCGTCATCGCGGTGGTGGCGTTCGCCTCGGGGTGGTGGGCGCTGCGCCAGTCGCTGCCGCAGCTCGATGGTGAGATCGCGGCCTTCGCGCCCGGTACAGCCCCGACGGCCGCCACGACGATCGAGCGCGATGCCGCTGGCCGCCCGACCATCACCGCCACATCGCGCGCCGACCTCGCCTGGGCGACAGGCTTCGCGCACGGGCAGGACCGCTTTTTCCAGATGGATCTGTCGCGCCGTTTCGCGGCGGGCGAATTGTCCGAATTGTTCGGTGAAGTCGCGCTCGAGCAGGACAAGAACGCACGACGATTCGCCTTCCGGCGCGTCGCCGGCCAGGTGATCGAAGCGGCGCCCGAAGCAGAGCGCGAAGTCATAGAGGCCTACGCACGCGGCGTCAACGCGGGGCTCGCTTCGTTGCGCGCACGACCCTGGGAATATCTGCTGCTGCGCGCCGAGCCGCGGCCCTGGACGCCGGAAGACTCGGTCCTCGTGATCCATTCGATGTGGTGGCAGCTCCAGTACAACTCACTGCGCCGCGAGATCGGGCGCCGCCGGTTCGAGAACGCGGCCGCGCTGGGCGCCACGCCGGAGTCGGCTCGCGAGTTGATTTCCTTCGTTTACGCCGGGCACTCGGAGTGGGACACGCCTAACTACAGCGCGGACGCGCGCTGCATCGAGTCGGGCTGCGGACGGCGTGCCGACGTGCTCACGCGGCCCTTTCCGGTGCTGCTGCGTTTCTCGCCGTCGGCCGTGGAGGAGGGTAATGCCGCCGCCCGGGCAGAAGAGTCCGCCGCGAGCGCGGACGAGCCGGCGGCGCCAGGCAGCAATGGCTGGGCGATCGCCGGCATCCACACCAGGTCCGGTGTCGCGCTCGTTGCCAACGACATGCATCTCGACATCGGCGTGCCGGTGGTCTGGTATCCGGCTCGCCTGCGCGTCACGGCGGCGCCGACGCTCGATATCACGGGCGTGACCTTGCCCGGAACACCGGCCGTCGCGGCCGGCTCCAACGGCGGCATCGCCTGGGGCTTCACCAACAGCTACGGCGATTTCGCCGACGTGCGCTGGCGGCTCTGCTCGTTCGAGGAGTTCTCCAAGCGCCGCGAACGAATACACGTGCGCGGCGAAGCCGACGTCGAGGTCGAGTACCACGACGTGGGCGAGGGTGTCGTGCTCGACGACGTGGACGACTATCAACTCCGCGCCGACATGTGCCTGCAGATCGCCTGGCTCGCGATGCGCCCCGAGGCGACCAACTTCGCGATGCTCGGGCTCGAGCGTGCGCGCAATGTCGACGAGGCGCTCGCGTTGGCGCCGCGCGTCGGGATCCCTGGGCAGAACGCGGTGTTCGGCGACATCGGCGGACGCATCGCGTGGACCCTGATGGGACGCGTGCCACGCGGCAGCGGGCCCGACAGGTTGTTCGGTCCGCTCGAGTACCGCGACGTGACCGACCACCCGCGGCTCGCCGATCCACCGGTCGGCCGCCTGTGGACCGCGAACCAGCGCGTGGTCGACGGCGCGCTGGAAGCCGTGCTGGGCGACGACGAGGTCGACGTGGGGGCGGGTGGCTACGACATCGGCGCGCGCGCGAGGCAGATCCGCGACGGCTTGCTCGGTCTCGAGCATCCAGCGACCGAGGCCGACATGCTCGCCGTGCAGCTCGATTCGCGCGGGCGGTTCCACGCGCGCTGGGCGGATCTGATTCTCACGCTGCTCGATGAGAATGCGCTGGCCGAAGAGCCCCGCCGGCGCGAGTTTCGTGCGCTGGTCAGCGACTGGAAGCCCGAAGCGAGCCCGGACTCCGTCGGGTACCGCCTGGTGCGCGAGTTCCGCGGCCAGACACTGGACAGCCTGTGGAAGTGGCTCGTCGCGGCCCACATGGGTAGCGAACCCAACGTGCCGAGGCCGGCGCAATTCGAGGCCGCGGGCTGGCGCCTCGTGACGGAACGGCCGGGCGGCATCGAGCCGCCCAGCCACATCGAGTGGCGCGCGTACCTGCTCGCTCGTGTGGACGCGACGATCGACGTCCTGCTCGAGCAATGCGGAGCACTTGCGAGCTGCACGTATGGCCGGCGCAAGCCGGTCGCCATACGCCATCCGCTTTCGCGTGCCCTGCCGCTGCTGCCGCGGCTGGTCGACATGCCGGCGCGCGAGCTTCCGGGCGATCACCACATGCCGCGCGTGCAGGATGGGCACTTCGGCGCGTCGGAACGCTTTGCGGTTTCTCCGGGGCGCGAGGCCGAGGGATATCTGCAACTGCCGGGCGGCCCTTCCGGGCACCCGCTGTCGCCGTTCTACCGCAGCGGTTTCGAGGATTGGGCGAACGGCAAACCCACGCCCTTTCTGCCGGGAACCGCCACTCACCGGCTCGTGCTGCACCCCTGAGTCGCCAAATCTTCAAAAAGGGGGCTTGTGGCGCCACGCGCTGTAGTGCTACCGTCTGTAGCAGTACATGGAGTAACGCTACCGTGAATCACAACGTATCCGACCTCGGCGCATTGGAACGCGAAGTTCTGCATCTGGTATGGGACCACGGGCCTTCGACCGCGGACTGGGTGCAGAAGGCGCTGAAGCGTCCGCTCAAGGAATCCACGGTGCGAACGGTTCTCAAGCGACTTGAAGCCAAGGGTCATCTCACGCACAGCGTCGACAACCGCACCTTCGTCTACGAGGCCGCCGATACCCGCGGCCGTGCCGCGGCGCGCGCGGTGAAACGCATCGTCGACCGCTTCTGCAGCGGTTCGATGGAGGAGGTACTCGTCGGGCTGGTCGACGCGCGCATCGTCGACCATCGCGAACTGCAGCGCCTCGCCGAGAAGATCGCGAGCGCGCGTCCGGCAGGCGGGGCGGCGAAGAAGGGCAGGAAATGATGCTCGAAATCCTTCTGAACTCGGCCGTGCGCCTGCTGCTGGTGGGCGCGGCCGCCTGGCTGCTGCTGCGCATCTTCAGGGTGCGCAATCCGCACCTGGAGGCGCTCGTGTGGCGGATGATCCTGCTCGCCGGCTTCTCGCTGCCGGCACTGCTTTACTGGGGAATGGCGCCGAGTTTCACCAGCACTCTCGAGCTGCCAGCCGTGATCAGCCCAGGCGCCGCCCCAGCGTCGGAGATCACCGCCACGCCCGGCGGCTGGCCGACCGGTCCGGCTGCCTCTATCTACCTCGCCGTGGCGCTCCTCCTTATCTTGAGGCTCGCCGCCGGTCTCGCGGGTACGTGGCGAGTCAGCCGTGCCGCCCGGCGCACGGCGATGCCCGATGACGTACGGATCAGCGCGCGCATTCGCAGCCCGGCGACATTCGGCACGACGGTCTTGCTGCCGGCCGATGCGCAGAGCTGGCCCGCAGAGAAGTTCGACGCCGTGCTCGAACACGAACGCGCGCACGTGGCCTCGCGCGATGGTTACTGGTCGTGGCTGGCGCAACTTCACGCGGCGATCTTCTGGTTCAACCCGCTCGCGTGGTGGCTGGAACGCCGGCTCGACGCGCTGGCGGAGACCACGAGCGACGACGCCGTCGTCGCCGCGAGGCACGACCCGATCGCCTATGCCGCGCTCTTGCTCGATTTCGCCCGTCTCCCCAACTCGAGGAGTGTCGTCATGTCCGCAGCAGAATCGAATGTGTCCGCCCGCATCGAACGACTTCTCGCGGGTATGCCGCCCGCGAGCGCGCTGCCACGCGCAGCGCGTTGGGCGGCGCTCGCATTGCTCGTCCCCATCGTCGTGTTCGCGGCATCGACGACACGCGCAGCGCCACAGCCTGCGGCCGCCGCGGCATCCGTACCGGCAGGCGCGAAGGCGCAGCCTCCTGTCGATCCTCAGGCGAGGGGAGGCAGCCTCCTGAGCTTCCCGAATCCCGATGATTACTATCCGGCGGTCGCCAAACACGAAAAGGTGTCGGGTTACGCCATCGTCGAAGTCGACCTGGATGCGATCGGACAACTGGTGAATGCGCGCGTGGTGGAGGTGGAACCGGCCGACCCCAGGTTCGGGTTCGCCGACGCGGCGCTGGAGATCGCACGGAATTCCCAATTCGGCGTACTGAACGAGCAGCCGTCCACTTTCAAGTTCAAGGTGAAATGGCTGTTGGAGGATTGAGCCTCTGCCGGGTGGCCACTCCACCCGGCACGGCATAAGCTCGGGGCATGACCCAGTCCCGATTCACCGGCACCGATCGCTACGTCGCGACGCCGGATCTCATGATGGCCGTCAATGCCGCGGTGACGCTCGGCCGCCCGCTGCTCATCAAGGGCGAGCCCGGCACCGGCAAGACTCAGCTCGCCGAGGAGATCGCGCGTGCGCTGTCGCGTCCACTGCACGAGTGGCACATCAAATCGACGAGCAAGGCGCAGCAGGGGCTCTACGAGTACGACGCGGTTTCGCGCCTGCGCGATTCGCAGCTCGGTGATTCCCGCGTACACGACATCCGCAATTACATCGTGCGCGGCAAGCTGTGGGAGGCTTTCGAATCCGACGTGCAGCCCGTGCTGCTCATCGACGAGATCGACAAGGCCGACATCGAATTTCCGAACGACCTGCTGCGCGAGCTCGACCGCATGGAGTTCTACGTGCACGAGACGCGCGAGCTCGTGCGCGCGCGGCACCGCCCGATCATCCTCATCACCAGCAACAACGAGAAGGAACTGCCCGACGCGTTCCTGCGCCGCTGCTTCTTTCATTACATCCGTTTTCCAGACGCGGAGACGATGGAGAAGATCGTGCGCGTGCACTTCCCGGACCTGAAGACGCAGCTGCTGCGCGAGGCCCTGACGGCGTTCTTCGAGGTGCGTGAGACGCCCGGCCTGCGCAAGAAGCCGTCGACCTCCGAGCTGCTCGACTGGATCAAACTACTCGTGGCCGAGGACATTCCGCCCGAGGCGCTGCGCTCGGACGATCCGAAGAAGACGATCCCGATCCTGCACGGCGCGCTGCTCAAGAACGAGCAGGACGTGCACCTGTTCGAGCAGCTCGTGTTCCTCAATCGCCGCGCGGGTCGCTGAGCGGGGCGGGAACGCGCCATGCTCGTGCGCTTCTTCACCGATCTGCGCGCCGGCGGCATCCCGGTCACGCTGCCCGAGTTCCTCGCGCTGCTCGAGGCGCTCGAAGCGCGGGTGGCGCAGTATTCACCGGAGGAATTCTATTACCTCGCGCGCATGGCGCTCGTGAAGGACGAGCGGCATTTCGACCGCTTCGACCGCGTGTTCGCCGAGTTCTTCGCGGGCGCGGAAAAGGTATTCGAGAAGCTGGTGGCCGAAATGCCGGCGGAATGGCTGCGTGCCATCACCGAGAGGCTGCTCACGGACGAGGAAAAACGCCGGGTCGAGGCGCTGGGCGGCTGGAACAAGTTGCTCGAAACCCTGCGCCAGCGCCTCGCGGAGCAGCGCGGCCGTCACGAAGGCGGCAACAAGTGGATAGGCACGGCCGGCACGTCACCGTTCGGCAACCAGGGCTTCAACCCGGAGGGCGTGCGCATCGGCCAGGACCGGTCGCGCCACCGGCGCGCGGTGAAGGTCTGGGACAGGCGTGAATTCGCCAACTACGACGACGCGCGCGAGCTCGACACCCGCAATCTCAAGATGGCGCTGCGCCGGCTGCGGCGTTTCGCGCGCGAGGGCGCGGCCGAGGAACTCGACCTCGACGGCACGATCGACGCGACCGCGCGCAACGCGGGCCTGCTCGATCTCAAGCTCGTGCCCGAGCGGCGCAACGCCGTGAAACTGCTGCTGCTGCTCGACGTCGGCGGCTCGATGGACGATCACGTGCGGATCTGCGAGGAATTGTTCTCGGCGGCGCGCGCGGAGTTCCGACATCTCGAATACTTCTACTTCCACAATTTTCCGTACGAGCGATTGTGGAAGGACAATCGCCGGCGGTTCAGCGTCAGCACGCCCACCTGGTCGCTGCTGCGCACGTTCAACCCTGACTACCGCGTGGTGTTCGTCGGCGACGCGACGATGAGTCCGTACGAAATCGAACAGCCCGGCGGCAGCGTCGAGCACTGGAACGAGGAATCGGGCCGCACGTGGATGAACCGCATCACGGCGCATTTCCCGCGGCTCGTATGGCTGAATCCGGAGCCCGACGACCGCTGGAATTGGACTCCGTCCATCCAGCTGACGCGCGAGTTGGTCGCTAACCGCATGTTTCCACTCACACTCGCCGGCCTCGACGGCGCCATGCGCGCATTACGTCACTCCGCCGTTCTGGCGAATCCCGTCTGAAGCTTATACTGCCGGGTAGTGAGACCCTCGCTCTTACTACCCGCGCTGCTGCTCGCGGCGCTCGATCCGTACGCATCGCGGGCGCAGTATTCGTCGTCGATCGAGAAACGACCAACGATGGAGAGGAAAATGTATCGCAGACAAATTTGGACCGCGCTCGTCGCGGCGTTGATCGCGCCACTCGTCGCGCTCGCGCAGGACGCGGCGGCGACCGCCGACACCGCGCTGTCGCCCGGTCCCGCCGCCGCGCCGGCCGCGGAAGGCGCGGGGGGCGGCACGGGCACCGGCACCGTCATCTTCTTCCGCGAGAAAAAGTTCGCGGGTTCGGCCATCCGCTACAAGGTGCGCGAGAACGGCATCGAACTGTGCAAGCTGCAGAGCGGCACCTACTGCAAGATCGACGTGCCCGCCGGCAAACACGAATACGTGGTGCACTCCGAGGCGAAGGACGTGCTCACGCTCGAAGTCCAACCCGGCGAGACTTACTACGTCATCGGTGGCATCACCGTCGGGGTGTTCGCCGGGCATCCGAACCTTTCACCTTCGGACAAGGCCACCTACGAGGCGATGTTGCCGAAGCTCAAGGATTTCACGGGCCAGGACCTCGATCCGCCCGGACCGGACGACAAGAAGAAATAACGCCGGAAGACATGGCCGGCGGACTCGGTCGAATCGCAACAAAAAAAGCCCGGCGGTATCACCCGCCGGGCTTTCGTTCTTCAGCGAGCGAGACTCAGCCGGCCGATTTCGGCGCCGGCGAGTGCGCCTTGATCTCCGCGAGCACCATGTCCGAATGACCCTTCGGGTCGACCTTCGGCCAGTGCTTGACGATCTTGCCGTCCGGTCCGATCAGGAACGTGGTGCGGCTCGCGAGCTCGACGCCCGGCGCCGGGCTCCAGCTCGCGCCATAGGCCTTCGTCACTTCCTTCTTCGGGTCGGCGAGGATGTCGAACGGCAGGCTGTGTTCCTTGGCGAACTTCTCGTGCGAGGCGACGTCATCGACGCTCACGCCGAGGATGACGGCGTCGGCCTTGCGGAACGCGAAGATGTTGTCGCGCAGCTCGCAGGCCTGGGTGGTGCAGCCGGGGGTGTTGTCCTTCGGGTAGAAGTACAACACGACCCACTTGCCCTTGTACTGGTCGAGCGTGTGCCACTCGCCGGCCTGGTCCTGTAGTTTGAACGCCGGCGCGGCCGAGCCCTCGGCGGGTGCGGCGGGAGGAGATCCGGCGCTGACACTTGCGGCCACTGCTACGAGGGCGGTGACCAAAGTCCTTCGAAGTGCGAGCATGTTGTTCTCCGTGAATGAAATGGATGGGTCGTGGGGGAGGGGCATACTAACAGCAGGGGGGGCGGGGTTTCTCGCACGGGCTTGATCCTGACGGGCGGCGGGGCCCGGGCCGCCTACCAGGTCGGCGTCCTGAAGGCCCTGGCGGAGATTCATTCCCGGCCCGAGTGGCCCTTTCCGATCATCGTCGGCACGTCCGCGGGCGCCGTGTCGGCCTGCATCCTCGCGAGCAATGTGGTGCGCTGGCACCACTCGGTGGCCGAGATCGAAAACGTCTGGGCGAATTTTCGTGTCCAGCACGTCTTCCGGTCCGACGTCGGCGCGATGCTCCGTGCCGGCGGTCGCTGGATGGGATCGCTGCTGACCGGCGGCAGGATGGGGCCTCCCAAGTCCCTGCTGGACAACTCGCCGCTGCGCGAGCTGCTGTCGAAGGTCACCGATTTCGACGCGATGCGCGCGAGCGTGGCGCGCGGCGACCTGCGCGCGGTCGCGCTCAGCGCCACGAGTTACTTCACCGCACGGTCCGTGTCTTTTTTCGAGGCCGATACCACCGTCAGCGAGTGGTCGCGCGCACAGCGCCACGGGGAACGGGTGCCGCTGTCGCTCGATTATCTGATGGCCAGCCTCGCGATCCCGTTCCTGTTCCCGCCCATCTGCCTGCACGGCGAGTACTTCGGCGACGGCGCGATGCGCCAGACCGCGCCCCTGTCGCCCGCGATCCATCTCGGGGCGGACCGGCTGCTCGTGGTCGGCGTCAGGCCCACGCATCTCGACGCCGTTCCGCGGTTCATCGCATCGGACTTACCACCCACGCCGGGCCAGTTGTTCGGGTACATGCTGGACACGTTGTTCAGCGACCAGATCTCCGCGGATCTCGAGAACCTCTCGCGCATCAACCGGCTGACGGAGCTCGCGGCCAGCGCCACGGGAACGCGCAAGATCCGCACGCTGATGATCGCGCCCAGCGTGGATCCGTCCGAGATCGCGGTGCGCTTCGCGGGCTCTCTGCCGCTGAGCCTGCGCGCGCTGATGTCCATCATCGGCGCGCGGGGCGCGAGCGGCAGCCTGCTCGCGAGTTACCTGATGTTCGAGGCGGGCTACACGCGCGAGCTCATCGAACTCGGTTATCGAGACGCGCTCGCGCGGCGCGACGATCTCGCGGCATTCCTGGCGCTTTGAAGCTCGCGCCGCACGAGATCCACGTCTGGCTCGCGTTCGATCGCGAGCTCGACGATCCGGCCTGGAACGCGGCCCATGCGCGCCTCCTCTCCGCCGAGGAGAACGAGCGGCGCGGGAAGCTGTACAGCGAGGAGTTGCGCCACCAGTTCCTCGTGACACGCGCGCTGCAGCGGCTCGTGTTGTCGCGGTATGTCCCGGAGGTCGAACCGCGCGCGTGGACGTTCATCACGGGCGAATACGGAAAGCCCGCGCTTGCGGCGCCGTTCGCGGCGCATGGCCTGCATTTCAATCTTGCGCACACGCAGGGCCTCGTCGCGTGCGTGCTGAGCCGCCAGCCGGAGATCGGGATCGACGTAGAGAACCTGCGCACGCGAACGACGCCGCTGCATCTCGCGCCCCGGTACTTCACGGAACGCGAAGCGGGCGCACTGGCGGCGTTACCCGAGCCGGAGCGGCCCGCGCGCTTCTATGCGTTGTGGACGCTCAAGGAGGCCTGGCTCAAGGCGACGGGCCAGGGCCTCGCCGCGGGTCTCGCAAATGCATCGTTCGATCTCGATGCTGCGCATCGGCTGTGCGCTGTCGCGTTCGCGGGGGACGACGCTTCGCGCTGGCGGTTCTGGCAGCACCGCCCCTCCGACGAGCACGCGCTCGCGGTGGCGCTACGGGCGGATTCCATCCCGGCGGAGATGGCGGTTTCGTTTCATGCGTTCGAGGGCACGTTCATCGAGAAGTAGTGCGCCTCGATGCTCATGCCCTTGCGCAGGTAGAAGCGGTGCGCGTCCGTGCGCTTCACGTGGGAGACGAGGCGCACCTGGCGGCACTCGAGCCGGGCCGCCTCGGCGACCAGCCAGTCGAACAGCGCGCCGCCATGGCCATTCGAGCGTGAGCCTTCCGCGGTCACGAGGTCCTCGATCTCGAGATACCGTCCGCCGGCCAGCCACTCAGATGCGCGGTAACCCGCAACCGCCTTGATGCCCTCCTCGTCGAGGCAGGCGATCCGCAGGCCGGTCGTGGCGGCGAGGTGTTTCACGAGCGGCACGAACTCGTGTTCGGCGATCTTCGGCCGCAGCTGCGACATGACTGGAAAGCAGGCGGCGATTTCGGTGTCGGTGACGGCGTCGGCAATTCTGCGCATGGGAGGCCTCGTCCAGGGGCGCGGAATAGACCATGTCGAGAATCCGATCGTCAATGCGATGGGGATTTTGACGAGCGACTGCCGGCCGGGCGATAGTTTGATGGCTGGATTGACATCCCTGGGAGGGGCTTCCGATGATTTCTCGTCATTTGCTCGCGGGCCTCGCGCTCGCGAGTCTCGCGCTCTGCGGCTGCGCGATGCCGCAGTTGAACTACGAAGCGAAGGCGCCCACGCCTTCGGGATTGAAGTACATCGTCACCGACACGCCGGCGTCGAAAGTGTTCTCTCTCGTCGACGAACGGCGCGTCGACGGAAAGATCTTTCACACCGGCATTCTGCCGGGCGACGTGAAGATCGATGGCGCGCCGATCGATCCAGTGCCGTTCCTCGCGACGCAGCTCCAGGCCGAACTCGCTTCGCGCGGCCTGCCCGCGCAGGTTTCCGACAAGTCGACGGATCCGCCGGCGATTCACCTCAAGACCTATCGCATGCAGAACATGCGCACCAACGCGTACACGCCGTTCATCACGCTGACGTACATCAGCGCGGATGTCGCCACGGGTGACGGCGCGCCCAGGCGCATCGCCACGTTCGTCACCCGCGGAAAGACTCCGATGTGGCGCGTCGACGAGCCGGCGGTGGTCGAGCCCATCTTCACGCAACCGCTGGCGCTCGGAGTCCAGGAATTCGCGAGCAAGATCGCCAACGTCGCGTACGGCTACCGCGCCGGCGACGATACGGTGAAGAGCCTCATCGCCAGGATCAACGGCGAGCGCACGCCGAATACGTTCCTCGACGTGTACGCGCTCGGCTTCACGAACAATCCGGCGGCGATAGACACGCTGGCGGCGCTCGCGCGCGATCCGCAGGAGTACGTGCGCCAGGCCGCGATTTCCTCGCTCGGCAACATCGGCGCGACGGGCCAGTTCGCGCTGCTCAAGTCCATCTACCAGGATCCGGCGATGAGCTGGCAGGACCACAGCGTCGCGCTCAAGGCGATCGCGGACCTCGGCACCGACGAATCGAAGGCGTTCATCGTCGAGGAGGCGAAGCGGCTGGGCGGCAGTTCGGCGAAGGAAGCGCCGGTGCTCGGCCAGATCCTCGCGCTGTACCTGTGACGCGAGGCCTCAGCGCTTCCTGAGCGCCGCGACGAACTCCGGGTCGGCGATGAAGGCGGCGATGAGCCGCTGCACGCCGGCCTGGTAGTTCGCGACCGCGCGGGACATCGCCACGTGGTAGTTGGCGTGCCAGTCGTAGCGCGCCGACCGGGTGCGGCGATATGCGACCTCCGTGCCGCGCCAGACGGTCAACTCCGCTTCGAGCTCGACGAACTCTCGATCCGCCGCTTGGCCGAACCCGTTGCGCAGCAATACGCCGTCGATGCGCACGCTCGAGTCCGGATCCAGCAGGTCCGAGTGGTCGAATTCGATCTTCAGCGCTTCGTGGAGGTACGCGGTGTACGTACCGTACGGCGACTCGATGTAGAGCGTCTGGGAGCGGAGCTGGTCGACGTCGTCGCGCGCCTCCGGGTCCTTGCGGATCTCGCCGATGCTGACCTTGTCCAGGCCCGCCGCGCGCAGCTCGAGCGTGTTGCCGACGTGGTGGTTGTAGCGCGGTCCCACCCATGAGGTGCAGCCGGTCGCTAGCAGTGCGAACGCGGCGACGGCGATGGTTTTCTTCACGACTCCCTCGAAACGGTCTCGTCAGGTCAGGAACAGCGCGCCCAAGCCTAGCAAAGTGGCGAAACCGATGCAGTCCGTGAACGTAGTTAGGATCACTCCCGCGGAGAGCGCCGGGTCGATACGCATCCGCTTGAGCATCATCGGCACGACCACGCCGACCGCGGCCGCGCACAGCAGGTTGAAGAGCGTGGCGGCGGCAATGATGGCGGCGATCTCCCACCTGCCGTACCAGGCGATGGTGACCGAGCCGACGATCACGGCCCAGATGAGGCCGTTGAGTCCGCCGACGGCGATTTCCTTCCACAGCAGCCAGCGTGCGTTGACCCACTCGACCTGGCCCAGCGCGATGCCGCGGATGATCAGCGTGACAGTCTGCGTGCCCGCGATGCCGCCCATGCTCGCGACGATGGGCATGAGCGCGGCCAGCGCCGCGACCTTCTCGATGGTGCCCTCGAAGCGGCTGACGACCGCCGCCGCGAGAAAGGCGGTGACGAGGTTGATGCCGAGCCACAGCAGCCGGCGGCGCGTCGACGGGAATACACCCGCGAACACATCCTCCTCGTCGCGCAGGCCCGCCGCGGACATGACCTCGTGCGCGGCCTCCTCGCTGATCACGTCGACGACGTCGTCGACCGTGACGCGCCCGAGCAGCTTGCCCGAGTGGTCGACCACCGCCGCCGACACGAGGTCGCGATCCTGGAACAGGCGCGTGACTTCGCTCGCGTTCGTCTCGGGCGCGATGCGCGGCGCCTCGTGATCGATGATGTCGCCGATCGTCTTTTCGGGGTCCTCGGTGATGAGGCGGGTCAGCGAGAGGGTGCCGAGGTAGCGGTCATCGCGGTCGACGACGAACAGCCGGTCTGTCTTGTCGGGCAGTTCGCCGCGCATGCGCAGGTAACGCAGCACGACCTCCGCGGTGACGTCCGCGCGGACGCTCACCGTATCGGTGTTCATGAGGCCGCCGGCGGTGTCGGGCTCGTACGACAGCACCGTCTTCAGGCGATCGCGATCCTGGGCGTCCATGGACTTCACGAGCTGCTGCATGACGGTTTCGGGCAGGTCGCCGACCAGGTCCGCGAGGTCGTCGACCTCCATGCCTTCGGCCGCCGCGAGGAGGTCCTCCTCGTTCATGCCCTCGATGAACGACTGGCGCACCTCGTCGCTGAGCTCGACGAGCACGTCGCCTTCGATCTCGGGCTCGACGAAATTCCAGACGACCTCGCGTTGTGCCGGCGGCAGCGATTCGATCAGCAGCGCGATCTCCGCCGGGTGCATCGCGCCGATCATGCGCGCCGCGCCGCGCCACGAACCCTCGCGCAGCGCGCCGCGCAGGGCGGCGAGCCGTCGTTCCTTCATGTTCGTGCGCGCTGTCTCTGCCATGACGGGCGCGAGTGTATTGGGCTCGGCAAAAAGGGGACAGATCTATTTATTGACGGTAACGCGCAGAGCGACCCGGAACGAGTCGCCGTTATCGTCAACAAATAAATCTGTCCCCGATTCAGGCGACCGAGGTGGTCTGGGTGCCGGCGAGCGCGGGGGTACGCGTGATGGAGCGTTGTTCGCCCAGGGAGTTGTGACGGATGGAGACGACTGGATAGTTTTGCGACAGGCGCTCGGCGATGCGTTCGGCGAGATACACCGAGCGATGACGGCCGCCCGTGCAGCCGATGGCGATGGTGAGATAGCGGCGATTCGCCGCCTGGTGCTCGGGAATGCGCGCGGCGACGAACTGCAGGATGTCATCGCTGAGCCGGTGCACGCCGCGCTGCGCCTCCAGGAAGCGGATCACGTCGGTATCACGGCCCGTCAGCGCCCGCAACGACGGGTCCCAATACGGATTCGGCAGGGACCGGGCATCGAACACGAAGTCCGCGTCGCCCGGGATCCCGTTCTTGAACCCGAAGGATTCGACCAGCAGCGACAGCCGCCCGGCGGTGCGCTTCTCCACGCGCTGGCTGATGAGCTCGCGCAGGTCGTGCACGCCCATGCGCGAAGTGTCGACGACCAGGTCCGCCGCGTTGAGGATCGGCTCGAGCAGCCGCCGTTCGATCGCGATGGCCTCCTTGAGCGAGACGTGATCCGTCGTGATGGGATGCTTGCGGCGGGTTTCGGCGAAACGCCGCAGCAGCTCGTCGTCGTTCGCGAGCAGGAACACGATCTCGCAGTGGATGCCGCTCTTCTTGAGCTCCTCGATGAGCGGCGGAACGGTTTCGATCTCCGCCGCGGCGTTGCGGGCGTCGACTCCCACCGCGGCGCGGCTGTACTGCGCTTCGTTGTTGCGCAGCGTGTGCGAGATGAAGGGCTTCAGCAGGGCCGCCGGGATGTTGTCGACGCAGTAAAAGCCGGCATCCTCGAGCATGTGCAGAGCCACGCTCTTGCCCGATCCCGACAGCCCGCTGACGAGGATTAGCCTCATTCGACTATTGTGACCCTATTGAGATTGCCTGACCGCTTTTCTCGCGGCGGCCGCGTGGTGATCGGATTTCCGCTCCTTATGTTTGATCACGCTGCGGTCCAGCTTGTCCGCCAGCAGATCGATGGCGGCGTACATGTCTTCCTCGGTGGCGTCCGCGTGGATGGAATTGCCGCGAACATGCAAGGTGGCTTCGGCCTTCTGTCGAAGTTTCTCTACGGTCAGTACACAGTGCACGTCGATCACGTGGTCGAAGTGACGCGCGATGCGTTCGAGCTTCTTTTCCACGTACGAGCGCATGGAGGGAGTGACTTCAACATGATGACCGGCTAGCGACAATTGCATGATCCGTCTCCTTTTTTGCCTGACTTTGTCTATCTACTGAATTCTCTACCTGGCTGCTGCCTTTGCCTTGCGTTCATTGGAGGGGGCGAGCCCGAGAGCCTCGCGGTACTTGGCGACCGTGCGGCGCGCGACGGCGATGCCTTCGCCCGAAAGAAGCTCGGCGATCCGGCTGTCGGACAGCGGGTTGCCCGGATCTTCTTCCTTGATGAGCTTGCGGATCTTCGCGCGCACCGCCGTGGACGAGGCTCCGCCGCCGTCGGCGGCCTCGACCTGGCTCGAGAAGAAGTACTTGAGCTCGAACACGCCGCGTGGCGTGTGCATGTACTTGCTCGAGGTAACGCGCGAGATGGTCGATTCGTGCATGTCGATGGCCTGGGCGATGTCCTTGAGGATCATCGGCCGCATGCTTTCCTCGCCATGTTCGAGGAAGGCGGTCTGCCGCTCGACGATGCTCCTCGCAACCTTCATGAGGGTCTCGTTGCGGATCTCCAGGCTCTTGAGCAGCCAGCGTGCTTCCTGCAGCTGCGCGCGCATCGAGGAATGCCCGGCGCCGCGGCCGAGCATGTCGGCGTAACTCTGGTTGAGGCGCACGCGCGGCAACGTCGAGCTGTTGACCTCGACGGTCCAGCCGCGGTCCGTGCGGCGCACGAACACGTCCGGCACCACGTATTCGGCCTTGGCCGAAGACACGGTTGCGCCCGGGCGGGGATGCAGTCCGCGCACCAGCGCGACGGCCTGCGCGAGTTCGTCATCCGACGCGGACAGTTCGCGACGGAGCAGCGTGAGCTCGCGGTCCGCGAGCAGGTCGAGATGTTTGTCGGCGATCGCGAGCGCGAGCTTGAGGCCCGGCGTATCGGGATGCAGCATGCGCAGCTGCAGCGCCAGGCACTCACTCAGGTTGCGCGCGGCGACGCCCGGAGGATCGAGCGTCTGCACGAGCTTGAGCACGCGTTCGACTTCGTCCGGCTCCGCGGTGACTTCCGGCCGCAGCGTGGCGGCGATGTCGTCGAAGGAATCGGTGACGTAGCCGTCGTCGTTGATGGCATCGACAATCGCGCGCGCGATTGCCAGATCCCTCGGCGGCAGGTTCGCGTATTCGAGTTGGCCGAGCAGGTGATCCTGCAGCGAGAGCTGTGCGTCATCGGCGACTTCCGCGGCGCGCTCGTCATCGTCTCGCCAGGAATCGGAGCCGGGGCTGCGTTCGCTCCATGCGTCTTCGATGACTTCCGCTTCGACGGTGACTTCGGGCGCCGGCTGCGCGTCGACGCGCTGCTCTTCCGGCATCGGATGCGGCTCGAGTGCTTCGAACGTGCCGGTGCCCTCGTACTCGTCCACGGGCTCGAGCATCACGTTCGTCTCGAGCTGTTCCCGGATGTGCGCCTGCAGCTCCAGAGCGGGCATTTGCAGGAGGCGGATAGCCTGCTGCAGCTGCGGGGTCATCGTGAGCTGTTGACCCAGCTTCAGCTGCAATGAGGGCTTCATCATCGACACTGGCGCGCGTGTCCCAACTCTTTGAAAATGGAAGATTTTTCCGCTGGCTATCGAATCGCTACAGACGGAATGACTGACCCAAGTACACCTCACGGACTTGGGGGTTGGCAAGGATTTCTTCGGAGGATCCGGATGCGATCACGGTACCCCCCGAGACTATGTATGCCCGCCCACAAACGCCTAGGGTTTCTCTGACGTTATGGTCGGTCACCAGCACGCCGATGCCCTTGGCGGACAGCTCGTTCATGATCCGCTGGATATCGATGACCGAAAGTGGGTCGACGCCCGCAAATGGTTCATCGAGCAGCACGAAACGGGGCTCCGCGGCCAGGGCGCGCGCGATTTCCACGCGGCGGCGCTCGCCGCCGGACAGCGCCATCCCGAGGCTCTTGCGCACATGCGCGATGCGCAGTTCACCGAGGATCTGTTCGAGCCGTTCGGCCCGCGCGGTTTCGTCGAGGTTCTCGCGTGTTTCGAGGATCGCCATGACGTTGTCCTCGACGCTCATCTTGCGGAACACCGAGGCCTCCTGCGGGAGGTAGCCGATACCCGCCTGCGCGCGCTGATGCATCGCGAGGGTGGTGATGTCGCGATCATCGATGACCACCGTGCCCGCATCGGCCGGCACCAGTCCCACGATCATGTAGAACGCCGTCGTCTTGCCGGCGCCGTTCGGTCCTAACAAGCCCACGATCTCTCCGCTCTGCACCTCGAGGGAGAGGTCGGTGATCACTTGGCGGCGTTTGTAACTCTTGGCGAGGTGGGAGGCGCGCAACACGCTCATGGTTGCTGTTCTTCTTTGGGCGGCGCCTTCTCGCCCGGCTCGCGCGGCTGGATGACGATGCGGACGCGTTCGGGATCCTTGCCGTCGGCCGCGGGGCGCGCCTGACCCTGCACGCTCTGCGTGCGGATGTTGTACACGAGTTTCTGGGCGCTGATTTCATTGCGCCCATCGGGGGACAGCCAAGCGTCCGTGATCAGGCTCACCGTGCCTTTGCCGGTCTCGTAGTCGATGGTATTGGCGCGGCCGCGCGCCAGGCTGCCGTCATCGCGTTGCTGCTCGAACTGCGCAGGCGTGCCGGTGATCGTGGCCTGCGAGATGAGATTGTCCCGGAAGGAAACGACGGCCTTGTCGGAGTTGAGCTTGCCTCCTTCGGCCGTGATGCGCACGTCACCCGAGATCGTCCACTGGCTGTTCTCGAAGTCGAGGCCGCCTGTCACCCGCGCCTCCGCGGCCTGGATGCGCATGTCGCATTGGGTGATGACCACGTCGCGCAGCACCGCGTTGTTGTTGCGGTAGTCGACCTCCATAGGCTTGGCTTCGACCACGATTTCCTGATTGGCGCAGGGCAAAGCCGCGCTCCACGCGTGCGTGCCTAACAACATCGCGAGCGCGATGCCGGCACGGGAGTACGGTTTATTTCTGTGTGAATCGGCCATGGACGTCGGATTCTAGGCGCAGGGTACCCGCCTTCAAGTCGGCCTGCATGCCGCGTGCGTTCAGCTCATGCCCCGACCAGCGCATGGTGACCGGCGCATCCGTCTCGATGAACTCGGTCGGCGTGTTGATCCGCATGGTTTCGGTGGCGAGCGTCAGCGGCTCGCCGGTTCCCGGTGCGCGCCCGGTGACCTGGACGTTACCGGTGAGTTCCACGTCGTCGCCGTTGGCGCGCACCTCTCCGCGGTCCGACCTGAGGTGCCAGGTCTCGCTCGATGCCGTGGCGTCGGGGGAGGCCTCGCCGGGAATGCGGGGCTGGTCGCCGGGGTGGTAGTCCATTTCGAGCTTTTCGAGCTCGATGACACCGGCCTCGGCCTGCTGGCGGATGGTCTGGGCTCGCAGGCGGTATCGCTCGCGGCCGTCGAATCCGGTTTCGATGATCTCGGCGTCGCGCGCGGCGTAGCCGGGATCGGGCGGCATCACGGCGCCCGGCTCGGCACCGCTCGGGCCGCGGGCCACGCGTCCGAGGAAATACACCCCACCCACCAGCGCGACCAGGGCGATGGCGCCGAAGGGTCGGGACCACCTTCGGGTTTTCATGGAACGGCCGCGCGCGCGGCGATGAGCCAGTCGCAGACTTCCCGCACGGCGCCGAGCCCGCCCGGCAAGGTGGTGGCCAATTGCGCGGCGGCGCGCGCATCCGCGTGGGCATCGGCCACCGCGATGCCGAGCCCGGCGGCCGCAAGGATCGGCGCGTCGGGCGTGTCGTCTCCCACACAGGCGCACTCGGCCAGCGTCACGTTGCGGGACTTCGCGAGTTTTTCGAGCACGGCGAGCTTGTCGCTGACGCCCTGGAATACGTGCCGGATGCCGAGGTCGCGCGCGCGCTTCGCGACCATCTGCGATTTGCGGCCGGAGATGATCGCGACCGTGATGCCGGCCTTCGCCACGGCCTTGATGCCATGGCCGTCGCGCACGTGGAAGGCCTTCACCGTTTCACCGCGTGGACCGTAGAAGAGCCGTCCGTCGGTCAGCACGCCGTCGACGTCGAGCACGAGCAGCTTCACGCGCCTCAGCTGGCGGTGGAATTGGCCCACCGCGGGCACGACGTCGCTCACAACACCCCGGCGCGCAGCAGGTCGTGCACGTTGAACGCGCCGACCAGCGCGCCCTTGTCGTCGAGCACCGGCAGCGCGGTGATGCGGTATTGCTCCAGCAGATGCGCGGCTTCGGCCGCGAGCTCCGTGGCACGAATCGACTTGAACGGGGAGGTCATGACTTCTCGCATCTTCGTGACGTGCACGTCCGCCTTCCGGTCGAGTGCGCGGCGCAAGTCGCCGTCGGTGAAGACGCCGACCGCGCGCCCGTTCTCGACGATCACGCACATGCCGAGGCCTTTCTTCGACATGACGACCAGGCCCTCACCCAGCGTCACGTCCTGACTGACTATGGGCAAGGCGTCGCCGGAGCGCATGATGTCCGAGACGTGCAGCAGCAGCTTGCGGCCGAGTGTGCCGCCCGGGTGCGAGCGAGCGAAATCCTGCGGCGTGAAGCCACGCGCCTCGAGCAGCGAGACGGCGAGCGCGTCGCCGAGCGCGAGCGTCGCCGTGGTGCTCGCCGTGGGTGCAAGGTTGAGCGGGCAGGCCTCCTCGTCGACGCTCACGTCGAGGTGCACGGTCGCGGCGCGCGCGAGGTTGGACTTGGCGTTGCCCGTCATGACGATGATCGGCACGCCGAGTCGGGACAGGTGCGGGATCAGCATCAGCACTTCGGCGGTCTCGCCGGAGTTCGAGATGGCGAGCAGCACGTCGTCGCGCGTGATCATGCCGATGTCGCCGTGGCTGGCTTCGGCGGCGTGCACGAAGAAGGAGGGTGTACCGGTCGAGGCCAGGGTCGCGGCGATCTTGCCGGCGACGTGCCCGGACTTCCCGAGCCCGGTGACGATGACTCGGCCGCGGCATTCGAGGCAGATACGGCAGGCGCGCGCGAAGGATTCATCGAGTCGGGGCGCGAGTGCCGAGATGGCACGCTGCTCGATTCCGAGCGCCCGCCTGCCCGCCGCGATCAGCGATTCCGCGTCGGTTCTGACGTTGTCATTCATGCGGGAATCATACCCCTTCGCGATTTAAACTCGCCCCATGAACATCACTCCCGAACACATCGCCAAGCTCATTCGCGCGGGACTCCCTGGCGCGGATGTGCGGGTCGAATCCGACGACAACACCCACTTCGCCTCGCGCATCGTCGCGCCGCAATTCGCGGGATTGCGGCCGATCGCGCGGCACCAGCTGGTCTACAAGACGCTCGGCGAACTGGTTGGTCGCGAGATTCATGCGCTATCCATCGAGGCGCTGACCCCCGAAGAGTCCTCACGGTAGGGGTCCGTCGCCCTTTACACTAGCGGCCCTTTTCCGGCCCCTGGCGAGACATTCCCGTGGACAAGCTGCAGATCAACGGTGGCATTCCCCTCGAGGGGGAGGTGCGCATCTCGGGCGCGAAGAACGCCGCGCTGCCCATCATCGCCGGAGCACTGCTGGCCGACGGGCCGGTGACGATCCGCAACGTCCCGCACCTGCAGGACGTCACGACCATGATCGAGTTGTTAGGCCGCATGGGCGTGTCGGTCACCATCGACGAGAAGATGCGCGTCGAGATCGACGGCTCGACCACGCGCGAATGCTTCGCGCCGTACGAGCTGGTCAAGACCATGCGCGCGTCGATCCTCGTGCTGGGTCCGCTGCTCGCGCGCTTCGGCAAGGCGGATGTGTCGCTGCCGGGCGGCTGCGCGATCGGCGCGCGGCCCGTGAACATCCACGTCGCGGGACTGCAGCAGATGGGCGCGGAGATCCAGATCGAGGGCGGCTACATCCGCGCACGCGCCGGACGCCTCAAGGGTGCGCGGCTCAATCTCGAAACCGTGACGGTGACCGGCACCGAGAACCTCATGATGGCCGCCACGCTCGCCGAGGGCGAGACGATCATCGAGAACGCCGCGCGCGAGCCCGAGGTCGTCGACCTCGCGAATTTCCTCATCGCGATGGGCGCGAAGATCCAGGGCGCCGGCACCGACAAGATGGTGATCCAGGGCGTCGAGAAGCTGCACGCGACCAGCTACGAAGTGCAGCCCGATCGCATCGAGGGCGGTACGTACCTCGTCGCGGGCGCGATCACGAGCGGCATCGTGCGCATCAAGAACACGAATCCCGAGCATCTCGACGCGGTGACCGCGAAGCTCATCGAGACGGGCGCGAAGGTCGGCGTCGGTCCCAACTGGATCGAAGTGGACATGAAGGGCAAGCGTCCGAAGTCGGTCGACGTGCGCACGGCGCCATACCCGGCGTTCCCCACCGACATGCAGGCGCAGTTCGCGGCCCTCAACACGATCGCCGACGGCGTCGGCACGATCGTCGAGACGATCTTCGAGAACCGCTTCATGCACATGCTCGAGATGCGCCGGCTCGGCGCCGAGATCCGGCTCGAGGGCAACACGGCGATCATCAAGGGCGTGCCGAAACTCACCGCCGCGCCGGTCATGGCCACCGACCTGCGCGCCTCGGCGAGCCTGGTTCTGGCCGGGCTCGTGGCCGAGGGCCGGACGGAAATCGAGCGCATCTATCACATCGACCGCGGGTACGAGGCGCTCGAGGAAAAGCTCGCGCAGATCGGCGCCCAGATCCGCCGGGTGCCAAACTAGAAGGATGGGGGCAGCCCCCGTTTCCCAGCAAAAGGGGTCAGCCCTCCCGGCGTTCCAACCGCTGCAACTAAAGCGTATTCGAGAGGACTGACCCCTTTTGCTGGGAAACGGGGGCTGCCCCCATTCTCCTTTGTGATCCAGGTCGCGATCCGGGCTTCCCTGCGTAATTCCGGTGCGCGCTATGTGACTCAGTGCCGCTCAGCGGCAAAACACTAACTTAATACTGTCCCCCACTGTCGTTCCGCACGTGTGGGGTCATGGACGAGACAGCCCTCACGGCGTGAACACGCCACCGTAATTCGACGAGGTCGAGGGTCCATGCAAGCACGTGAATTTGGCGCCTCTGCGCAAGGTGACACCGGGTTCCGGAGCAATACCGGCGCCGGCTCCTTCAAATCCAAGAAGCCGCTCGCGGTCATCGCGACTCCTGACCTCGACCTGTGGGCGCAGCTCGGCCCCATGCTCGAATCCACCTGCATGCTCAGGCATGCCGACAGCCTCGGCTCCGCGGCCGCGATGCTCAAGCCGGGTTCGCGCACGATCCTCGTCGCCGACCTGCGCGGCCTGAGCCCCGACGATTTCGCGCCGATCTCCGGCAGCCCTCACAACCCGGTCGTCATCGCGATCCGTGACGGCGCCTCCGCCGGCATGGTCGATGCGCTGATGCTCGAAGGCGCGATCCACGCGCTGGTCGATACCCCGGTCGAATCCGCTCCGATGCTGCGCGCCGTCAGCGACGCCGCCCGCATCTCCTCGACCGCCGACGCCCTGAGCGCGGTCACCGCGCCGAGCTCGAGCTCGGGCGGCACGGAAGAGAAATCCGGCAAGTCGCCGGTCATGTTGATCGGCATCGTCGTCGCGGTGCTCGCCGCCGCCGGCGCGGGCTGGTACTTCATGAAAGGTTCGTCGTCGGATGCTCCGGTCGCGCAGACCGCGCCGGCCGCCGAGGCTCCCGCCGCCGCCGCCACTACCGCGCCGGCCAGCACCGCGCCGGTCGCGACGCTGGACGAAGTGCTCGAAAAGGCGCGTCTCGCGATGGACGAGCGCCGCTACATCGAGCCCGCCAAGAACAACGCTCTCGAACACTTCCGCCAGGTCCTGGTCATCGAGCCAGGCAACGCGGAGGCCACCGAAGGTCTCAAGCGCCTCGGCGGACTGCTGATCGCGCGCGCCCGCACAGCGCTCGACGAACGTCGCTTCGACAACGCGCTCGCCGAACTCGAAGCCGCGCGAAGCATCGATCCGACGGATACACGCCTGGTCGAAGTCGACGCGCGCCTCGATTCGATGCGTGCGCAGACCGCGCTCGCGCAGATCCAGGCGACGCTCGCCGCCCAGAACTTCGATCGCGCGCAAGCGCTGCTCGACGCCGCGCAGAAGGACGCCCTGCTGCCGCCGGCGCAGATCGTTCAGCTGACCCGCGAGCTCGATACCAAGCGCCGCTCGATCACGATCTCGCGCCTGGTCGCGAGCGCCGAGTCGCGCATGGCGAACGGCCGTCTGGTGACGCCGAGCAATGAATCCGCGCAGGACGCGATCCAGGGCCTGCGCTCCGCGGGCGCCTCGAACGAACTCGTCTCGCGCCTCAACAACGAGCTCAACCAGCGGCTGCTCGCCGCCGCGCGCGACGCCGCCGCCAAGGGCGACCAGTCGCAGGTCAACGCGATGTTGTCCGCGGCGCGTGAGAACGGTGTGTCGGCCGCGGCCCTCAATGCCGCACAGCGCGACATCACCGCCGCCGCCCAGAAGCAGCAGCGCACGAACGACGACATCGCCCGGTACGCCAAGGCCGCGCAGGAGCGCCTCGCGAGCGGCAACCTGCTCGCGCCGGCCAACGATTCGGCGGTCTCGAACGCCGAGCGGCTGCGCCTGCTCGACGTGCGTAATCCGACGACGGTGCAGGTGGTGCGCGAAGTGCGTACGCGTCTCATCGCCGAAGCGCGCGCCCGCGTCGCTTCGAAGCAGGTCACCGAAGCCGCCGCGTTCCTCGATGCGGCCGAGAGCCTCGGCGGCGATTCGGACCTCGGCGATCTGCGCGCCGCGATCGCGAGCGCCCAGACGGCAGCCGCGACCGCTGCCGCCACACCTAAGCTGCCGCCTCTGAAGATGACGCGCCCGCCGCGTCCGAAGTACCCGGCAGCCGCCAAGGGCGTGGAAGGCTGGGTGCGAGTCGAGTTTTACGTGACGCCCGAGGGGCGCACGGAGCGAGTGCGAGTCGTGTCGAGCGAGCCCGCGGGCCTGTTCGATGCCGCCGCCATCGACGCGATGGAATCCGCCCGGTTCGAAGAATTCGAGTCGTCCGAAGCGCGTCTCGCGGTTCAGCGCATCGTCTTCAAGCCGGAATGATGGAGGGAGTAATCCGTGAGCAAGACCGGTAACAAAACGAAAACGATGTCGTCGCGCATGCAGGGTGCGCGCGCCGTCTGGGTGGCGGTGGGTATCCTGGCGCTGGCGTTCCTGGTCGGCGTTCTCGCGCCCGCCTGGTACTTCGCTGGCCGCCTGGTGGAAAACAACACGGCGGTTCGCGCGATCGGCGAATTGCAGCAGCAGCCCTCGCGCATGCAGACCGCCCTCAACTCCATCCAGGACCGTCTGCGCGCGCGCGGCTTCGTGCGTGACTCGATCGAGCAGTTGAAGCGCGCCACGGCGCAGTTCGAAGCGTCGACCAGCGGCCTCAACGCCGGCACCGGTGTCCGCATCGGCGGCATCGGCGGCGACGACGACGTGAACAAGACCATCGAGGAGATGAATGCGGCCTGGAAGAAGTACAAGCCCGCGCTCGATCCGGTGGCCAACTTCACCGCGATTCCGTATTCGGACAGCGAACGCGAAGGCACGCAGCTCAACATGGACGGCCGCGAGTTGCAGCGCGCGGTCACCGCCGCGGTTTCGCAGGCGCGCGTCTACACGCCGCAGCTGGAAAAGAATCTCGCGCAGATCATTGCTGGTCTGCAAAGCTCGTCCGACGCGCTGGCCACCGCGCTGCGTTCGGTCGTGCTCATCGGCGTGGGTCTCGCGGCCGCGCTCGCGGCGCTCGTCGGATACCTCTCGCTCGCGCGCGGCAAGCAGGCCGCCGCGGCTGCCGCCGCGCGTCAGCAGACGGAAGACATCCTCTCGACCGTGCGCGAGGGTCTCTTCCTGCTCGACGCCGACCTGAAGATTGGTTCCATTCACTCGCAGGCGACGGCGCAGTTGTTCCAGCGCGAATCGGTCGCCGGCATCACCTTCGAAGACCTGCTGCGCGATCTCGTGACGCCGAAGACGCTCGCGATCGCCACCAAGTTCGTCAAGGTGCTGTGGAGCGAGCGCACGAAAGAAAACCTGATCCGCTCGATCAATCCGCTCAACGAAGTCGAACTGCACGTCGGCGAGAAGGGCAGCAAGGACAGCGAGACCCGTTACCTCGAGTTCAATTTCCACCGCGTGCGTCGCGATGGCGAAATCACCCACGTGCTGGTGTCGGTCGCCGACGTGACCGCCCGCGTCGCCCTGGCCGCCCAGCTCAAGGGTGCGCAGGACTCGGCGCAGAGCCAGATGGACGCGTTCCTGTCGATCCTGCACGTCGATCCGAACCAGCTGTCGTCGTTCCTCGACGACTCGGACGTGGCGTTCAAGATGATCAACGCGACGCTGCGCGACCCGGCGCGCGACAGCGCGACGTTCCGCCGCAAGATCGACGGACTGTTCCGGCAGATCCACAGCATCAAGGGCGAGGCCGCTGCCATCGGCCTGGGCTCGATGGAAGCGCGCGCCCACGCGCTCGAGAACGATCTCGCCGCGCTGCGCGAGCGTACCGATCTCACCGGCGACGACTTCCTGCCGCTGCTCACGAAGTTCGACGACCTCGTGTCGCACTCGCAGTCGGTGCGCGACATGGTCACGAAGCTCGCGAGCTTCCGCGAGAGTTTCGGCAAGCACGCCTCGGCCGGTCATGCCGAACACACCGGCGGCGACAGCACGACGCGCTCACCCAAACTGGCCGACGACGCAGTCGCGGCGGAAGCCACCCTGCAGCGTTCGGCGCGCGAAGGCTTCGTCGCCTCGGCGCAGCAGCTCGCCGATCGCATCGCCAACGACCACGGCAAGAAGGTCATCGTGACCTGCAGGGGCCACGACCAGGTGCCCGAGACGTATCGTCGTCCGGTCAAAGACGTGTTGATCCAGCTGATCCGCAACGCGGTCGTGCACGGCATCGAGACGCCGGCCGAGCGCCAGGCCCAGGGCAAGTCGCCCGAGGGTCACATTCGCATCAATTTCGAGATGACCGAAGGCGGTCGCGCGTTCCGCATGCAGTGCGAGGACGACGGTCGTGGCCTCACGCCGGACAAGCTGCGCAAGACGGCGGTCACGAAGGGCATCATTTCCCAGACCGATGCCACGGCGCTGTCCGACCAGGAAGCGATGATGCTGGTCTTCCGCTCGGGCTTCTCCACGGCCAAGGACGTGACGCGTGATGCCGGCCGGGGAGTCGGCATGGACGTCATCGCGGAGATCGCCGCCCGCCTGGGTGGCCGCATCTCGCTGAATTCCGAAGTCGGCAAGAACATGAAACTGTCGCTGTCGTTCCCGGCCCAGCAGAACTCGGCCGGCGCCGCGGCCGTCGCTTAAGGAGATCCTGAGATCATGAGTGCTGTGCCAAAGCCGCTTCAAACCCTGCGCATGATGATCGTCGACGATTCGAACGTGATGCGCCGTCGCATCGAGCGTTCGCAGCAGAACGACCGCCTCGAGGGGGGCGGCACCGCCGTGAATGGCCTCGACGCGGTCACCAAGTTCAAGCAGCTCATGCCGGACGTGATGACGCTCGATCTGACGATGCCGGAGATGGACGGTATCGAATGCGTCGAGCACGTTCTCAAAATCAAATCCGATGTGCTTATACT
>JAEZCR010000003.1 GCA_023433465.1 Pseudomonadota bacterium | reverse complement strand
CTTCAACGGCGCGGCGGAGTGAACGATTCGTCATGACCGGCCTTGCGGTGCCCGCGTCGGGGCGGGACAAGGTTTCGAAAAGTTAAAACGGCCGCAGCGGCCATGAGTCGGAATTCGTGCAGGTACTGGCATCGCAGGGAGGGATTTTGACGATGCTTTGGATTCCGGTCAGAGGAGCGGCTGCGGCGCGATTTCCTTGTACGCCTGTGAGCATTTCCATGCGGTAAGACCTAGGTCCGATGGTTCCATGGTGCAGTGCGAACGATGCTGATCGAGCTAACTATTGGCGGAGGGCGCCCCCTTGAATAAACGCAGTTGCACGTCTGCGATATGGGGAGTCGTCGCGCTGCTCTCGCTCGGTGCGGTGGCGCAGACCCCACCGCCGGACACGACCTCCAGTGAGACTCCCTGGCCCTACGAGATCACGAGCGGCAACACCCGCATCGCGGTCTACCAGCCGCAGATCGACAAGTGGGACGGCATGACCCTGAGCGCGCGCGCCGCGGTGGCCGTCAGGGAGGGCGCGCAGGATGATCCGAAATCGAAAGCGAATTTCGGCATCCTCGACCTGTCGGCCACCACGCTGGTGGACAAGGGCAACCGGCTCGTGACGCTCGAGAGCTACCAGGTGCTCAAGGCGGATTTCCCCACGGCCGGCGACAAGGCCGCGGCGTGGACGCGGATCATTCGCAACGACGCGTCGAACCGGCGGCGCACGATCGCGCTCGACCGTCTCGAAGCGGGTGTGGCCATCGTCGACGCGGCGGAGAAGGCTCCGCTCGCGCTCAGGAACGATCCGCCGGACATCGCCTTCTCGACCGTTCCCGCCATGCTGATCTACATCGACGGCATGCCCCAGTTCCGTGCGATCCCGGGCATGAAGTGGCAACGTGTCGTGAACACCCGGCCGTTGCTCGTGCGCGACGACAAGGGCGCGCACTATCTACACGTCTTCGACGGATGGATGACTTCGGCGGCGCTCGACGGGAGGTGGAGCGTCGCCAACAAGCCGCCTGCCGACCTCGAGAAGATAGCGAAGGCGGCGATCGACTCGCACTCCGCGGACATGCTCACGGGCCAGGGCGATCCCGAACAGCCGGCGCCGTCCCTCAAGACGGCGCGCGCGCCCGCGATCAAGGTGGCGACGCGTCCGACGGAGCTCATCGTCTTCGAGGGTGAACCGAAGTGGGTGCCCATCGCGGGCACGCAGTTGCTCGCGGCCGAGAATACGACCGGACGCGTGTTCAAGTTGCTGTCCGATCAGAAGACCTACGTGCTCGTCTCGGGCCGCTGGTTTCGCGCCACCGACAGCGCGGGGCCCTGGCAGTTCGTGGCGGCGAACATGCTCGCGAAGGATTTCAGCGCGATCCCCGACGACAGCAAGTACGAGAACGTCAAGGCGTCGGTGTCCGGCACGCCCCAGTCGCGCGAGGCCGCGATCGCCGCGGGCATTCCTTCCACCGCGGCCGTCAAGTCGAAGGAGGCGAAACTCACGCCGCCCGTGATCGACGGCGAACCCGCGCTCGCGCCGATCGAGGGCACCACGCTGCACTACGTGAAGAACACCGCGACGCCGATCATCCAGGTGGGCGCGGACCGCTGGTACGCGGTCGAAAACGGCGTGTGGTTCGTGGGTAGTTCGGTGAACGGGCCGTGGGTGGTCGCGACGTCGGTGCCGCCGGTGATCTACACGATTCCCGCCACGTCGCCGCTGCATTACGTGACCTACGTGAAGACCTTTTCCGCGTCCCAGGACACGGTGTACGTCGGCTACACACCCGGCTATCACGGTGAATACGTCGACCCGGTGACCAACGTCGTTGTCTACGGAACGGGCTACTACTACACGCCGTGGATCGGCACCGCGTGGTACGGGCCACCTGTCACGTACGGCTTCGGCGTCGCAACTACCTACACGCCATGGGCAGGATGGGGACTCGCGTTCGGGATTGGCTGGGCCTGGGGCGCGGCCACGGTCTACAGCGGCTGGGGCTGGGGTTGTTATCCGTGGTGGGGGCCATACGGCTGGGGTTATGCATGGGGTCCGCCTGTCTACTGGGGCGGCGCGGCGGTCGGGCCTCGCGGCGGCGCCGCGGTCTGGGGTCCGGGTGGATGGGCGGCGTCGACCGGTAACGTGTATTCACACTGGGGCAACACGGCGCGGGTGTCACACGCGTCCGCCGGATACAACGCGTGGACCGGGAATGCGTGGGCAGGCCGCGGAGGCGTTTCGTACAACTCGCGCACGGGAGTGCTCTCCGCCGGCCAGCGCGGCGCGGTCGAAAACGTCTACACGGGCAACTACGCGTCGGGCGGGCGCGGCATCGCGCGTGACACCGACAGCGGCGTGGTCGCGGGCGGACGCGGCGGCACGATCGGCAACGCGGATACGGGCCGCGAAATCTCGGCAGGATCCGGGGCTATCTACAATCCGAACACGGGTGAGTCCACGCGCGTCTCCGGCATCGGCGGCGACAGCGGCAGGGTCGTCAACGTGGATGGCGACATCTATGCCGGGCACGACGGCAACGTGTACCGGCACACCGATGACGGCTGGGAACAGTTGAATCGCGGTCAAGGGCCGACGCAGCAACGCGCCGACGACGTCGCGCGCGAGCAGGCGGACCGCGGGCAGGTGGATCGTGGCCAGGTCGACCGAAGCCAGATCGACCGCCAGCAGATCGAGCAGCGCCAGCGCCTCGATCGCGAGCGCCAGGCGCGCATGGAAGGTGCGCGCCGCTTCGAAGGGCATCAGCGCTCGATGGGCGCGATGCGCGGCATGGGCGGCGGTCGGCGCCGCTGAGTTCAAGGAGGAACGATGCACCGGCCACTTGCGCTGGAACGGGAAGACGCCGTGTTCATCCCGGGCGGCACGTTCACGATGGGTTCGGACTCTCACTACCCCGAAGAGGCGCCCGCGCATCCCGTGACGGTCACGCCGTTCTGGATGGATGCGACCGCCGTCACCAACGCCGACTTCGCCGCGTTCGTCGCGGCCACGGGATACGTGACGATCGCCGAACGGCCGCTCGATCCGGCCATGTACCCGGGCGCGGATCCCGCGTTGCTGAAACCGGGCGGCCTCGTCTTCCGACGCGCGCGCGGACCGGTCGATCTGCGCGATTTCCACAACTGGTGGGACTATCTACCCGGCGCGAGCTGGCGCCACCCGGAAGGCCCCGGCAGCTCGATCACGGGACGGCTCGATCACCCGGTGGTTCAGGTCTCGTACGAGGACGCGGAGGCTTTCGCGCGCTGGGCCGGAAAGGAGCTTCCGACCGAAGCGGAATGGGAGTTCGCCGCGCGCGGCGGCCTGGACGGCGCCGAGTTCGCGTGGGGCGACGAGTTCGCGCCCGATGGCAAACAGATGGCCAATACCTGGCAGGGCGAGTTTCCGTGGCAGAACCTCGAGCTCGACGGTTTCACGGGTGTCGCGCCGGTGCGTTCGTTCCCGCCCAACGGCTACGGGCTCTACGAAACGACGGGCAATGTCTGGGAGTGGACGACGGACTGGTATCGCGACCGCCACAAGCAGCCGGCGAAGAAAGCGTGCTGCGTGCCGCAGAATCCCCGGGGGCCCTCGATCGAGCACAGCTACGACCCGTGCATGCCGCAGGCGCGCATTCCGCGCAAGGTGATCAAGGGCGGCAGTTTCCTCTGCGCGCCAAACTACTGCCGGCGTTATCGTCCGGCGGCGCGCCACGCGCAGATGATCGACACGGCGACCTGCCATCTCGGCTTCCGCTGCATCATCCGCCAGGGCGCCTGAATGTCCGCGACAGCCGATGACGGGGCTCTCCCGCATGCCCGACACCTGGACGAGGGCACGCGCCTGAGCCTGCAACGCACGCAGCTCGCGGCGGAGCGGACACTCATGGCGTGGATCCGCACCGCGTTCTCGATGATCAGCTTCGGGTTCACGATCGGAAAATTCCTGCAGTACCTGCGCGAGAAACCGGGTCTCGAGGGCCCGGAGCATGGAAGTCTTCTGCCACCGATCCTGGTCGTGCTCGGGCTCGCGTCGCTGGTCGTCGGGTTATGGGAGTTCCGGCACACGATGCGCGTACTGAACGTCAGGATCGACAAGCCGGCAGGTCACACACCCGTCGGGGTCATCGCCAGCCTCGTGGCCCTGATCGGCGTGCTCGCGCTGATCGGCCTGTTCGTTCGCACCTCATTCTTGTGAGTTGACACTACGCCATGCAGATACTCGAATTCGTCCACACCGCGCTTCCGGCCAGTCTCGTATTGATAGTGCTGGCGCTCGGTCTGCGCTGCACGTGGGGCGACGTCACCTTCCTTTTTCATGAGCCGTCTCTCCTGGTGCGTTCGCTGATGTCGATGAATGTCGTATTGCCGGTCATCGCGCTGCTCGTCGCCACCACGTTCGATCTGAAGCCGCCGGTCAAGGTGGCTCTGTTCGTCATGGCCGTTTCGCCAGTGCCGCCAATCCTTCCTCCGAAACTGCTCAAGCTCGTAACGCGCGATGACTATGTGTGGGGCCTGCTCGTGGCGAGTTCGCTGTTCGCGATCGTGCTCATTCCGGCGACGCTTGCCATCATCAGCAGCGTGGTCGGGCTGAACTGGAGCATCGATCCCGCGCTCGTCGCGCGCTCGGTGGGCATCTCGGTATTGCTCCCGCTCGGTGCCGGCCTCCTGATCCGGCACTTCTTTCCGGGCTTCGCCAACCGCATCACGCGCACCGTCAGCGCAATCGGAGTGGTTCTCCTGCTGGCGGCCTCGGTCGCGATCATCGCCATTGGCTGGCGTGCATTCGGGGAGCTGATCGGCGACGGCACCCTGCTGGCATTCGTCTCGCTCGCGCTCATCGCGTTGCTCGTGGGACATCTGCTCGGCGGTCCCCGCGGCGATGATCGGACGGTCCTCGCATTGTCGACGTCAGCGCGTCATCCGGGAGTCGCGATCGTCATCGGAGCGGCGCTGTTCCCGGATCAGAAGAAGCTGATCGCCGTCGCCGTGTTGCTCGACCTCATCGTGTCGACGGTCGCGACGATCCCCTACACGCAATGGCGCAAGAAGCTGCATGAGCGTCAGGCTCTCAGCCGAACCGCGCCTGGTCCGTAGTCATTGCGCGGGCAACCGAGCGGAAATGTACGGCGAGGCCCCGCGGGTCAGCGCTTGCCGGAGTCGCCGCGCACATCATCGCGATCCTGTTCCTCCCGCTCGCGAAGCTCGTTTAGATCCTTCTCGAGAAAGTAGTTGAGGAACGTGCGGATCACGGCGATCGCGCCCACGCGTGCGATGGCCATCCAGTCGGTGGTGATCGAGGTTTCGATGATGTCCGCCGCGAGCTGGAAGGTGAGGGCGGCCACGAGCCAGCGTGCATAACGCAGCCACGCGTCGCGTTTGCGATGACCGGTGGGTGACGAGAACATCATCCTCAGGCCGGAGATCGCCGCTTCGATCGTGCCCAACAAGACCAGCACGAGCGCGATGGTGTCGATGAGCAGGATGGACCACTCGGTGGCGTGCGCAAGGGCTACTTTCATCGGAACACCTGTTTCCAGTCCTGCTTCATGCTCACCACCGTCACGCCGAGCTCTTCGGCGCGGTCGAGCGCATCGGCGAGCGGGCTCACGTGGAAATCGCGGTCATAGGCGAACTCGCGCTCCGCATCGTCGTGATGCAGCAGCAGCGCGAGCCGCGGACCGGGGCCGTTCCGGGAGTACAACATCATCGCGAGGTCACCGTCGGAGTTGCCGAACGCGAGCAAGGGTCGTCGGCCGATGTGCAGGCCGATGTTCTCGGGCTTCGCATCTCGGTCATCGAAACTGTTGAGTGCGTTGCTCTTCCAGAGCAGGGCGCGCCCCGGGCGCAGCTCGAAGTGCAGCTTCACGCTGGAACCAACTACCCGCTCGCGTGCGATGCCGTAGGTTCCTTCGGCGAACGTCCGGACGAAATCCATTCCTCCGCCGGTCACGATGAACGTGCGGAAATCGTGCGCGCGCAGCAGCTCGAGCAGCTCGAGCTGCGGCTGGTACACGCATTCGAGGAAGCGCCGGTCGAATTTCGGATGCCGCGCGCGTTCGAACCACTGGCTCGCCGCCCGATCGAATTCCTCCTCGCTCATGCCGGCATGCGTCGCGAAGAACACTTCCGAGATACCGCGCTTGCCGAGGTTCGCGATGGCGTCGGTGTCGTGCTCGAGGAACGCCTTGAAGGGCTGTTGTTGATAAAGGCTCGTGTCCCGGGTCGCGAGCTGCTTGATGCGGTCGAAGAGGAAGAACGCCTGCACCGGCACCGGCTGCTCGCACCACAACGTGCCGTCGTTGTCGAAGACCGCGATCCGGTCGGCCGGAGGCACGTAGTCGCTGGTTCCCTCGGCCGTGACGCGCTCGATGAAACCCAGGATCGCGGAACGAGCACGTCCATCGTTCCAGGATGGCAGCAGCCGCCCGTTCATCCCCGGCTTCTCCCGGATTTTCCGTGCCTGGCACCAACCCGGGCTTCGCGGGGAGACTTGCCGGTCCAGCGGCGGAAGGCTTTCGAGAATGCCGAGACGTCCTGGTAGCCGAGCAGCCAGGCGATCTGCGAGATGGTGGCTTCGCCGTCGGCGAAGTAGCGCTGCGCGAGATCGAGCCGCAGCTGGTCCATGAGGCTGGAGAAGTTGATGTCTTCCGCGGCGAGCCGGCGCGTGAACGTACGCTGGCTCATGCCGAGCTGCCGCGCGATTTCCGCCGCGCGCACCTCGCCGTGCGGCAGCAGCGGAACGATGGCGTTCTCGATGGTCGAGCGGAACGAGCCGCGCGTCGACTGGCGCTGCGCGAGCGCTTCCTCGCAGTAACGCACGAGTAGTTCGTTGAGATAGGGATCCGCACTCACGACCGGAGATTCGCCCACGGACTTCTGGAAAATCATGTCGTCGCCGGCAGCGCCGAATTCCAGATCGCCGCCGAAGAAACCTTGCAGCTGCTCCGTCTGCTGCGAGCGCGGGTGCATGAAGCGGACGCGGCGCGGGGCGAAGTGCTGGCCGGAAAGCCGCCACAGAATGCGCGTCGCGGCGGTGAACCAGAATTCCGCCTGATGCCGGTCGACGTGGCGGCTCACGCCGACGTAGCGCAGGTTGATGCCGAAATGCCGGCCGTCGATGCATTCCTGCGCGATGCCTTCGTTGCCGAGCCCGCTGTAGCGCGCCGTACGCCGCACGGCGTCATGCAACGTCGCCGAGGTGGCTCCCACATAGTAAAGGAGTCCGAATTCCCGCAGCTCGCATTGCTGCGCGAGATGAAATCCCAGTAGTTCGTCGTTCAGCTCCTCGGCGATCACGTTGAGCAACCGGATCTGGTCGCGTACCGCGAGTCGGGCGCGCGGGTCGCCGATCTGCTGCGCGGTGAGGTTCGCGCGGCGCAGCAGCGGCGGCAGTGGGAGGCCGGCCTTGCGCGCATGCGCGCAGGCGAGACGCGCGATGGTGCCTTTTGCGTAGGGGATTCCACTCTGCGCGGAGGCGTCATCAGGAGAAGCTGTCATGGCCGCCGTGGAAAACATTTTGGCCACGCGTGACAAGCATCGCGCGCCGCGGGTCCGTAATGTGCGCGGCGATGTCCGGCACACCAAAAGTGGTCGCATTCGTCGACGACGATCCCGCCGCCCGCAAGGCGTTCAAGCGCCTGTTGTCCGCGTGCGGATACCAGGTCCTCGTATACGATTCCGCGGAACACTTTCTGGCCTGTCCGGTCGGGCCCTCCGTGTATTGCCTGGTCGTCGACATCCAGCTCGGAGCGGGCATGTCCGGTATGGAGCTGGGAGAAACGCTGGCGCGCGCGGACCGGCGCCCGATGCCGCTCATCTTCATGACGGGATCCGACGATTGTGCCACGCGCGAACGCGCGATCGCGGTCGGCTGTGTCGCGTACCTCAGAAAGCCATTCACGACCGAAGAGCTCAACGCGGCGCTCCTGAACGCAGGTAGTTAGCCAGCAGGCACTTGCAGGGAAAATGGCTTGCCCACGGGCGCGGGCGGCCAATGCGACTCAGCAACGCCCGGAATCGGCTTCGGCCCGACCGGGATCCGCAAGGATCCGTCGGGCTCTTTCTTCATGACGGTCATATCGGTCAACGATGAGCGCCCGGGATGGGGGCGTTCCATAAGCCCTTGGGTCTACGGCGGCAGGATGGTCTTCCAGTCGTCCTTCATGCTGACGACGGTCCATCCCTTCGGTCCGGCCTGATCGAGCGCCGCGGAAAGTTTGCCGACCTTCGACTCGCGGTCGTACGCGTATTCGCGTTCGGCGTCATCGTGGTGAACGATCAGCGCGAAGCGCGCGCCCGGGCCAGCGGTCGTCCACTCGAGCATTTCGCGGTCGCCATCCGAATTGCCGAACGCCGCGATAGGTCGACGTCCGATGAAACGCTGGATGCCGGCGGGCTTGCCCGGCCCGTCGTCGATGAATTCCACTTCCGCCATCTTGAGCAACACCGGTTCCGTGCCGCGCAACTGGTACTTCTGCTTGCCGACGCTGCCGACCACCTGCTCGGGCGGGATTCCATATGTCTTCTCGGAGAAGGCGCGCATGAACTCCACGCCGCCACCGGACACGATGAATGTCTTGAAGCCGTTGGCTCGAAGGTACGCGAGCAGCTCGACCATGGGTTGATAGACGCAGCGGTCGTACGTCCGGCGAAAGCGAGGATGCTGCGCGGTGCGGATCCACTGCTTCACCGTGTTGTCGAATGCATCGGTCGTCATGCCCGAATGGCTCGCCGCGACGATCTGCGCGACCGCGTGTTCGCCGCCCGCGAGGGCTTCCTGCGGACGGTTGTGGATGATCGACGCGAACGGTTCCTTCTGCTTCCAGTCCGCATGCAGCGGCGCCTTCAGTTTCACCTGGTCGATGGCGAACGCGAGCTGTGTGTAGATAGGCTGCTCGACCCACAGCGTGCCATCGTTGTCGAAGGTCGCGATGCGTTCTGCCGCGGGCACGAAGTCCTTCGAGCCTTCCCTCGTCACGCGTTCGACGAAGGCTACGATGGCGCGCTTGGGCGCCGTGGCGTTCCAGGAGGGCAGCGGGTCGGACTCCGCGCCCACACCCGGCGCCACCGCGATCAGCAGCATGAGACACGACAGCAGGCGTCGAAATGGTCGGTAGTTAGTGTCCATGGGTCGCAGTTCCTAGGGGGGGTGGTCGCGGATGGGGAGGCAGGCGCGACGTCGGTCGAGGGGCCGGTGCTTGCTAGCTTTCCGGCCCGCGTGGAGGCCCCGTATGGGACGAAGGGCCCATTGCCGCGCCGTAGCCAAACGCCAAGATTCGGCGGGAAACATGGGTAATCGAAGCATGGATCGGGAAATGCGCTTGATCACGACACCGGCATCGCGCGGAAACCTGCCGCTCACGGGGCTGCAGGGCGGCCGGGCGGGTTCTTCCATGTTCATGCGCTGCGACGCGGCGCGACTGGCATATGCCGACCGGCGCTGGGAGTGGGCCTTCTCCAGTTTCGATTCCTGCTACCTCTGGTCGATGCAGGACGATCAACGGGAACTGCTCGACGGCGCCCGGTCGTACCGCTTGTCCTTCCCCGGCGGAGTCCCCGTCGGACGCTGCTTCACGGTCGCCGCGTGCGATGGGCGGACCTGGCCGCTGGTGCGCATGGAGCTCAAGTTCACCCTCGACGAAGACGTTTATGCCGGGTCACCCGTTCGGGACGGCGTCGATGTGTTCTTTGGTCCGAAGCGTCCCACCACGCGCGGCGCACACTGGATCCGCACGAGCCCGGGCATCGGCTGGTTCGCGTTGCTGCGCTTCGTCAATCCACTCGAATCGTTCTTCGACAAGAGCTGGCAACCCGGCGACCTCGTGGCGGAGTGACATGAGACACGGGCGCACTTCGCTGGAGACGTTTGCATGGATCGCGGGTGGCGTGCTGCTCGCCAGCTACCTGGCCGCGAAAATGTGGAGCGCGCAGGCTTACGCGGCGGGTGTGGCCGAGATGCAGGCGCAAATGCAGCGCGCCGAAAGCCAGCTTGCCGAAAGCGACGCATCAACCCACCGGCCCGCCGACCAGTCATTGTGGTCGCATGAACGCGTCGTCGCGTACGAGGTCGCCCAGAAGGCGGGCGGCGCCCCGGAAGCGCTGCTGCGCATTCCCTCGATCTCCCTCGAGGTTCCGGTCTATGGCTCGGTGAGTGAGATCAATCTCAATCGTGGCGCGGGGCTCATCGACGGCGTGCGTCCGTTGTTACAGGGGGGCAACGCCGGGATCGCGGCGCATCGCGACGGATACTTTCGCGCGCTGAAGGATCTCGCGGTCGATGGAGAGTTGTATCTCGACTTCCGCGGGAACACGAAGCGGTATCGCATCGTCGACCTGCGCATCGTCGCGCCCGAGGACAACAGCGTACTCGCGCCTTCGCGCGTACCGACCGTCACGCTCGTCACGTGTTATCCGTTCTATTTCGTCGGTTCCGCGCCGCAGCGATTCATCGTGCGCGCGGAACTCGACGACGCGGGCAAGGGCAACAGTGCCCGCGATCGTGAACTACTACAGGTCAGCAATTGGAGAAAGCCATGAAACTCTACGCCACGTCGATCGCGGCCGTACTCGCCCTCGCGGTGGGCGGCGGCGCACTTGCACAGGAAGGCTCGCTCGCCAAGGCATTCACGGCGAACAACGCCGAAGACTGCACGCAGATAGTCTGGTCGCAGGAGACACTCGAGAGATTTCCGCGGATCGCGGTCGCCTGCCGCGACGTGGTGAAGAAGGATGGCAGGACCTTCGTGAAGTTCGAAGGTGACGTCACGCGCGTCGCACGTCGCGGCGAGGAACTCGACGTCAGGTTCCAGCGCGGCACGGATCCGGTCACGCTGCGTCCGCCCGAGGGCATGGAGATCGACGTCGATGGCCGCAAGACGCCCGTCGCGAGACTGCGCCCCGGCGACAAGCTGACCTTCTACATACCCGAGGACCGCCTCGCGGCGAACTTCTACACGGAAGATGCGCCGACGGCGCAGCCGGTGGCGGTTGCCGTCATCGTTCCCGTCCGCAGCGCGCCGGTCGAACAGGTGGCTCAGACGAGTGACGACTATTCGGATCTGCCGCGCACGGCCGGCACACTGCCGCTGCTCGGCCTGCTCGGCTCGATGCTGATCGCGCTCGGCGCGGGACTCACGGCGCGCCGCTGGATGCGGCGCATGTAGTTAGTTGCCCCGTCCGCGTGCCGCCGTTCTCCGGAAAGCGAGGCTGGGGGGCGGCGGTGCGCGGACTCTCACGCGGCCGCGAGGGGATTGTCGGTCGACGACTTTTCTGCGGGTTTTTACTAGATCGGGTTCTCACGTCTGCACCGTCATGGGGCGCTGCGTCAAGCCGCGGGTGCATGCGGCCGCGTCTTGCGGCAAGCTCCGGCGATGGGTGGACCTAACAACGGTGGCAAGTCGAGCAGCTACCAGGCGCTGCGGGAATCCGAAGAGCTGCATCGCGCGACGCTGAGCAGCATCTCCGACGCCGTGTTCATGACCGACGAACAGGGCGTATTCACCTACGTGTGCCCGAACGTCGACGTCATCTTCGGTTACACACCGGACGAAGTGCGCGCGATGCGCAGCATCGATCGCCTGCTCTGTGGCCCCGTGTGTGATCAGGCCGAGCTCGCGCGCCGTGGCGAGATCCGCAACGTCGAGCGCGAGGTTGTTTCCCGGTCGGGCGAACCGCGGGTTGTCCTCATCCACCTCAAACACGTCTCGATCCAGGGCGGCACGATGCTGTGCACGTGCCGGGACGTCACCGAGCTCAAGCAGGCGGAGCGCGAACTTGCGCTCACGCGCCAGCAGCTCGTGCACGCCGGGCGGCTCGCGCTGCTCGGCGAGCTCACGGCGATGATCGTCCACGAGGTCAAACAACCGCTGGCCGCGATATTCGCGAACGTGAGCGCCGCGACGATGACGCTGGAGCGCGGCGACACGCTCGACCACGTGGAGCTCAAATCCATCCTCGACGACATCCAGGAGGCGAGCTCCGCGGCGGCCGACATCGTCGATCGGTTGCGCGCGCTTGCGAAGCAGCGCCCGCGCGAACAGGTGCCGCTCGACCTGAACGACATCGCGCGCGACACGCTGCGCATGCTCGCGGCCGAGGCGCGGCGGCGAAATGTCGCACTGCGCGATGATCTGTACGCCGGCCGGCTCGAGGTGGCCGGCGATCGTGTCTCGATGCAACAATTGGTCACGAACCTCGTCGCGAACGCACTGGACGCGGCGGAGGACGCCGGCGGTGAAAACCGCCAGGTGGTATTGAGAACAGGTCTGGACGCGGGCGCACGCATGCTCACCGTCACGGACAACGGCCGCGGCATCGCGCCGGAACATCTGCCGAGAGTCTTCGAAGCGTTTTTCACCACGCGCAAGGACGGAGTGGGACTCGGTCTCGCGATCGCGCGTTCGATCGCCGACGATCACGGCGGCCGGCTGAGCGTGGTCAATAACCCGGGCCGCGGTGCGACATTCCGCTTGGTGATACCTGAAGGCTGAACGCACGCTGAATTTGCGCTGAATCTGCGACGCCGAGCGAACTCGCGAGCGCATGTTTCGCATTTGTCTCACAAATGCCCGGGCGAAAGTTCATGCACGCCTACATTGCACGAAAGGCTCATTAACTTTCTGCTCACCACCGTGTATTTCTATTGGCGGAACACTCTTACAATCACTGCGCGTCGGTATTCGCGCCAGAAAAGTGGTTCGGATCACGAGGAGGCGACGTGTTTAGGGAACACGCATACCTTTTTTCTGCTCTTCCGCCCACGCCCGCGCAGCAACGATTCATCAGGTCGTTCCTGGTATTGCTGATCGCCGCGTCAGTCGTGGTGCTGCCGTTCCGCGAAGTGCAGTGGGGGCAGGCGGACGCGTTCATTCCGATCATCAACACACTGTTGTTCCTGATCGAGCTGATCACGGCCGTGCTGTTGTTCGCGCAGGTCGCGATCACCCAATCGCGTGCATTGCTGGTGCTCGCATGCGGCTTCCTGTTCACGGCGTGTATCACCGTTCCGCATCTGCTGACGTTCCCCGGCGCGTTCTCCGAGAAAGGGTTGTTCGGCGGACAGCTCGGGACTTCGGCCTGGCTCTACGGCTTGTGGCACCTGGGCGTGCCGAGCGCGGCGATCGCATACGCGTTGCTGGGTAGCGATCGAAACCAGTCGCCCATCGAGCCGGCCGCCGTTCGCTCGACGATCCTGCTGTACGCGGTCGCGACGGTGCTGCTGGTCGTCTTCTTGACTTGGGCCGTGATCGCCGCGGGACCGTTCCTGCCCGACTTTCTCATCGACCACGTGGCGGTGAACATGGACGTGGCGCGCGCTGTCGCGTTCCTGATCGTGGCGGTGAGCGCCGTCGCGATCTTCGCCGTGAGGCGGCGTCGCGGCTCGATGATCGAGACGTGGCTCATGGTCGTGATCGCCGGCTGGATCGTCGAGATGATCCTGCTCGGCGCTTCGGAAACGCGGTTCTCGGTAACGTGGTACGTGGGACGGCTGATCGGCCTGCTGGCTTCGAGCCTGGTGCTCACCCTGCTGATCACCGAATCGACGAAGACGTATTCGCGCCTTGCGATCGCCGCCGCGAGGCGCGCGCGCGACCGCGAGGGCAAACGCATGACGCTCGAGGTGTTGATCGAGTCGATCGCGCACGAACTCCACCAACCATTGAGCGCCGTGATCGTGAACGGCGATGCGGCGCTGCGGATGCTCGAGAAGGATCCGGGCGACCTCGCGGAGGTCCGCGCGGCGCTCGAAGACATTTCGAGCGAGGGTCATCGCGCGGGCCAGATCATCGACTCGATGCGGCAGGTGCTCGCCGCCTCGCACGATGCCGAGCCGGTGTCGGTCGAGGAACTGGTGAACGAGTCGCTGCTGCTGCTGCACGCCGAGCTCGAGGCACACCACGTTTCACTGCAGCTCGAGGCAGACCCGAATCTGCCCGCGGTCACGGGCGACCGGGGGCGGCTGCTGCAGGTGCTCGTGAACCTCGAGATGAACGCGCTCGAATCCATGCAGGCGGTCACCAACCGGGCGCGCCAGTTGCGGGTGCGCTCGACGCGTAATGGCGCGTCCGGCGTCGCCATCAGCGTGGAGGATTCGGGCACGGGGATTCTTCCGGAGCACATGCCGCGGATCTTCGAGCCATTCTTCAGCACCAAGCCGCGCGGCGTCGGGCTCGGGCTCGCGATATGCAGGGCCATTGTCGATGCGCACGGCGGCAAGATTTCCCTCACGTCCGGCAGCGGGGGAGGATCGGAGTTCCGCGTCGTGCTGCCGGCGACCTGAGCGGACCGACTAACTACCGTCCGCCCAGGCGTAGGTCCAGAAAACTCCCCACGTATCGAAGTCGCTGCCGATGCGCGTCGATATGCCATCGCTCCACGCGAATTTCAGGGACTGGCGCGCGGTGATGGGCAGTGAAAGTGTGATTCCGAGGCGCGAGTTGGCCTGCCGGTCGAGGCGCGGAATGCCGTCGATGGTAGTCTGGCCGCCGTCGTACCAGGTTGAATTGAGCGCGAGCCACAGGCGCGGGCGGAACGTGTAGCTGACGTGCGCCTGCAGGCTGTGCAGCGGATCCTGTTCGCGCAGCTGCCCGCCGAAGTAGTTGCCGTTGTCCGAGAACAACCAAAGGCCCGCGTAACCTTCGAACATCCATTTCCCGTACGGATACGCAAAGCCGATCTCCGGCTTCACGGCCCAGCGATGCGCGCCGATGTTGATGAGGCGCGCCGGATCGTATTGCCCCGTCGGCGCCGACACGATCAGGCTCGCGCCGAACGTCGCGCCGGGTTTCTCGCGCGCGAATTCCCCGGGAGCGCGCGCCGGCGAGCCGTAGAGGTTTATCGCGAATCGGACACGTGTGTCGCCGAGGCCCGTGCGGTCGACGTGACCGGGCGTGGTGCCGAACAC
>JAEZCR010000280.1 GCA_023433465.1 Pseudomonadota bacterium | reverse complement strand
GTTGTGGCCGAGGTGCACGAGCTCGGCGCCGCCCGATTGCAGCAGCCGGCGGATCATGTTGATCGCGGCGTCATGGCCGTCGAACAGCGAGGCGGCGGATACGAATCTCAGCGGCCTGCCCGTCTCTGGTGGCTTCATATGTTACTGGCTGGTAAGATGTGTTACCGGAGAGTAACACACCGATGGCCACCCCCGCCTCCCGCACCCGATCCCGCAAGGCAGCATCATCGGCCGCCGCCTCCCCCTGGGCGGCGCGCCGGCGGCTGCGCGAGCACCACGCCCTCAAGCGCGAGGCCGTGATCCTGGCCGCGGCGCGGGCATTCAGCCGGCGGGGCTACCACAACACCTCCCTGGACGACCTCGCCGCCAGCCTCGAGGTCACCAAGCCCACGCTGTACCTGTACGTGCCGAACAAGGAGTCCATTCTTTTCGAATGCTTCCTGGCCGGCCTCGACCAGATCACGGGGACGCTCGACGCCTGCGAAAAGGCCGAGGGACCCGCGCGCGAGCGCCTGTTCGCGTTCATTCGCGGCTACGCCGCCGCCATTGTGGGCGACTTCGGGTGGTGCATGCTGCGCGCGGAGGACCAGCACCTCGGCGCCGCCATGAGCAAGCGCATCAAGCAGCTCAAGGCCGGCATCGACCGGCGCATGCGCGCACTCATCGCCGCGGGAGTCGCCGATGGCTCGATCCGCGATTGCGATCCGAAAATGACCGCGTTCGCGCTGGCGGGCGCGCTCAACTGGATGGGCCACTGGTACCGCGAGGACGCCTCTCTGCGCCCCGCGGAGATCGCCGAAAGATTCATCGATGTTTTCAACCGTGGTCTTCGAGGCCGCGATTGACGGAGTAAGGAACATGAGCAAGACAGTCATCATCGCGTCCGCAACCCGCACCCCCATCGGCGCCTTCCAGGGCGTGCTCGCGCCCATGACCGCGCCGCAACTCGGAACCGCGGCTATCAAAGGCGCCCTCGCCGCCGCGGGCGTCGCGGGTAACGAGGTGCAGGAAGTCATCATGGGCTGCGTGCTGCCCGCGGGTCTCGGCCAGGCGCCCGCGCGCCAGGCGGCGCTCGGCGCCGGCATTCCCACGGGTGTGCCGGCCACCACGGTCAACAAGATGTGCGGCTCGGGCATGAAGGCCATCATGCTGGCCTGCGATCAGATCCGCGCCGGCGACGTCGCACTCTCGGTGGCCGGCGGCCTCGAGTCGATGACCAACGCACCCTATCTACTGCCCAAGGCGCGCGCGGGCCTGCGCATGGGCAACGCCGAACTGCTCGACCACATGTTCTACGACGGATTGCAGAGCCCGTTCGACGGCCAGCTCATGGGCTGCTTCGCCGAGAACACCGCGCAGAAGTACTCCTTCTCTCGCGCGGAACAGGATGCGTTCGCGACCGAATCGACGCAGCGCGCCGTCAAGGCCGTGAACTCCGGCGCGTTCGCCGCGGAGATCACGCCGGTGACGGTCAAGGGACGCAAGGGCGAGACCGTCGTTGAAAAGGACGAAACGCCATTCACGGTGGATCTCGCGAAGATCCCGACGCTGAAGCCCGCGTTCCGCAAGGATGGCACCGTGACGGCCGCGTCCTCGTCTTCGATATCCGATGGCGCCGCGGCAACCGTGCTGATGTCCGAAGCGGAGGCTACTCGCCGCGGGGCGAAGCCGCTCGCGCGCATCGTCGGCTACGCGAGCTTCGCGCAGGAACCGGAATGGTTCACGACCGCGCCGTCCGGCGCCATACAGAAAGTACTCGCGCAGGTCGGCTGGAAGGCCGGCGACGTCGCGCTGTTCGAGGTCAACGAAGCCTTCGCGGCCGTCACGATGGCCGCGATGCGCGATGTAGGATTCGATCACGCCCGCACCAACGTGAACGGCGGTGCCTGCGCGTTGGGTCACCCCATCGGCGCCACCGGCGCGCGCATCGTGGCGACGCTGGTGCACGCCCTGCGTGCACGCGGCGGTGGCCGGGGCATCGCATCGCTGTGCATCGGCGGTGGTGAGGCGACGGCGCTCGCGGTGGAAGTCCCCTGATGATCGCGCCATTCGTTATGCTTGGCGCATGAAAATCTCGGATGCGCGCGCGGTCATAACGGGCGGTGCGTCGGGCCTCGGCAACGCGGTGGCCCGACACATCGCCGCGGCGGGCGGACGCGTCGCGTTGTTAGATGTTCAGGAAGGTCCCGGCCTCGCCGCGGCCAATGCCATCGGTAGCGGGACCACGTTCGCCAAGTGCGACGTCACCTCCGAAACCGAAGTTAACGCCGCGATGGAAACGGCGCGCGCCGCGATGGGCGGCATCAACCTGCTGGTCAATTGCGCGGGCGTCATCGGCGCCGGGCGCGTGCTCGGCAAGAATGGCCCGATGGCGGGCGATTTCTTCGCGAAGGTCGTGCACATCAATCTCATCGGCACGTTCCTGTGCGACAAGGCGGCGGCCGCGATCATGCAGGCCAACACGCCGAATGCCGATGGTGAGCGTGGCGTCATCATCCACACCTCCTCCGTCGCCGCATTCGAAGGTCAGATAGGCCAGGCTGCCTACTCGGCCACCAAGGCCGCGGTCGCCGGCATGACGCTGCCCATCGCGCGCGAATTCGCGATGTTCGGCATCCGCGTGATGTCGATCGCTCCCGGCATCTTCGGCACGCCCATGCTCGCCGCCATGCCGCAGGAAGTTCAGGACTCGCTCGGCAAACAAGTCCCCTTCCCACCGCGGCTCGGGCGGCCCGAGGAATACGCCGCGCTCGTGCAGACCATCTGCGAAAACGTCTATCTGAATGGCGAGACGATCCGCCTCGACGGCGCGATCCGCATGCAACCCAAATGAACGCGCCCGGCCCCGCTCTTCGAGACGTCATGGAATACGACGTCGCCGTGATCGGCGGCGGCCCGGCGGGGCTCGCCACCGCGATCCGTCTCAAGCAACGCAAGCCCGAGCTCACGGTGTGCGTGCTCGAGAAGGGCTCGACCATCGGCGCGCACATCCTCTCCGGCGCCGTGATGGAGCCGGGTCCGCTCGACGCGCTGCTGCCCGAGTGGCGGCAGGCGCCGCTGCCCATCCGCGTGCCCGTGGTGAGCGACGAGTTCCACTGGTTGTCGCGCAAGGGCGCGACGAAGATGCCGTGGATTCCGAGCTACCTGCACAACGACGGCAATTTCATCGTCTCGCTGGGCGGGCTCGTGCAGTGGATGGCCACGCAAGCGGAGCAGCTCGGCGTCGACGTATTCCCCGGCTTCGCCGCCGCGTTGCCGCTGTTCGATGACGACGGTTCGGTCGCCGGCGTGCAGATCGGCGACATGGGCGTGCAACACGACGGCGCGCGCGGTCCTAACTACATGCCGGGCGCCGAGGTGCGCGCGCGACTGACGGTAATTGCCGAGGGCTGTCGGGGCAGCCTCGCGAAGGTCCTGATCAAGCGCTACAAGCTCGACGCGAACGCCGATCCGCAGGTCTATGCGCTCGGCATGAAGGAGCTGTGGCAGCTGCCGCCGGGGCGCGTCACGCCCGGGCTCGTGCAGCACAGTGTCGGCTGGCCACTGGATCCGAAGACCTATGGCGGCAGTTTCGTCTATCACCTCACCGACAACCGCGCGTACGTCGGTTTCGTCACGGGCCTCGACTATCGCGACCCGCGGTTCTTCCCGTTCGAGGCGTTCCAGCAGTTCAAGCATCACCCGCGCATGCACGAGTTCCTGAAGGGTGGCGAGATCCTCTCCGCCGGCGCGCGCTCGATCGCCGCGGGCGGCTTCCAGTCGCTGCCGAAACTCGAGATGCCCGGGGCGGTGCTGGTGGGTGACTCGGCCGGTACGCTCAACGTTCCCAAGATCAAGGGCATTCACCAGGCGCTGCGCTGCGCGATGGCGGCGGCTGACTACTTCGCCGAGTACGACACCAGCATCGGTTTCGACGCGGTGTGGCGCAAGACCGAGGCCGTGGCGGAACTGCACGAGGTGCGCAACATCAAGCCCGGGTTCAAGCGCGGGCTCAAACGCGGGATGATCAACGCGGCCGTCGAGAGCATGCTCTCCGGCACGACCCCCTGGACGTTGCGCAACACCGAGACCTGGCCGCTCGAGAAGCTGGCCGAGTACGAATCGCCCGACCGGCACTGGGTGCAGCGCGACCTGCCGCCGCGCGATCGTTTGTCCTCGGTGTTCTTCGCGGTCACCGCGCACGACGAGGTGCAGCCCGTGCACCTCAAGGTGCGGGACAGGAATATCTGCGCCACCACCTGCGCGGTGGAGTACGGCAACCCGTGCACGCGTTTCTGCCCGGCGCACGTCTACGAAATGGTCGACGACGGCGCGGGCGGCAAGAAGCTGCAGATCAACGCGGCCAACTGCGTGCACTGCAAGGCCTGCGACATCAAGGACCCCTACCAGATCATCGACTGGACCACGCCCGAGGGTGGCTCCGGTCCTAACTACCAACTGCTGTGAACGACACCGATGACGTCCTGGGCGCCCTGTATGCCCGGGAGATCGCCAAGCGCGGATTCGCGGCCGACAAGGCCCAGCTCGCCGCCCTCAAATCCCTCGAACGTTTGCGCGCCGCGCTCGCCGCCGAGGCCGCGGCCCCGCTCGGAAAACGGCTGCTGCGCGGCCTCACGTTGTCCGGCAATGGCGCGCCGAAGGGCGTGTACCTGTGGGGCGGCGTCGGACGCGGCAAGACCTGGCTCATGGACCTGTTCTTCGGCTCGCTCACCTTGACCGCGAAGCGCCGCACGCACTTCTACCGGTTCATGCACGAGGTGCACGCCGAGCTCAAGCGACTCAAGGGCATGCAGTCCCCGCTCGAGGGCGTCGCCGACAAGGTCGCGAAGAAGGCGCGCGTCATCTGCTTCGACGAACTGTTCGTCTCCGACATCGCCGATGCGATGATCCTGGCCGGCCTGTTCGACGCTCTTCTCAAGCGCGGCGTCGCGCTGGTGTTCACGTCGAACGTGAAGCCGAAGGACCTGTACAAGAACGGCCTGCAGCGCGAGCGGTTCGTGCCCACCATCACCCTGCTCGAAAAACACTGCGAGATCGTCAACGTCGACGGCGGCGTCGATTACCGCCTGCGGCAGCTCATCGCGGCGCCCATCTACCTGCCGAGCGGCGACGCCGGCACCCAGAAGAAGCTCGAACACCTGTTCGAGGACCTGTCGGACGAGGACGTCGAGAGCGGCCACGACATCAGCGTGAACCACCGCAAGATCAAGGTGGTGCGCGAGAGCGAGAACGTCATCTGGTTCGAATTCGCCGCGTTGTGCGAGGGGCCGCGCAGCGCCGCCGACTACATCGCGATCGCGAGCGAGTACCAGAGCGTGATCATCGCGAACGTGCCCGTGTTCGGAGTCGACGCCGACAACGCCGCGCGGCGGTTCATTTCGGCGATCGACGAGTTCTACGACCGCGGCGTGAAAGTGATCCTTTCGGCCGCGGCCGCGCCGAACGAGATCTACAAGGGCGAGAAACTCAAATTCGAGTTCCAGCGCACGACGAGCCGGCTGAGCGAGATGCAGAGCGAGGAGTACCTCGCCCGCGCTCATCGCGCCGCCTGATTCCTGCCGACGCACGGGCGGACGCACCTCGGCTAACTAAATCGAGCTTCGAGGCCTACTCGGCCGGCATCTGGCACTATGGCCGGAGCCGCCCCGGATGCAACCATGAGCTCGAACGCCCGCTTCCAAACCAGTCAGCCTCCGCCCGAACTGACGTTTGAAGAACAGGTCCGCCAGGACGTCTCCGACATCTGCAAGAACCAGGAACCACCGATCCTCGCCCGATGGCTGGGCCCCGATCAATTGTCCGCTGCCTACCCAGACCACCGAGAAATCGAAACTTCGTTGCTTCATCTCCCTCCCGAACGCCTGATTTTCCTGACGGCGAACAAGGACGCTGGTCCCTTCACCCGGTTCGTTTCGATACATCCCCACTCGGCGACACTCGCGCGGGCACGAGTAATCGAATTTGGGACTACCTACCGGCAGCGTGTACGACTCCGGTTGGCCCTGCTTCGGGCATTCAGGGAGATGCGCTAGGTGGGCTTGATCAAACCAGTGCGTCCCTGAGCGAATTCATCAATCGGGCCGCCTCCCGGTGCCTCAACAGCGGAGCCGACTGACCACACCACAATGCGATGACATCGGTTCGTCGCGCTCCGAGCGCCGCATTCTTGAGGTGTGACATCAGCCAGCTGTGGGCGGGGTATGGCAGAAGCGATTGCTCGCGTCCGCGCATCGCATCGATGAAATCGTTGTGAATGCTGCGCGCCAGGCGCCCCGAGAATGCGCGGGTGAGTGAAGTGCGGCGCGCGGCCCTGCTGAAGATCATCTCCCGGTGCAATGACGAGGCATTGGATTCCTCGCAGGCGAGAAAGGCCGTGCCGATCTGCGCCGCCGATGCACCCAGCGCGAGCACCGCGGCCACGCCGCGGCTGTCCGCGATTCCACCCGCCGCGACGACCGGAACGCTCACCGTGTCCACTACCTGGGGCACGAGGGACAACGTACCGGTGAGGCATTGCTCCGGCTCGGCGAGGAACGACACGCGATGTCCGCCCGCCTCCATGCCCGTCGCGACGATCGCGTCGACTCCGGCATCCGCGAGTAGTTTGGCCTCGGCGGGCGTCGTCGCGGCGCCCAGCGTGAGGATGCCAGCCGCGCGGCAACGCTCCAGCACGTTGGACGATGGAACGCCGAACACGAAACTGAACACGGCGGGGCGCGCCTCGATCACCGCCTCCACCTGTTCGTCGAAACCCGGCATGAACCGCGCGGGCCTCTTGGGAATCGGCACGCGCAGCGAATCAAAATAGGGTTGCAGCAACTCGCACGCCTCATTCCACTCGGCATCGCTGATCTTCGGGTCTTCGCTGTCGCCATGCGGAACCCACAGGTTCAGCGCGAATCCACTGCGGGTCCGCGCGCGAATCCTCGACGCGACGTCGCGAATGCCGACAGCATCGAGATGATGAACGCCGAAAGATCCGAGCCCGCCATTGTCGCCGACCGCCACGACGAGATCGACCGAGGACAACCCACCGCCGAACGGTCCCTGCACGATGGGCGCCGCGAGCATGAGACGTCGCGAGAATTCCGTGTCCTTCCGCATGCGCCCTACACTAGACTCATGATCTCCTATTGGTAAGTACGCACCTTTCGGTAACCATCCTGACGAGGCAATCGACCATGAGTCCGAAGGCGGATGTCTACAACCGTGAGTGCCCATCGCAGGGCATCCTCGCGCTGATCGGCAGCAAGTGGTCCATGCTGATCCTGTGCGCGCTGCGCGCGGGTCCCGCGCGCACCCACGCGCTCAAGCGCCGGCTCGCGGGTGTCTCGGCGAAGATGCTCACCCAGACGCTGCGCGAGCTCGAACGCCACGGCATCGTCCAGAGACGCGATTTCGGCGAGGTGCCGCCGCGGGTGGAATACTCGCTCACATCGCTCGGGCATTCGCTCGCGGAGCTTGTGGTGGAGATCGAGAACTGGGTGACGAGCCACTACCGACGCATGTCGGTCACGGCCCGCCGGTTCGACGCGGACGCGGCATAGGCGTTTCCCGGAGAAACCTCGCGCGTGGGAGCGACCTCAGCGGACGAACTTCGCGGATGTCTTCGCGCTGACCTCGTCCGCGTTGACGCCGGGCGCAAGCTCGATGAGCCGGAACGGGCTCTTGCGATCCGGCCGCTCGAACACCGCGAGGTCCGTGATGAGCATGTCGACGCAATTCGTCCCCGTCAGGGGCAGATCGCAGCGCGGTTTGAATTTCGGCGAACCGTCCTTCGAGTTGTGCTCCATCACGACGACCACGCGACGCACACCCGCGACGAGATCCATCGCGCCGCCCATGCCCTTCACCATCTTGCCGGGCACCATCCAGTTCGCGAGGTCGCCGTTCTCCGCGACCTCGAGCGCACCGAGCACGGACAGATTGATGTGGCCACCGCGGATCATCCCGAAGCTGTCGGCCGAGGAGAAAAACGACGACATCGGCAACTGCGTGATCGTCTGCTTGCCGGCGTTGATGAGGTCCGGGTCTTCATCGCCCTCGTACGGGAACGGGCCCATGCCCAGCATGCCGTTCTCGGATTGCAACACGACCCGCATTCCCTCGGGAATGTAGTTGGCCACCAGCGTCGGAATCCCGATGCCGAGATTCACGTAGTACCCGTCGCGCAGCTCGCGCGCGGCGCGTTTGGCGAGATCGTCGCGTGTCCAGGCCATGTGGCTAACCACCCGCCCGCTTGCGCACGGTGCGTTGCTCGATGCGTTTCTGGTAGTTCGTCCCCCGGAAGATCCGCTGCACGAAGATGCCTGGCGTGTGCACCAGCTCGGGGTCGATCGCGCCGGGCTCGACCAGTTCTTCGACTTCCGCGACCGTCACGCGCCCGGCCGTCGCCATCATCGGATTGAAATTGCGCGCGGTCTTGCGATAGACGAGATTGCCCTCGGTGTCGCCCTTCCACGCCTTCACGATGGATAGATCCGCGGTGAGCCCGGTCTCCAGCACGAACGTCTCGCCGTTCACCTCGCGGGTTTCCTTGCCTTCCGCGACCACGGTACCTGCGCCGGTGCGCGTGTAGAACCCGTAGATGCCCGCGCCGCCCGCGCGGATGCGTTCGGCCAGCGTGCCCTGCGGATTGAATTCGAGCTCGAGCTCCTTCGCGAGGAACTGGCGTTCGAATTCCTTGTTCTCGCCCACGTACGACGAAACCATCTTCCGGATCTGCCGCGTCTCGAGCAGCAGGCCGAGGCCGAAGCCATCGACTCCCGCGTTGTTCGAGATCACGGTGAGATCGCGCACACCCGAGTCACGCAACGCGAGGATGAGGTTCTCGGGGATACCGCACAGGCCGAAGCCACCTGACATCACGGTCATGCCGTCACGCGTCAATCCCGCGAGCGCGGATGTCGCGTCCGGATATACCTTGCCCGGCGAACTAGGCGGCATCGGTCTGCTTGGACGGATGCGCGTGCTGGAACGCGGGCAGGTGGCTGCAGTTTTCGGCGATGAGCGCGAGCCGCGGATACCTGGTCGCTGGCACGCCGAAGCGCTCCGCCGCGAACAGCTGCGGGACGAGACAGCAATCCGCCATCGTCGGAGTGTCGCCGTGGCAGAACTTGCCGGAGAGGTGATCGTGTTCCAGGTGGGCGTTGAACGCATCGAGGCCGCGCGTGATCCACTCGCGCAGCCACTCGGCGACCGCCGCGTCGTCGAGATGCAGCGTCTCCTTGAGGTACTTCGTCGTGCTGGTGTTCTGCATCGGCTGGATGTCGCAGGCGATGATCTGCGACAACATGCGCACACGGGCTCTATCCACCGGATCCTTCGGGATCAGCCGCGCGCCCGGAAACACCTCGTCGAGATACTCGATGATCGCGAGCGACGGCGCGAAGCGCTGGCCGTTGTGCACGAGCGTCGGCACGCGGCTCTGCGGATTGACGGCTCGGTACTTCGCGCTCCACTGCTCGCCGCCGTCCTTCACCAGGTTGACCGCGTGGGTCTCGTAGGGCAGCGATTTCAGATTGAGCGCGATTCGCACCCGGTACGACGCGGAACTGCGCCAGTAGGTATGGAGCTCGAGACTCAAATGACACCTCTTCGCATCTGGTCGAGTTCGATGGATTCGAACAATGCCTTGAAGTTGCCCTCGCCGAAACCCTGGTTGCCCTTGCGCTGGATGATCTCGAAGAAGATAGGCCCGATCACGTTCGCGGTGAAGATCTGCAGCAGCAGCCCTTCTTCCGTCGTGCCGTTGCCGTCGATGAGGATACGTCGGCTGCGCAGCGCCTCGATATCCTCCTCGTGTCCCTTGACGCGCGCGTCGACGCCTTCGTAGTAGGTATCAGGTGTGTCCTGGAACGCGACGCCGCGGCCGCGCAGCACGTCCACGGTATCGTAGATGTCCTCCGACGCCAACGCGATGTGCTGGATGCCCTCGCCGCGGTATTCGCGCAGGTACTCCTCGATCTGCGACTTGTCGTCCTGCGATTCGTTGATCGGAATGCGGATCTTGCCGCACGGGCTCGTCAGCGCGCGCGAGAACAGGCCGGTCTTCTTTCCCTCGATGTCGAAGTAGCGAATCTCACGGAAGTTGAACAGGCGCTCGTAGAACTCGGTCCACTTGTCCATGTTGCCGCGGTGCACGTTGTGCGTCAGGTGATCTATTACCGTGAGCCTCGCGGGCTCGAGCGGTGGGGCCGACACGGGACGAAAGTCGACGTCGTAGATCGAATGATCGCCGTACCGGTCCACGAAATAGATCAACGAGCCGCCGATGCCCTTGATCGCGGGGATGTTGAGCTCCATCGGTCCAACGCTGTTGCGGTGCGGCTCCGCGCCGAGCGCGATGGCGCGTTCGAACGCCGCGGCCGCGTCCCTTACGCGAAATGCCATCGCGCAGACCGACGGCCCGTGCGCCTGCGCGAATTTCTGCGCGAACGAATCCGGCTCGGCATTGATGATGAAGTTGATGTCCCCCTGCGAGTGCAGCGTGACGTTCTTCGAGCGGTGTCGGGCCACGACGGGGAAGCCCATCTGCTCGAAGAGGTCGCGAAGCTGCTGGGGATGGGGCGCGGTGTACTCGACGAATTCGAATCCGTCGGTCCCCATGGGATTGGTATCGACAGAGGCAGCCATTACGGCCTCCGGAAGGAAAATGATTTAGTTACAATTGTAACCATTCCGCCCGGATACGAAAGGCGCAAGACCCGGCATGACGCGACGCGAGAAGCTGCACCTGGAAGGATTTCTGCCATTCCGCCTGTCAGTGCTGTCCAACACGGTCAGTTCCGCCATTGCGGCGGCCTATTTCGCGCATTTCGGCCTGTCGATTCCGGAATGGCGGGTGATGGCGGTGCTCGCCTCGAATCCCGGCCTGTCCGCGGCCGAAGTCACCGCGCGCACGGCGATGGACAAGGTTGCGGTGAGCCGCGCCGTCGCCTCGTTGCTCGCGGCCGGGCGCCTGCGCCGCACGACGGCCGCGGCCGACCGGCGCCGCACTCACCTGCATCTCACGAGCGCCGGCGCGCGCGTTTACGCGCAGGTCGTGCCGATGGCGCTGGAGTACGAGCGGGGTCTGCTCGCCTCCCTTTCGAAACAGGATCGCGCGACACTCGATCGGTTGCTGAGAGTGTTGCTGGGCCGGGCCGTCGAGCTCGGTCCCGCCCACGCGGAGTGACCGGCATGCGTATTCACGAACGAGGTCCCTGAATGCTCGGCAAGATTCCCGCCGCACGACTGGCGCTGATCGAGAAGATAGTCGAGCAGGCTCGCAGGAAGGTGCCCGCGTCGCGGCGCAAGCTCGCGGCCGAATTCCTGCGCGGCTATTTTCGTGGTGTCGCCGAGGAAGACCTGCGCGCGCACGCTCCCGCGGATCTCGCCGCCGCGGCGCTCGCGCACCTCGAGTTCGGGCGCAAACGCGCCGGCCGCCAGGTGCTGGTCGGTCTCGCGGGTCCGCTCAACGAAAATGCCCCGACCGCGTCGCATCGCGCGCTCGTGCGCGTCGTCGCGCCCGACATGCCCTTCCTCGTGGACTCGATCGGTCTCGCCTTCAGCCAGATGAACATCGCCGTGCATCTGATCGTGCACCCGGTGCTCGCGGTGAAACGCGACGCCCGCGGCCAGCTCGTCGAAGTGGCGGCCGATCCCGCGACGGAAAGTCACTCACGCATGGAATCCTGGCAGATGGTCGAGATCGACCGGCCGCGCGACGCGGCGCATGCCCGTGAGCTCGAACAGCGCCTGCGCGCGACGCTCGAAGACGTGCGGCGCGCCGTGGAAGACTTCCCCGGAATGCTCGAGCGCGTGCGCGCGGTGGCCAACGAGCTCGACGCCGTCGAACTACCGGTGCCGCGTTCGCATGCGAGCGAAGCGCGCGCCCTGCTCTCCTGGATGCACGACGGTCACTTCGTGTTCCTCGGCTATCGTTACTACCGGCTCAAGCGCGGCCGGGCACGCGACGCGCTGATACGCGACGCAGACAGTGGCCTCGGAATCCTGCGCGAGCAACGCGGCCGCAAGACCCCGCCGCCCATCGTTCTGAC
>JAEZCR010000035.1 GCA_023433465.1 Pseudomonadota bacterium | reverse complement strand
CGCAGCAGGATGTCCTTGAACTGGTCCGCGGTCGAGAACCGCGTGGGCCCGATGATGCTCGCCGTGATCGCCTGGCCAGGCGCCGCCGGCAGGCCGCCGAGCTGTCCGACGGAGACCTGCACGTTCTGCGTGCGGATCGCCGTCACGACGTCGCCCGTCGTGAGCCCGTAGTTGTTGAGCTTCGCGGGGTCGAGCCAGATGCGCATCGCGTATTGCGCGCCGAACATCGTGACGTCGCCGACGCCCGCCGTGCGGTTGAGCGGATCGAGGAAGTTCGTCGCGACGTAGTCGGTCAGGTCCTCGCTGCTCATGCTGCCGTCGGCGGAAATGATGCCCATGACGACGAGGAAGTTGCGCGCCGGTTTGTTGACCCGGATGCCCGACTGTTGGACCTCCTGCGGCAGCAGCGGCATCGCGGTCTGCAGCTTGTTCTGCACCTGCACCTGCGCCGTGTCCGGATTGGTGCCCTGCGCGAAGGTCAGCGTGATCGACGCGCTGCCGTCCGAGTTCGCCTCGGACGTGATGTACGTGAGGTTGTCGATGCCGTTGAGCGCCTGCTCGATGACCTGGATGACCGTGTCCTGCAGCGTCTGCGCGGAGGCGCCCGGGTAGTTCGTGTTGATGCCGACGGTCGGCGGCGCGATCGCCGGGTACTGGCGCACGGGCAGCGTGGTGACGGCGAGGCCGCCCGCGATCATCGTGATGATCGCGATGACCCACGCGAAGATGGGCCGATCGATGAAGAAGCGCGAGAGCATGACTAGCTATTCACCCGGAATTCGTTGACTGGGACGGATCAGCGCTGCGCGATCCCGGTGGACGCGGTCTCCGCGCGCCGCTCGGCGCTGGCCTGCTCGGCCGCGGGCACCGTGCGCACCTGGGCGCCCGGCTTGATCTTCTGCAGGCCATCGAGCACCACCCGATCCCCGGGCGCGAGTCCGGCGGTGATGAGCCACTCGCCGTCGATCGCGCGGTCCGCGGTCACCGCGCGTTCGCTCACCTTGTCGTCCGGGCCGACCACCATGACGGTGGCCTCGCCGCGCGGGGTGTGCGAGACACCGCGCTGCGGCACGAGCAGCGCCGCCGAGCGTGTTCCACGCGTCAACGTCGCGCGCACGAACATGCCCGGCAGCAGCTCGCGCTTCGGGTTCGGGAACACGGCGCGCAACACGACGGAGCCCGTCGAGGGATCGACCGACACTTCGGCGACCTTGAGGCGTCCGGGCTCGGAATACGTGCTGCCGTCCTCGAGCGTGAGGCCGACCTCGGTCTCGTCGTTGTCGGTCTTCACGAGCTCTCCGCTCGCGAGCTGGCGCTGCAGGCGCAGCAGTTCGGTCGACGACTGCGTGATGTCGACGTAGATGGGATCGAGCTGCTGCACGGTCGCGAGCGCGGCCTGTTGTCCCGATGTGACCAGCGCGCCTTCGGTGACGAGCGCGCGGCCGATCCGGCCGGTGATCGGCGACAACACCTGCGTGTAGACGAGATCGATCCGCGCGCTTTCGACCTGCGCGCGGGCGGCGGCGATGTCGGCTTCCGCGCGGGCGCGCGCCGCGATCACTTCGTCGTTCTCCTGCTTCGAAACCGCGTTCGCCGCGATCAGCGGCGCGTATCTTTCTTCCAGGAGTTTCGCGGTGACGGCCTGCGCCTCGGCGCGCTTGAGCGCGGCCTCGGCCTGAGACAGCGCGGCGCGATAACTGCCCGCGTCGATCTGGAACAGCTGCTGGCCCGCCTTCACTTCCGTGCCCTCGGCGAACAGCCGCCTCTGCACGATGCCGGTGACCTGCGGGCGGACTTCCGCGACGCGGAACGCGGTGGTGCGTCCCGGCAGCTGGTCGGTGATCGAGATCGAACGCGGCGCGAGCGTGATGACGCCCACTTCGGGCGGCGGCGGCGGGCCGGCGTTATCGCCGCCACAGGCGGCGAGTGTCAACGCGGCGAGCGCCAACAATCCGGTGCGAAAGAAATCAGTGCGCGTCATCGCGGGCTCCGTTCGCGAGCATCCGGCCGAGCAAGCCGTTGAACTGCGCGAGTTCTTCCTTCTTGAATCCATCGAGGTGCACGTGCATGCCCTCGACCACGATCGGCCAGATCTTGTTGGCTATCTTCTTGCCCTTCGGCGTGAGATGCAGGTGAACCACGCGGCGATCGGTTTCGCTGCGTTCCCGGCGCAGCAGGTCCTTCTCTTCGAGGCGGTCGAGCATGCGGCTCATCGAAGCGAATCCGACGCCCGTCATGCGCGCGAGACCCGCGACGGTGTCGGCACGCTTGAGCCAGAGCATGAGCACCGGCTCCCACTGCATGCCGGTGAGCTCGAGCGGCTGCATGTGCCGGTCGACGCGCCGTACGAGCGAGTTCACCACCAGCTTCAACTGCCGGCAGATCATGCGATGCGGATCGTCCTCGGGCGGCGGCACGATCTCGGGCGTGTCACGTAGTCGTTCGCGTACGGATCGGGCGGCGGCGGTCATGGGCACTCGCGGTGAAGTGACGGGGCGCGCAGAATCGCGTGCCGCTGCAATAGTTGTCAAGGCAACTATTTCATGGGAAAGCGTTTCGGCGCAGCGCGGCGGGCCAGCGCACGGCCGCGTCTCTCCAGGTGTAAGTTATTGACATTCCTGGACAATTTCGACGAAACCGGCTCGCCAGGTTCGCGTGGGGAAACAGCTCTCCTTAAGTACAGAACAGAAATTCGCGTGCAACTGGCCTTGGCGCGTGGACGCCGGCTCGCGGAAGATGCGCAAGATGAACGGAGTCGACAAACGCCTGCTCGGCGTCATGATCGCCGCGGGCTCGATCCTCATGATCACGATGGGCCTGCGGCAGTCGCTGGGCCTCTACATCGCGCCGATCATCGACAGCACCCACGTCGGTTACGCCGCGATGAGTTTCGCGATGGCGATCGGCCAGCTCATGTGGGGCGTCGCGCAGCCGGCGTTCGGCGCCCTCGCCGACCGTCACGGTGCGCGCCCGGTCCTCCTCACCGGCGCATTGATGCTGGCCGTGGGCGTCGCGCTCACGCCGTTCGCGTCGAGCGAGTTCGCGTTCGTCGTGACGCTCGGCGTGCTGGTCGCGGCCGGCGCGGGCGCGGGCAGCTTCGGCGTGTTGTTCGGCGTGGTCGCGCAACGCGTGCCGGCGCAGTCACGCTCGTTCGCGTCGGGGTTCATCAACGCCGGCGGCAGTCTCGGCCAGTTCGTGTTCGCGAACCTGAACCAGGCGCTGATCAGCGCGTTCGGCTGGATGGCGGGCATGTGGGCGATGACCCTCGCCGCGCTCGCGACCATTCCGCTGATGCGGCCCCTGTTGCGGAAGCCGAAGCCGGACGATTCGAAGGATGCGCGCGCCGAGGCGGCGGCCGCGATGCACGCCGTTCCCGCCGCGTCGGCGCTCACGCTGCGCGAACAATTGCGCATCGCGGCGCGCGATCGCAGCTACTGGTGCCTGCACCTCGGCTTCTTCACCTGCGGATTCCACATCGCGTTCCTGGTGACTCACCTGCCGGGCGAGGTACAGCTCTGCATGCTGCCGGCCTCGGTCGCCTCCCTGTCTCTCGCCATCATCGGCCTCGCCAACGTCGCGGGTAGTTTGTGGGCCGGCTGGGCAGGCGGCGTGATGCGCATGAAGTACCTGCTGTTCGCGATGTACGCGAGCCGCGCCGTGGCCGTACTCATCTACCTGGCGGCGCCCAAGACACCGGCGACGTTCTACGTGTTCGCCGCCGTGCTCGGCTTCACGTGGCTCGCGACCGTGCCGCCGACCGCGGGCCTCATCGGCAAACTATTCGGAATCCGTTACCTCGCGACGCTGTTCGGCCTCGCGACGTTCACGCACCAGATCGGCGGCTTCTTCGGCGCCTCGCTCGGCGGCTGGGCCATGACGCGCTTCGGCGATTTCTCGTGGATGTGGTATGCCGATGCCGCGCTCGCGCTGCTCGCCGCCCTGGTGAACCTCCCCATCCGCGAAGCCAAACTCAAACCCGTCCCCGTTACGGCCTAGCAAAAGGGGACAGATCTCATTCAGGCCGATCGGACGAGCCCCTCGATTCGCTTGACCGTCTCGCTGCCCGGAAATACCGCGTCGTCGAGCGCATTCACCGGCACTCGCAAGTGATCGTGCAGCACACCTTTCATCACGGCCCGCAGGTCCAGCGTAGGCTTCAGATCGCGGTTCTCGAGCAGGCTCGCGCGCGCCAGGCCCGGCCAATCCGTGACGACGCGTCCACCCGCGACGGCGCCGCCTAACAAGAACGCCGCGGCCCCAGTCCCGTGATCCGTTCCGCGAGTGCCGTTGATGGCCGCGGTACGTCCGAACTCCGTCGCCACCAGCACGACCGTGTTCTTCCAGACAGGACCGAGCGAATCCTTCAACGCCTCGAGCCCCGAGTCGAGCGCGCGCAACCGCAGCGCGAGCTGCCCCTGCGCCCCGCCCTCGTTCGCGTGTGTATCCCACCCGGTCGTATCGAACATCGCGACGCGCGGCCCATCCTCGCGCCGCAGGAATCCAGCCGCGGCGCGCGCGGTCTCGCTGTAACGCGCGTTGAACGCGCGGCGCAAACTGGGTGTGCCCTGCTCACCGCTCGCGGCCGCGGCCATCATCGGCGCCTCTTCGTCCTCCGCATTCGCCGCTTCCTGCGCGGCGGTCGCGATGGCGTCGCTCTCGAGCGCATCCGCGAGACGCCGCGCCAGCAGCGGATCCTGGGCATACAGATCAGTGATCCGCGCCAGCGTCGAATCGTCGAGCGCCGCGAGCTTCGTCGGCGACCAGGACGCGACTTCCGCGGGCCCGCGCATCGCGAGCGGCACGTTCGCGCCGAGCGCGACACCGGCTTCGCGCCCGGGTGTCCCCGGCAATGACGCCAGCGCGCGGTTGATCCATCCGCTCTGCATTCCCTGCGGACGCGCGTCACCGCTCTCGAGCACGTTCTGCGCGTCGAAATGCGAACGCTCGCGATACGGCGTCGCGACCGCGTGCAACACGGCGAGCTCCTTCGCGGCGTAACACGAATGCAGGAACATGCAGGCCGGATGCAGCCCGAAGATTCCGCCGATCGGCAACGCCGCGTCCGCGCCCGACTTCGCGAGCGCGATCTGGCCACGCAGGCCCGCGTAGTTCGGGTCGCCCACCGGCGGCACGGCGGAGAGGCCATCCAGGCCTCCGCGCAGCAATACGAACACGAAACGCGCATCCGTCGGCGCGCCCGCGAACGCCAGCCGGGTCATGACGGTCGCGATCGCTCCGGCGAACAGCGACGCTTCGAGGAATCGGCGACGGGAGAGTTGCCTGGTCATCGAAACTCCTAACGACGCATGAACTCGGGCGACGCCAGCAACAGCGTGAGCGCCTGCGACCCGCTCTCCGCGCGGGCGATCGCCATCGCCGTCGAGTCCGACAACGAGGCGCCCAACAAGTCGGGCGCGAGCTCGCGCGCATTACGCGCGTCGCCCATGCGTTGCGCGACGACGTCGGCCCACGCGATGCGCTTCAGCAGCGCGGACGATCCATCCCAGTCGGCGCTGCGATCGGGCCAGCCCGCGGGAGATCCGGGCATGAGATTGCGCTGTCCGAGCGCCTCGAACGACGCCAGCGAGCGCCGCTTCTCGCGCAGCGGAATCCCCAGGCCTCGCCAGGACGAGTAGATGTAGTCAGCCGGCGTCTTGAACTTCGCGAGCGGCTCGACCCACGCCTCGGGCGAATCGATCAGCGCGTCATAAATCGCGGGCAGACTCGCGCGGCTATCCATCCAGGCCTTCGTCATGCGCTCCACGGCAGCGCGCGGCGGATCGTCGGCGATGAAGTGCCGCGCGAGCTTCGTGCACACGTGCCGCGCGGTTTCCGGACGCAGCGCAAGGTCGCGCAGGATCGCTTCGCCCTGCTTTGCGCCGTCGTCGGCGTAACTTCTGCCGAGGACCCGCTTGGCGCCCGGTTCGTGGAACGGCTCGCGGAACTGGAATTCGCCGGGCTTGCCGCCGTCGCCGCCGAGCCGCGCGAATCGCCGCGCATCTCCTTCGCCGCCGATGGACCAGCCGGACAGCGCCTGCGCGAATGTCGTCACGTCCGCCTGCGAATAGCCGCCGTTCACGCCCAGCGTGTGCAGTTCCAGGATCTCGCGTGCCAGATTCTCGTTGATGCCGAGCTTGCGGCCGGACCCGCGCCGGCTGACCAGCGTGGCCGCGCGCGAATTCGGGCCGATGGATAGATGATTGTCGAGATAGAGCAGCATCGCAGGATGGCGCTCCACCGCGAGCAACAAGTCCGTGAAACTGCCGGTGACGTGCGGGCGGATCGCCTCGCGTTCCATCGCGCCGGCGAGGCCGAGCACGGCGATCTTGTCCACCGACACGGCGAAGTGATTAGTCCAGAACTGCGTGAGCCGCTCGAGGAACGGCCGATCGGTGTTCACGGAATGCGCCAGGCGGGCGAAGGACTCGTCCAGGTAAACGGGACGGTAGATAGCCCCGAGCTTGAACGCGACTTTCGCCGCAGCCTCGTCCGGGCCCGCGGCCTCGCGGTTTTCGCGCCGCTGCGCGCGCGCCTCGTTGCGAAGTCCGATGACTTTCGCAAGGGTCTTGCTCGAGGGCTCGAGACCCTCCCCTTCGATCCCGGAAGGTTTTCCGCGCAGCTGGCGCCGCAGCCAGCCGTCCGGATCGCCCGCGATGACCGCAAGCTCGCCCGGTCGAGCGCCGAGGCCGAACCGGTTCGCGGCGATGGCCGCGGCAATGTCCTTGCGGCTGGCAGACATGGCTTCCCTAACGCGCTCGCCCCGCGCGCGTTGACGCACCGATCACTTTTTTGCGTTGCGCAACAACCCGTCCGTCCAGCGCGCGAGCTGCGGACCGACGTTCGCGGCCTCCAGCTCATCGCGCGCGCCGCCCCGCTTCGTGCCCAGGAGCCGGCCGTGCTCATCGAACAGCGCCATCATCGGGTAACTCTTCACGCGCACCTGGTCGATGAAATCGCGCGCGTTCGGCACGACGCGCCATTTGAAACCGTAGCGGTTCACGAACCCGCGCGCCTCGTCGGGCTCGTCGAACGTGATGGCCACGAAATTCATGTGCGGCCGCGCCGCCGCGAACTCGTTCAGCGGACCCACCTCCAGGATGCACGGGATACACGTCGCGAAGTAGAAGTTCACCAGCGTCGGCTTGCCTTTCAGGCTCGCGGCCGTGATGCGTCTGCCGTCGAGGTCAAGCAGGTCGAAGGCCGGCATGTGCGTGATCGGTGGATAGGGCGACGGACACGCGGATGCGCCGCGACCGCGAATGGTCAGCGTGATCGCGGTCCCGTCCGCCGATCGATCCGTATCGGTGCGCATGCCCTCGAGCGACATCTGTCGCGCGAACTCCTCGAATCCCACCGGCTGACAGGCGAGATTGCGATAGGAGATGCGCAACGCGGGCGCGAAACCCATGTTCGCGCGAAAGGATTCCTCGGTGAGCATCGCGGGTTCGGCAGCCCCCGCGGTGTGGGCCAGCGGAAATTCGAGCGCGAGAACCAGGATCGGTCGAAACATGCCGCGCATTATGGCGGAACGCTCACGAAAGGACTGCCGCGTTCGAGAAACCTGAGACGCCGATGCTGATCGCGGGACAATCCGATGCGCGTGGACACCTGGATATCCACGGCACGGCTCGACGCGCGCTCTTCCAGCCACAGAGTCCGGCTGCGCGTGAGATCGAGGCCCGTCAGTTCGAGCCCGATCCCGAGCGCGGCGCAGACCCGTCCGGGCCCGCGCGCGAGGTCGCGCAGCCGCGACGTGGGCCGATTACGCAGCATGAGCTCGATGCCCTCCGTCGGCTCGAGCGCACGGATCAACACGGCCGCGCCCGTGCCCTCTTCTTCGGCGGCGAGATTCAGCGTGAGGCAGGCGCCGTACACCATGCGCACGTAGCCGTGACCGCGCGCCTCGAACAGCGGCGCGTTGCTGACCGTGCGGCCCGGACGCGCGTATCCGGTCGGATCGCCCGGTGGATAGGCTTCGGTCTCGACGACGCGTCCGGCGATGCGGCCTTCGGGTGTCGAATGCACCAGGTATTTGCCGAGGAGAAAACGCGCGAGCGCGACAGTCGGAAGCGGCAGGGACCTGCGGTTCAGGCGAGGCATCGAATTCAGCGAACTCCCGGGATCATGAGAAAGCCCTTCACGATGAAGGCATTGGCCAGGTCGACGAAGAACGACCCCGCGAGCGTGACGAGCAGGAACGCCCTCGGCGATGGCCCGTAACGCGATGCGAGGCTGTCCATCGTGGCCATCGCGACCGGCATCGAGCTCAACCCGAACCCGAGGAAGCCGCCCACCGTGACCGCGGCATCGTAATCGCGCCCGAGCCAGCGGAACAGCAGCAACATGCCGATGGCCGACGCGACGAGCACCTGCAGCAGCACGTCGATCGCGAGCAGGCCGATCACCGCACCGAGCGTCCACAGCTTCAGGCTCATCAGATACATCGCGAGGAAGGCCTGCAATGCGAGCTGCCCGGCGCGCTCGATGGGATACATGTCGATCTTCCGGCCGCACACGTCGAGAAAGTTCGCGATCGCGACGCCGACGAGCATCGCGGTCAGGAATCCGGGCAGCACGAGTCCGGCGCGCCGCGCCCACGTATTCACGGTCGCGCCGGCAAGCACGGCCATCACGATGAGCAACCAGACCTGGAAGGTGCGCGGAACCGAAGTCGCGGCGGCGGACGGGGTCTCCACCGGAGCCACCCAGGAGGCGGCGGACTCGCCTCGCGGTCCCGTCAGTCCCCGACGCCTGACTAACCACCCCGTGATCGGACCCGCGACCAGCGCACCCACGATCACGGCAAAGGTGGCCGCGCCCACCGCGACTTCCGGCG
>JAEZCR010000263.1 GCA_023433465.1 Pseudomonadota bacterium | reverse complement strand
CGCGGTGCGCTTTTCGAGCGCATCGCGCCGGCCACCCTCGGCATCATTCGCCGTCTCGTCGCCCATCGGCAGCTCGCCGAGGACCTGTTGCAGGACACGCTGATCGCGATGTTCGAGCACCTGGACGATTTTCGCGGCGAAGCGCCGTTCGGAGTTTGGGTCCGCCGGATCGCCGTCAGCCGCTGTCTCATGGCCTTCCGTTCCCCCTGGCAACGCGCGCGCGTCGCACTCGAGTCGCTGACCGATCCCGCGGCAGTGCTGCCCGTGGAAACCGAAGGCCGCGCGGGCGACCTGATCGACCTCGATCGCGCGCTCGCGCGCCTGTCGCCTGTTACGCGCACGGTGGTTTGGCTCTACGACGTCGAAGGCTGGTCGCACGAGGAGATCGCGAAGGCCTTCGATCGCACCGTGAGTTTTTCGAAGTCGCAGCTCGCGCGCGGACACGCGCGTCTGCGGGATGACTTGTCGACGCCGCCGGCCGCCGTGCCGTGCGTGCCGTTGAAGGAGTGAGTAGATGGACACCGTAGATAGCCTCGACCTCGAGCTTGGGGCACGACTCAAGAGGCTCGATGCATACGCCGGCGCGGTTGCGCCGGGATTCGATTACGACGCGATGCTCGAGCGGCACGCCGCGCGGCAGAGGCGTTCGCGCCGCCACCGGGCGGTCGCGCGCGGGGTCGCCGGCGCGTTGGCCATCGCGCTGGTGAGCGTGAGCGTGTGGCGATTCGAACAGCCGGGTGCGCCGCTGGTCGCGAGCGCGGCGGTCGCGGAACCGCCCCTGCGCTTCACCGAACCGCGCATCGTGCGCGCCGATACCTATTTCGCCGTCGCCGCGCTCGAGGATCACATCGCGATCATCGACGAGGCGCTGAACGACGCGCGTGCGCGCGCCGGCAAGGCCGACGTGGCCAGTCTCGAGCGGACGCGCGCCGAACTGGTCGATTCGTATACCCGAGTGCGCTACGCGGAAATGCTGAGCGCCAGTCTTTGATCTTTGCGGAGACTTCCATGAAAAAGCTGATGATTGCCTGTTTGTTGGCCTCGAGCGCCGCGGCTTTCGCGCAGACGCCCCCGGATTCCACCAGCGCACCGAAGCGTGGCGGAAAGAATTCCGAGGTTGCGGATCTGCAGCGGGACACCGACGACGCCAAGACCCGCGCGAAGCTGGAGGAAGCGCGCAAGCGCCTCGACGAGGCCGCGCGCGAAGTCGCGGAGCTGTCGACGCAGTTGGGCGGCGAAGCGAACCGGTTGGTGTTCATCGAGCGCGGCGGTCCACGGCGCGCGATGCTCGGCGTGCAGATCGACGGCACCAAGGACGGCGCGCGCGTGCTCGGCGTGAGTCCGGGCGGACCGGCAGAGGAGGCCGGCATCAAGGAGGGCGACGTGATCGTGGCGATCGACGGCAAGACGATCAGCGGCGAGAACAACGGCCGCGCGGTGGTCGACGAGATGCGCAACGTGAAGCCCGACCAGAAGGTGAAAGTCGTCGTGCTGCGCAACGGCAAGAAGCACGACTACCTGGTCGTCGCGCGACCCCTGGCGTTCCCGGGTCATCGCGTGTTCAACATGCAATTGCCCGAGGGCGCGGTGGCCGGCGCGTTCGGTAATGGCTTCGTTCCGGGACCGGGAGCCGACGTCCTTCCGCACGTCATGCAGTTCCGACGTTTCGGGCCTGGGGCGTTCGGAGGACTGGAGCTCGCCAGCCTCACGCCGAAACTCGGTGCGTACTTCGGAACCAACAGCGGCGTGCTCGTCGTGCAGGCTCCGAAGTCGGATACGTTCAAGCTGGAAGACGGCGACGTGATCCAGACGATCGACGGGCGCAAGCCCGAGGACGGCGCGCACGCGCTTCGGATCCTGAGCTCCTACAAGCCGGGCGAGAAACTCAATCTCGGTGTATTGCGGCAACGTAAGTCGCTCACGCTGGCCGTGACGATGCCCGAACCCCAGTATGGAGAAACGATCGATCATTTCGAAATGGCGGTGCCCGGTGTGCCGCCAGGCTTGCCTGCGCCTCCGGCGCCCCACGCGCCTCCGAGCCCGGATGCGCCCGGCGGAGCCAGCACCGACTTGTAAAACCTCCGCGGCCACGGCGGTAAACTCGCCGTCGTGCGCCGCGCCGACTTTCACTACGAACTTCCCGAACACCTGATAGCCCAGCAACCGCTCGCCGAGAGATCGGCGAGCCGCTTGCTGACTCTCGACGGCGCGAGCGGAGCGCTGGCGGATCGCCAGTTCCGCGAATTGCCGCAGCTGCTCGAGCGTGGTGACCTGCTGGTCTTCAACGACACGCGCGTGATTCCCGCGCGGCTCTTCGCGCTCAAGGAATCCGGCGGCAAGGTCGAACTGTTGCTCGAGCGGCCGCTCGATGGCGCGCAGGCCCTGGTGCATGCGCGCGCGAGCAAGCCGCTCAAACCTGCGATGCGGCTCAGCAGCCGCGGTGGCGTCATCCGGGTCGTCGAGCGGCGCGCCGACCTGTGGGTGGTCGAACTACCGGAACCGCCGCTGAATTTCTTCGAGCGCTACGGGCAAATGCCGTTGCCGCCGTACATCCGGCGCGATCCCGACGCGGCCGACAGCACGCGATACCAGAGCGTGTTCGCGCGCAAGCGCGGCGCCGTCGCGGCGCCGACCGCGAGCCTGCATTTCGACGGCGAACTGCTCGCGGCCATCGAAGCGCGCGGCGTCGAGCGCGCGTTCGTGACGCTGCACGTGGGCGCCGGCACGTTTCAGCCCGTGCGCACGGACGCGGTGGGCGCGCACGTGATGCACGCGGAGTTCGTCGAAGTGAGCGAGGCGGCGTGCGAGGCCGTCGCGCGAACCCGCGCGCGCGGCGGCCGCGTGGTCGCGGTGGGCACGACCGTCGTGCGAGCGCTCGAAAGCGCGGCCGGCAAGGGCCGGCTCGAGCCGTACGTCGGCGATTCGTCGCTGTTCATCGTGCCGGGATTCAAGTTCCAGGTCGTCGACGCGATGGTCACGAATTTCCATCTGCCCGAGTCGACGCTGCTGATGCTGGTGAGCGCGTTCGCGGGCCGCGAGGCCGTGCTGGCCGCCTATCGGCACGCGGTCGACGCGCAGTACCGCTTTTTCAGCTACGGTGACGCCATGTTCGTGAATCCGACACCCGACGCGCTCGCGCGCCGCGAATCCATCCCTCTTTCATGACAGCCAATTTCACCTTGTCAGGTACCGCGGGCGCGGCCCGCCGCGGCCGGCTCGAGCTCGCGCATGGCGTCGTCGAGACGCCGGCATTCATGCCGGTCGGCACGTACGGCACGGTCAAGGCGATGACGCCCGAGGAACTCGCCGGACTCGGCGCGGACATCGTGCTCGGCAACACGTTTCACCTGATGCTGCGCCCCGGAAACGAGGTCATGCGCGCGCACGGAGGGCTCCACGGGTTCATGCACTGGAAGAGGCCCATCCTCACCGACTCCGGCGGATTCCAGGTCTTCAGCCTCGAGAGCCTGCGCAAGATCACGGAGGAGGGCGTGCAGTTCCGCTCGCCGATCGACGGCAGCGCCGTGCGCCTCACGCCCGAAGACTCGATGGATACGCAGCTCGCGCTCGGCTCCGACATCGCGATGGCGCTCGACGACTGCACGCCTTACCCGGCGACGGAGAAGCAGGCGCGCGATTCGATGGAGCGATCGATGAGGTGGGAGCAGCGCAGCTTCGAGCACTACTACGGCCGCGGAGCGCAGGGCGAACAACCGCCCGGCGAGTTGTTTGGCATCGTGCAGGGTGGCATGCACCTGCCGCTGCGCCTCGCGTCGCTCGAGACCTTGTCGCGCCTGCCCTGGAAGGGTTACGCGGTGGGTGGATTGGCGGTGGGAGAACCCGAAGAGGAACGCCTGCGGATCCTCGAAGGTCTCGTGCCGCACATGCCGGCCGACCGTCCTCGATATCTCATGGGCGTCGGTCGACCCCAGGACATCGTGGCCGCGGTGCTGCGGGGCATCGACATGTTCGACTGTGTGATGCCGACGCGGCACGCACGCAACGGACACCTGTTCACGTCACAGGGCGTGGTGAACATCCGCAACGCGGCCCACCAGGCCGACACCGGACCGCTCGACCCGGAATGTGCGTGTTACACCTGCACGAACTTCTCCCGGGCCTATCTGCGGCATCTCGACCGCTGCAACGAAATTCTCGGCTCCCGGCTCAATACCATCCACAACCTGCACTACTACCTGGAGCTCATGCGGCGACTGCGCGCCGGCATCGAATCGGGGAGTCTGGATAGCGTGGTCAGGCAGTATTGCCCGACCCCGGAGGGCCCGGAAAAACTCGTGGTGGCATAGATTTGTTTTTCGGCCAAAATACGCGGCCCCCGCCGCCCCTCGCTGCGGTGGTCCGTCCACTACGTGTGAGTTAACACCATGAATTCATTGATCCCCGACGCGATGGCTCAGGCCGCGGGCGGCGCCCCGGCCGGTTCCGGCGCCATGCCGCTCATCATGATGGCGGTCTTCGTCGTCATCTTCTATTTCCTTCTGATCCGTCCGCAGCAGAAGAAGCAGAAAGAGCACCAGGCCATGCTGAGCAAGCTCGCCGCGGGGGACGAAGTCGTCACCGCCGGTGGCATTCTCGGCCGCATCGTCGAGATCGGCGACCAGTTCCTCACGCTTGAAATCGCCGACAACGTGCGTATCAAGGTGCAGCGCTTTCAGGTCACCACTCTGGTGCCGAAAGGCACTCTGAAGGGAGCCTGAGGTCGATTCATGCTCGAGTACGCGCGCTGGAAATACATCCTCGTTTCGGTAGTCCTGCTGGTCGCGCTGATCTTCGCGCTGCCTAACTTCTTCGGCGACGACTATGCGCTGCAGGTGGCGCGCAAGGATCGCGCCGCGATGACCACCGAGGAGCTCAGGAAGGTCGAGGACGTCATCAAGGGCGCCGGCGTCACGTTCAACCGCATCTACCTGGATGACGGCAACGTGATGATCCGTTTCCCGGACGGCGACCAGCAGCTCAAGGCGCGCGACGTCGTAAAGAACGAGACCAACGGCCTCACCAAGGACTACGTCAACGCGATGTCCTATGCCTCGCGCGCCCCGCGCTGGGTGACGTGGCTGGGGCTGCGCGCGATGCCGCTCGGTCTCGACCTGCGCGGCGGTCTCTATCTACTGTACGAAGTCGACGTGAACGGCGCGGTCGCGCAGCTGCTGAACACCTACGAGCAGGATTTCCGGCGTGCGCTCAATACCGGCGGCATCCCGTTCACCGACATCTCCACGCTGACGGTCGACTCGGACATCCCGAACGGCCTGCGCGTACTGCTGCCGCCCGGCGCCGATCGCGGCCAGGTGCGCACGGCGCTCAACAAGGCGCAGCCCGACATCGCGTGCCGGGACGCCGACGTCAGCACGGGTCCGGCGGTGGACTGCGTGATGACGCTGCAGCAGGTGCGTGAACGCCAGGACTTCGCGATCACCGCCAACATCACCACGCTTCGCAATCGCGTCAACGAGCTCGGGGTGTCCGAGCCCATCGTGCAGCGCCAGGGCCTGAACCGCATCGTCGTGCAACTACCCGGCGTGCAGAACTCGGCCGAAGTGAAGGACCTGCTCGGCAAGGTCGCGACGCTCGAATACCGCATGGT
>JAEZCR010000247.1 GCA_023433465.1 Pseudomonadota bacterium | reverse complement strand
TCGCGGGCACGGAAGTGTCGGCGCTGCTCGGCCGCATGCCGTCGGCGGTGGGTTACCAGCCGACCCTCGCCGAGGAAATGGGCGTTCTGCAGGAGCGCATCACCTCGACGAAGACGGGCTCGATCACCTCGATCCAGGCCGTGTACGTTCCCGCGGACGACCTGACCGACCCGTCTCCCGCGACGACCTTCGCGCACCTCGACGCCACCGTCGTGCTCTCCCGCCAGGTCGCCGCGCTGGGTATTTACCCCGCGGTGGATCCGCTCGACTCGACCAGCCGCCAGCTCGATCCGCTGGTCGTCGGCGAGGAGCACTACAACACCGCGCGCGGCGTTCAGGCCGTGTTGCAGCGTTACAAGGAACTGCAGGACATCATCGCGATCCTCGGCATGGACGAGTTGAGCGAAGAAGACAAGCAGACCGTGTTCCGCGCACGCAAGGTTCGCAACTTCCTGTCGCAGCCGTTCAACGTCGCGAAGGTGTTCACCGGCCAGGACGGCAAGATCGTCCCGCTGGCCGACACCATCCGCGGCTTCAAGGGCATCCTGTCGGGCGAATACGATCACCTGCCGGAGCAGGCGTTCTACATGGTCGGCTCGATCGAGGAAGCGGTCGAGAAGGCGAAGACGCTCAACTAAGTAGTCAGACGCGAGAGCAACGAAATGGCAACCGCAGCAGCGAACACGATTCATGTGGACATCGTCAGCGCCGAGGGAGAGATCTTCTCGGGCGCCGCGTCCATGGTGTTCGCGCCCGGCACGCAAGGTGAGCTCGGCATCGCGCCGCGCCATGCCCCGCTGCTCACGCTGCTCAAGGCAGGCGAAGTGCGGGTGCAGACACCGGATGGGCAGGAGCAGCAGTTCTTCGTCGGCGGCGGCGCGCTCGAAGTCCAGCCCAACAAGGTCAGCGTGCTCGCCGACACGGCGCTGCGCGCCAAGGATCTCGACGAGGCCGCGGCGCTGGCCGCGAAGCAGCGCGCCGAGGAAGCGCTGCACGACGGCGCCGACAAGATGACCCAGGCGGAAGCCCTCAAGGAAATCGTGCGCGCCACCGAGCAGCTCAAGATGATCCAGAAGCTGCGCAAGGTTAAGGGCTGATCCAACCCCGGGCGTCCCGCGACGGGTGCCTGGCAATCAGTTAGAGTCCCCGGGCGTGTTGGAGCACGCTCACGGCGGTGCGCGGCATGGACAAGCCTGAGTTCTTCGAACAGGTCGACAAGCGCGGCTACTATCGTCCCGTCGGGGAGGTGACCTTCGAGCTGGCCGTCTCGATGGTCGCGGATGCGATGATCTACTCGCGCGAGAACGGCATGACGGAACTGCTCGCGAACGTGCGCGGACTGCGCGCCCCGTACTCCACGCTCACGGTCTTCGATCGCTACCAGATGGCCGTGCGATGGGCCGACAGCGCCGGGACGGAGTTGCGCGTCGTGCTGGTCACTCGGCCGGAGATGATGGATCCCGACAAGATAGGCCTGCTCATGGCTCAGAACCGCGGCGTTACCGGCGAGGTGTTCACGGACGAAGCCGAGGCGCTTGCCTGGCTCGACCGGATTGCGCCCTAATGGCCTGAGATCGATGCGCGCAACACTTTATTTCTCCCGCAATCCGAATCCACGCCTGGCCGTCGCGGCGGCGCGTTATCTGCGAGCGCCGGTGAATCTCGAATGGGCCGCGCCACTCGCGCCCGATCAGCAGGAGAGATTCCGGAAGATCAATCCGAACCTGCGGCTCCCCATCCTCCAGGAAGGCGAAAAATCGCTGTGGGAGACGGATGCGATCGTCTGCCGCCTGTCGCGGATGGTCGGTTCGAACTTCTGGCGCATGGATGACGAGCAACCGGACCTGATTCGCTGGATCAGCTGGGCGAAGAGTCACTTCGCATTCGCCTGCGATCGCGTGCACTTCGAGCGGGGCACCAAGTTGCGTTATCGCCTGGGAAGCACCGACGAGAAGGAGATCCAGGAAGGGCTGCGGCAGTTTCACGAAGGCTCGGCGCTGCTGTCGGAGCATCTACGCGGCCGCGAATGGCTCGTGGGGACCACGCCTTCGTACGCGGACTTTCGCATGGCCGCATTCCTGCCCTTCAACGACGTGGCGAGGCTTCCCCTGGAAGACTACCCGGAGATCGAACGCTGGTACGGGCGGGTTGAGCGACTCGACGGCTGGCGGGATCCTTTCGAAGGGCTCTCCGCCCCGGAACTCCCGCCCATTCCCGGGTGACGATGAACATTCTCCAGAAAAGTCGCGCGTCCTCGTGTGAACCGCGCGATTCGGATTCGGCCGCGGAATTGCCGGCGGGCGACTTTTCACGGTGGCTGCGCGCGATGCGCGACTCGCTCGCGGGTGGCCCGGGCATGGACGTCGCCTGCGGCGACTGTGTCGGCTGCTGCACCTCGTCTTACTACATCAAGGTGCGCGCGCACGAGACCGTGGCGTTGAGCCGCATCGGCGCGTCCCGCCTCGAGCCCGCGCCCGGTGGCCGGGGCCACATGCTCATGGGTTACGACGAACGCGGACATTGCTTCATGTTCGCGAACGGCGGGTGCTCTATCTACCAGGACCGGCCCGAGACCTGCCGGACCTACGACTGCCGCGTGTTCTCCGCCTCCGGCATGAAGGCCGGCGGAGACGACAAGTCGGTCATCAACGAACGCGTCGCGCGCTGGAGATTCTCGTTCCCATCGGAGCAGGATCGGGCGGAACAACGCGCGGTCAACGCGGCGGCCAACTTCCTGCGCCAGCATCCGGTGCGTTTTCCCGGCGGGCACATTCCGTCGCGGGCGAGCGAGATCGCGGTGCTCGCCGTGAAAACCTATCAAGTCTTCCTCGATCCGCCGGCGACGGACGCCGAAATCTCGGCCGCGCTCGTGCAGGCGGCGCTCGACTTCGATCGCGCTGCCCGCGACGGCAAAGGTTGATCGGCCGGACCACGGCACATATCGTCATCGCCATGAACCGCATCGATATCCGGGCCGTCGTCCTCGCATTCATCGCAGAGATCTGCGCCGACCTCATCGTGCTGCGCATCCTCTTCATGATCTTCGGGCGCGGGCTGCTCGCGCCCGACATGTCCGAGTCGGAAATCCAGACGGCCGTCGACACCATCACCGCGAAGGGCGACTTCCAGTTCGCGGCATTCGTCTGCGGAATGTCGACCACGGTCCTGGGCGGTTACTTCGCGGCGCGGCTCGCGCAAGGATTTCCGTACTACAACGGGCTCGCGATCGGCGTCGTGGGCGTCGTGTTCTCGCTCGCATTCGCCGGTGGCAACCCGTTCTGGCTCACCATCGCCGCCGTGCTGCTCACGATTCCGGCTTCGATTTACGGTGCGCACCTCGCCAGGAAGCGCTTGGCCGCCCCTGCCGACGAGAGCCGATGACCATGACGCGCTTCGTGGCCCTGTTCCGCGGAATCAACGTCGGCAAGGCGAAGCGCATCGCGATGGCGGATCTGCGCGCGCTGCTCGGCAAGCTCGGTTACACCGACGTGCAGACGCTGCTCAACAGCGGCAACGCCGTGTTCGGCGCTGAGGAGGGCAAGCCGGCAGAACACGCCGCGCGCATCCGTGCCGCGGTCGCGAAGAAGCTCGGAGTGGATGCGTCGGTGGTCGTGAAGTCCGAGCGCGACATCGCCGCGATCATCAAGGGCAACGCCATCGACGAGGGGGCGGCGGACGCGTCGCGCTTTCTGGTCGCGGTATGGGATGACCCCGCCATCATGGCAGGCCTCGAGTCCTTCGCGCGCGCCGACTGGACCCCCGAGAAAGTCCACGTCAACAAACACGCGGCCTATCTCTGGTGCGCGAACGGCATCCTCGAAAGCAGGGCCGTCGGGGGATTCTTCAAGGCCACGAAGAACCTGGGCACCACGCGCAACTGGGCCACCCTCAACAAGATCCATGCGCTCATGCGCGGCGCGGACGGGCGGTAGATAGTGCCCGACGACCGGCGCGCCCGCCGACGGGCGGCCGGCCGCGGGCGACGGGCGACATCCCCCGCGCGTGTTTGCCGTCGTATATTTCCCGCCATGGGAAAGGACGAAAACATCGTCGATCGGGCGGTTCCGAGCACCCCGGCGGGTGAACGCGTCGTGCCGAGCCTCGCGCGCCCGAAACCAGCGGCGGCGCCGGCGACGAAACGTGACGTCATGGACACGCTGCTCGGCAGGAACGACCTCGTCGCGCTCGACGAATCGGGCCGCGATCCCTACAACGCGACCGGCCGTCATTTCCGCCGCTGAAACCGCTAGACTTGCGGGCCCATGAAGCTCGCCGTCGTAATCCTCGCTGCCGGTCAAGGCAAGCGAATGAAGTCCGATTTGCCCAAGGTCCTGCAGCCGCTCGCCGGGCGGCCGCTGCTGCACCACGTTGTTAGCCGCGCGCGCGCGTTGAACCCGTCCTCGATCCACGTCGTGTACGGACATGGCGGCGACCAGGTGCGCGCCGCGCTCGCCGCGGAGAACCTCTCGTGGGTGCTGCAGGCCGAACAGCTCGGCACCGGCCATGCCGTCGCGCAGGCGATGCCCGGCATCGGTGACGACGATCTGGTGCTCGTGTTGTACGGCGACGTGCCGCTCATCCGCCCGGACACGCTGCGCGCGCTCATCGACGCGGCGGGCAGGAAGGGCATGAGCCTGCTGACCGTCATGCTCGAGGATCCCGCCGGTTATGGACGCATCGTTCGCAAGCGCGGCGCGATCCAGAAGATCGTGGAGCAGAAGGACGCCAACAAGGCGCAACTCAAGATCCGCGAGGGCAACAGCGGCATCATGGCCGCGCCCGCCAAACTACTGCGCAAGTGGCTCGGCAAGCTCAGGAACACCAATGCGCAGGGCGAGTACTACCTGACCGACGTCATCGCGATGGCGGTGAAGGACAAAGTGAAGGTCACGCCGCTGATCGCCGGCACCACCGCCGAAGTGCTCGGCGTGAACGACAAGACGCAGCTCGCCGAGCTCGAGGCGCTGCATCGCGCCGAACGGGCGCGGGATCTCATGATCGCGGGCGCCACGCTCGCGGACCCGGCGCGCATCGACATCCGCGGCGACGTGACCCTCGGACGGGATGTGTTCATCGACGCGAACGTGCTGATCGAGGGCAGTGTGAGCCTCGGCGACCGCGTGCGCATCGGGCCCAACGTCGTGTTGCGCGACGTGACCATCGGCGCCGACAGCGTGATCCATCCGAACTCGGTGCTCGAGCAATCCGAGCTCGGCGCGGGTTGCCTCATCGGTCCGTATGCGCGCGTCCGCCCGGGCTCGAAACTCGGGAAGAACGTGCATGTCGGCAATTTCGTCGAACTCAAGAAGACCGTGATCGGCGAGGGCAGCAAGGCCAACCACCTCACCTATCTGGGTGACGCCGTCGTCGGCAAGGGCGTGAACATCGGCGCGGGCACGATCACCTGCAACTACGACGGCGTGAACAAGTCGACGACGACCATCGAAGACGGCGCGTTCATCGGCTCGGGCAACATGCTGGTCGCCCCGGTGCGCATCGGGCGCGGGGCAACGACGGGCGCGGGCAGCACCATCACCAAGGACGCGCCGGATGGTCAGCTCACGCTGTCGCGCGCGAAGCAGCTCACGCTCGAGGGATGGAAGCGGCCCGAGAAGAAGGCCAAATGAGCGGCGCGCTCTGGGTCGAGCTATCCGGCGACATGATCATCGCCCGTCTGCGCGGCGAGCCGACCATCGAGCTGCTCGATGAGTGCCAACGCCAGGTCGTCCAGCTCGCACGCGACGCCGGGCGCGGCAAGGTGCTGTACGACGCGCTCGAGATGATTCCCCCGCACGTCGACGTAGTGTGGTCGCAGCGGACGCTCGATGCGGGCCTCGGCGACCTGCACCTCCGGCGCGCCATCATCGTTCCCACCGCCAAGCTGGCCTATCTCGCGCGGCTCGCCTTCGGCGAAGGCGATTACCGGGTGTTCTACAACGACATCGCGGCGGCGATCCGCTGGCTGATCGATTCCCCGCCCGCGGTGAGGCTGGTCAGGTAGCGGGCCGCGTCGCCCGCAGCTTGAAATCCTCCCACTGCCCCGGCGACAGCCTTTCGATCGCGCGCAGTTTGAGTCGCACGTCGTCGTAGCCGGGCTCATCGCCGATCGGGATCTCGTATTCGATCAGCAGGCCGGTGTCGGCATCCGCCCACCAGGTGCCGGTTGCATCCGCCAGGCCTGCGCCTCCGATGGAGTAGCGCCGCGCGCGTTTTCCACCTCGCTGCTCGTATCCCGTGAATTCCAGTTTCACCTCGCCAAGTTCGGCCACGCGCGGCGGATCCGCGTAGACGAAGTCGGTGCGCCATAGCGCGAACCCGCCCTCGGGATCGCGCAGGTGCGGCACCGTGAGGTTCAGGCTGGTGAAGTCGAAGTCGTAGCTGTGCCACGGCCAGTGCGAGAGCTTCACGGGATCGGGCGAGAACGACATCGACAAGGAGTCGCCGTTCACGTCGAGCGTGGCCTTGCGAAGCGGTGCTTCATCGCGCGAAAGCTGCCAGGACTCGAATCCGCGCACCGAGAACCGCGGCCAGTCCATCGCGGCCGTCACCAGGGTCGCCGTCGAACCGCCGCGATCCCACTTGAGGGCTTCGATCCGGTCGACGGACGCGACGTAGATGCTGATCTCGGCCGTATGCGTCCCGTCGCGCGCCGATTTCACGTAGTGCAGGACCTGTCCGACCGGCACGCGGTCGGCCGCGAACTGCAGGGCGGCGAGTTGGGCGCCGGCGGGGGCGCTCAGACACAGCAGCGCGGCGCAAACGCAGCGCACAAGGGTCAATGGCTTTTTCATGGGCCTTGTTACCCGCGGCGCCGGGATCCGGTTGCGGCGCTATAGTTGTCCCCATGCCCCTGGCCCGATTCGTGGCATTCCATGAGGTCGCCGAGAACGAGCGCGCGCCTGTCGACCGGCTCGAATTCGCGGTGGTCATCGCGCATACGCGCGACGGGGAGGTGCTGGTCTACAACCGGTATCGCCACGTCTGGGAGCTGCCCGGCGGGTTGATCGACACCGATGAAACGGCCCGTGAGACGGCGTTGCGTGAGCTGGCCGAAGAGGCCGGGTGCGCATCGGGGGAGCTGGACTGGCTCGGCGTCGTCGAGGTGGACGACGGCCGGCGGCGCCTCGGCGCGGTGTTCGGCTGCGACGTGACCGACGTTCCCGAGACCATGAACACCGAGGAGATCGGCGGCATCGCGTTCTGGCGCCGCGGCGATCATCCGCAGCCGCTCGGCGACAGCGACAACGCTTTACTCGAGCGGCTCGGCGGCCCGAACTGACGGGGACGCGTGTTACTTTTCCGGCGAGGAGACCGGACGATGCAACTACGACCGAACTGCGAATGCTGTGACGTGGACTTGCCGGGCGATTCGGACGCCGCGTACGTCTGCTCGTTCGAATGCACGTTCTGCGCGCGCTGCGCGCAGGAAACGCTCGCGGGGAAATGTCCGAACTGCGGCGGCGAGCTCGTGCGGCGCCCGCGCCGGTCGCCCGCGAAACTCGCCACGAACCCGGCATCCACGGTGCGCGTGCACAAGCCGGAAGGTTGCGGGAAACGCGTTGCCTGAAACTGCGCTGATCTGCAGCATCCCGGAGATCGAGGCGCACATCGCCCGATACCGGGAGCGATACGATCCGTCCGCGCGCCGCAACGTGCCGGCGCACGTCACCGTGCTGTACCCGTTCATGTCCCCGGACGAGGTGGATGCCGATGTCCTCGCGCGGCTGCGCGACATCGTGCGCGCGGTGCCGTGTTTCTCGTACCGCCTGGCGCACACCCGGCGCTTTCCCGTCGCGCTGTACATCGCGCCGGAACCCGACGCGCATTTCACCGCGCTGACGGACCGGATCTGGGCCGCGTTTCCGGAGTACCCGCCGTTCGCCGGCAAGTTCGACACGGTCGTGCCGCACGTGACCGTCGCCCACGGCGATGAAGAGTTGCTGTGTTCGATCGAGATCGAGCTGCGCATCGCGCTGGCGGCGGGCGTCACCGCGCGCTGCAGCGAGGTATTGCTGATCGAGAACTCGACCGGTCGCTGGGAGACCCTGCACACGCTGCCGCTCGGGTGAGACGCGCGGCAGGTCCAACACCGCCGACTGGCGAGCCGCGCGTCGCGATGCCTAAACTTCACCTGACATGAACATCGAGATCATCGACCGCCAGTCGGTCCGCGTGGCCTGTCTTCGCCATACGGGTCCGCTGGGCGAGCCGGTCGGCAAGTTCTGGCGCGCCACCGTCGGACCCTGGCTCGCCGATCATGGCCTGGTCGACTGTCCGCGGTATGGTGTCTCCATCGACGATCCGATGACGACGCCCGCCGAGCGCTGCCGCTACGACGCGTGCGTGGAACTACCGCCGGGTCTCACATTGCCGGACGCCGAAACCCGAGGGATTGCCGGGGGCCGGTACGCGGTGACCACCTTCAAGGGAACCAGCGCCGACATCGGCGCGGCCTGGGGCGCATTCCTCGGCGAGTGCGCCGCGAGGAGCCTGCGCATGGACGGATCGCGCCAGCCCTTCGAGCACTACCCCCGCGGCTCCGTGTTCGATGCCCGCCACGGCGTCTTCGCCTGCGAACTCTGCCTCCCCGTCGGTTGAAGACGGTGCCTGGCACGGAAATCCCGGGAAAACTCCGCCGCGCGACGCTCGCGGACGTGCCCGCGCTGCGCGAGCTCATCGCCGTGTCCGCGCGCGAGCTCGGCAGGTCCGACTACACGCCCGAGCAGATAGAGGGCGCGCTGCGCGGCGCCTTCGGCGTCGACTCGCAGTTGCTGCGCGACGGCACGTACTTCGCGATCGAAGCGGGCGACCGCCTCGTCGGCTGCGGCGGGTGGAGCCGGCGCCGCACGTTGTTCGGCGGGGACGACCGGATGGATCGCGATGCATCGGAGCTCGATCCGGCGGTCGACGCGGCGAAGATCCGCGCGTTCTTCGTCCACCCGGATTTCGCGCGGCGCGGCTTCGGCAGCGCGATCCTTGAGCGCTGCGAGCGCGACGCCATCGCGCATGGATTCCGCCGCTTCGAGCTCATGGGAACGCTGCCGGGCGTGCGTCTGTACGCCGCGCGCGGCTATCTACCGGCCGCGCGCGTGTACTGGCCGCTGGGCGACGGGCTCACGATTCCGTTCGTTCCGATGAGCAAGGCCGTCCCGCCCGATCCGCTGGTCATCGAACGCGCGGCCGTCGCGGACGCGCCGGCGATTCTCGCGCTGCAGAAACTCGCCTACGAATCAGAGGCACGGCTCTACGACGACTGGTCGCTGCCGCCGCTCGTGCAGACGCTCGATTCCATGCGCGGCGATATCGAGAACCTCGTCGTGCTCAAAGCCACTCTCGACGGCACGCTCGCAGGCTCGGTGCGTGCGCGGCTCGCGGAGGGCACCTGCCACGTCGGCCGCCTGATCGTGCAGCCGGATCGACAGGGTTGCGGCATCGGCACGCAGCTCATGCGCGCGCTCGAACGCCAGCGAGAATTTGCGCAAACGCGGCGATTTGAGCTGTTCACGGGCAGTCGCAGCGAAGGCAACATCAGGCTCTATGAGCGGCTCGGATATCGCCGCATACGCGAGCAGGCGCTCTCACCCGGCGTCACGCTCGTGTTCATGGAGAAACTCCGATGAGCATTCGCATCGTCCGCCTCGGCTCCGCGCGCGTCCCCGACGAGGGTACGCGCCTGGGCACCGTGCGCCGTCCCCCGCGCGGTGTGCCGAAGGCGGATTTTTCCCGCCTCGACTGGTACGACGTCTGGTTCCCGGTCCTCGCGCCCAGCGCCGGGCTCATGAAGGTCGCGCAGGCCGCGAAGACGGACAAGCAATGGGCGGCTTTCTTCCGGAAGTTCCGTGCCGAGATGTCCGGGCCGGCCGCCTCCCAGTCGCTCGACGTGCTGGCCGCCTTGTCCCGGCACGCCAGCTTCTCGATGGGCTGCTACTGCGAGAACGAGCAGCGGTGCCACCGGTCGCAACTTCGCGCGCTGCTGCTTGAAAGAGGCGCGCAAGTGGAGTAGTTAGCCTGTGGATGGGCAAGTTCCTCCTGGGCGCCGTCGTGGGCGCGCTCGCGTTCTTCGTCTACCAGAAGCAGATAGCCGGCCACGGAGGGGCCAGCGCCGCCGCCGCGCCGGCGACGGAAACCTGGCCCACGCAGCTGCCGGAACGGGACGAACCTCCCGCCGCGCCCCGATTTCAATGTGACGGGCGCACCCGTTGCTCGCAGATGACGTCCTGCGACGAGGCCAGATATTTCCTGCGCAACTGCCCCGGCGTGGAAATGGACGGCGACAACGACGGCGTTCCGTGCGAAAGCCACTGGTGCGAACACCTCCGTTGATGGTTCGTTGGCGGGGTGTAACATCCCGGCCATGATCCTCCGCAATGCATCGATGCTGCTCGCAGGACTCGCGATCCTTGCGCCTCTCGCCCACGCCGACGAAACTTTCCGCTGCGGCAAGTGGATCGTCTCGAGTGATCTCGCAGTCGAGGATCTACTGCAGAAATGCGGTGAGCCGACCACGCGGGAAAGCCGCTCGCAAGACATCCTGGTCCGCAACCAGTACGGGCTCATGATCAACAACGGTGTGACCGTCACCGAAACCTGGACCTACGACCGCGGCACGCGCGCGGCGCCGATGGTGGTCACGATCGTCGACGGCAAGATCCGCTCGATCGATCGCAAAAGGAAGTAGTTCGACCCATGGCGCTCCGGATCCTCGGCAGGACGTCGTCGATCAACGTGCGCAAGGTGCTGTGGACCTGCGCCGAGCTCGATCTTCCGTTCGAACACGTCGAGTCGGATCCGCGCCTGCTGGCGCGCAATCCCAATGCCATGGTGCCGGTGATCCGCGACGGCGACTTCGTCCTGTGGGAATCGAACGCGATCTGCCGATACCTCGCCGGCAAACAACCGCGCGGCACGCTGTTCCCCGAAGACCCCGGGCACCGCGGTCTCGTCGATCAGTGGATGGACTGGCAGGCGACCGAGCTCAACGACGCATGGCGTTACAGCTTCCTCGCGCTGGTCCGCCGCAGTCCGGATCATCGGGACCCCGCGGCGATCGACGCGAGCATCCAGAGCTGGAACCGGCACATCTCGATGCTCGACGACCACCTGCGCCACGGCGGCCAGTTCATCACCGGCGAGTTCTTCACCCTGGCGGACGTCGTGCTCGGCCTGTCGATCCACCGGTGGCTGGCCTCGCCCATCCAGCGGCCCCAGCTCGAGGCGGTGCTGGGGTACTACCAGCGCCTTTCGGTGCGCCCGGCCTTCCGTGCGCACGTCGATCCCGGCGTTCCGTAAGGTATTGATTCCCAATACTTCTGGTGGCCGGAGTCGACCCTATGTGAGCGGTGTATCAGAAGCGCCGTTCTACGGGGTCCGGACGCTGCTCACGGGGCTTTTCCTCAGGCACACTACGCGCCCCCAAATTCTGGACACTGTTAAATGTGCGGAATCGTTGGAGCCATCGCTGAGAGAAACGTCGTCCCCATCCTCATGGAGGGGCTGCGAAGGCTCGAATATCGCGGATACGACTCGGCCGGCATCGCCGTGCTCAATGGCACCCAGCACCTCAAGCGCCTGCGCACGGTAGGCAAGGTAAAGGTGCTGCAGGACGCGATCAACGCCGATCACACGCACGGCAACCTCGGCATCGCGCACACGCGCTGGGCCACGCACGGCGTGCCCTCGGAGCGAAACGCGCATCCGCACATCTCGCACGACGGTCTCGCGATCGTCCACAACGGGATCATCGAGAACCACGAAGAGCTGCGCAAGGATCTCAAGAAGGCCGGCTACACGTTCACGTCGGAGACCGACACCGAGGTGATCGCGCACCGCGTGCATCATCACCTCGCCGCGCAGAAGGATCTGTTCAAGGCCGTGCGCGCCACGGTCGCCGAGCTCGAGGGCGCGTACGCCCTCGCGGTAGTCAGTGAGTCCGAGCCCGAACGCATCATCCTCGCGCGCGCGGGCTGCCCGGTCGTCGTCGGCCTGGGCGTCGACGAAAACTTCGTCGCCTCCGACGTCTCGGCGCTGCTGCCGGTCACGCGCCGCTTCATGTTCCTCGAAGAGGGTGACGTCGCCGACATCCGCCGCACGTCGATCAAGGTGCTCGACCAGAACGGGGATTCCGTCGAGCGCCCGATCCGCGAGAGCGAGCTGTCCGCCGACGCGGCCGAGAAGGGCCAGTACCGCCACTTCATGCTCAAGGAAATCCACGAGCAGCCGCGCGCGGTCGCGGACACGCTCGCGGAGCGAGTCGCGAACGGTCGCCTGCTCGAGGCCGCCTTCGGCCCGGCCGCCACCGAGATCTTCAAGAAGACCGAGCACGTGCACATCATCGCGTGCGGCACGAGTTATCACTCGGGCGTGGTCGCGCGCTACTTCATCGAGCAGATCTGCAAGATCCCGTGCACGGTGGAGATCGCGAGCGAGTACCGCTATCGCAACCCGGTCGTGCCGCGCAATTCGCTGTTCGTCACGATCTCGCAGTCGGGCGAGACCGCCGACACGCTCGCCGCGCTGCGTCTCGCGAAGCAGGCCGGCTATCTATCCAGCCTCGCGATCTGCAACGTTCCGGAAAGCTCCCTCGTGCGCGAGTCGGAGCTCGTGATGCTCACGCGCGCGGGCCCGGAGATCGGCGTCGCGTCGACCAAGGCGTTCACGACCCAGCTCACGGCGCTCAGCATGCTCGTCATCGCGCTCGCCAAGCAGCGCACCGCGGACGCCGAGCGTGAACGCAGCCTCGTGCAGCGGCTGATCGAGATCCCCGCGATCATCGAGAAGACGCTGACACTCGACCCAGTCATCTACGACCTCGCGAAACGCTTCGCCGACAAGCACCACGCGCTGTTCCTCGGCCGCGGCGCGCTCTCCGCCATCGCGATGGAAGGCGCGCTCAAGCTCAAGGAAATCTCGTACATCCACGCCGAGGCCTACGCGGCCGGCGAGCTCAAGCACGGCCCGCTCGCGCTGGTCGATGCCGACATGCCCGTCATCACCGTCGCGCCCAACAACGACCTGCTCGAGAAGCTCAAGAGCAATCTCATGGAAGTGCGCGCGCGCGGCGGCGAGCTCATCGTGTTCGCGGATCCCGAGTCCGGCATCACGCCCTCCGAGGGCGTGACCGTGATCCAGATGCCGAAACACGTGAGCTACTTCCAGGCGCCGATCGTGTACACGGTGCCGCTGCAGCTGCTCGCGTACCACGTCGCGATCCTCAAGGGCACGGACGTCGATCAGCCGAGGAATCTCGCCAAGTCCGTCACGGTTGAATAACGGACAGGGACAGGCCTCATGGATCGCAAGCTGGCAGAACAGATCGTCGCCCTCGTCAACACGCACATCGACCAGCTGATCTCGTCGCTCGAACCCGTCGAGTCGCAGATCTCGACCGAGGAATTCGCCGGCTACAAGCGCGGGATTGCCCGGGTAATCACCGCCTACGATGCGGAAATCATCGAGCGAGTGACGCGGGAGTTTCCGGATTTGAGACCGAGCGACGAGGATTCAGAGCCCTCGGAGCCTCCGTCACCGGAAACTACGCGGAACTGACAACGGGGGCGCCGCCCTCGTCGATACGCCGTCAGTCGGACTTCGGCGACTTCGCAATCTTCGCCTCGAGGTCGTGATCACCCGAGCCCGTGATCTCCACCTCGGCGAACTCGCCCGCCGGTAGTTTGCCGCCCTTCGCGATCCGCACGATGCCGTCGATCTCGGGCGCATCGCCTTCGCTGCGCGCGATGGCGGTATTGCCATTGATCGCATCGACGAGCACACGCATGCGTCCGCCGACCTTCGCGGCGAGTTTCGCCGCGGAGATCTTCGCCGACTTCTCCATGAAGCGCGCGAGCCGCTCCTCCTGCACCTCTGGCGGGACGTGCGGCGCGACGTCGTTCGCCGCGGCGCCTTCCACCGGCGAATACTTGAACGCGCCCACGCGGTCGAGCTGCGCCTCGTCGAGCCACGCGAGCAGCTCTTCGAATTCCGCCTCGGTTTCTCCCGGGAATCCCACGATGAACGTGGAACGGATGGTCAGGTCGGGGCACACCCCCCGCCAGGCCTTGATGCGCGACAAGGTCTTCTCGACCTGGCCGGGACGGCGCATGCGCTTCAACACCGTGGGGCTGCCGTGCTGGAACGGGATGTCGAGGTAAGGCAGCACCTTGCGCTCGGCCATCAGCGGGATCACGTCGTCGACGTGCGGATACGGATACACGTAATGCATGCGTACCCAGATGCCCAAACTACCCAGGCCGCGTGCGAGATCGAGGAAGCGCGTTTCGTACTTCTGACCGCGCCATTCCGCCTCGCGGTATCTCAGGTCCACGCCATAGGCCGACGTGTCCTGCGAGATCACCAGCAGTTCCTTCACCCCGGCGCGCGCGAGTTTTTCGCCCTCGCGCAGCACGTCATCGATGGGACGGCTGGCCAGCAGCCCGCGCATCGACGGAATGATGCAGAAGCTGCACTTGTTGTTGCAGCCCTCGGAGATCTTGAGATACGCGTAGTGCCGCGGCGTGAGACGGATGCCCTGCGGCGGCACGAGATCGACGAACGGGTCGTGTTTCGGCGGCAGGTGTTCGTGCACCGCTCCAACTACTTCCTCGTACGCGTGCGGTCCCGTGACCTTGAGCACCTTCGGATGCCGCTCGAGGATGCGTTCGGGCCGAGCGCCCAGACAACCCGTGACGATGACCTTGCCGTTCTGCTCGAGCGCCTCGCCGATCGCGTCGAGTGATTCATCCACGGCGGAGTCGATGAATCCGCAGGTGTTCACGACGACGACGTCGGCCGCGTTGTAGCTGGGCGCGACCTGGTAACCCTCGGCGCGCAGCTGGGTGATGATGCGTTCGGAGTCCACCAATGCCTTAGGGCACCCGAGACTGACGAATCCGACTTTTGGCTGGCGGCGGCTCATGAGGGGGCGCTATGGTACTGACGAGCGCGAGTTTCGCCACTGGAATATGACAATGATCGCCAAAGCGTGGATCCGGGGCGCGGGGCTGGTCCTGGCCGTGTATCTGGCCTGGTTCGCGCTGCTCGCCATGCACGTGCATACGGCCTGGGTCTCGCCCATGACGACGCTCATGATGCTGGTGACCTTGAACGTGCCGGGCCTCGCGGCGCTGCTGACCGCGCTGCGCGCGCCGCGGTATCGCTTCCTGCTCGGCCTCACGATGGCGCCCGTCGCGGCCGCGTGCGCCGTCGCGATGAATGTCGTCCTGGCCGCGTCGGGCCTGCGCGTCGATCTATCCGGGTTCTACGACAACCTCGGCCTGTTCTTCGCGACGACGGGTTATGGCCTGTTCGTCGCGGTGCTCGGGAGCGCCGCGGGCGCGAAGGTAGGCGCAGGTAATGCCGCGGAGAAGCTCGACGCAACCGTCACGACTCTCCCCAAAGGTTAGGACTCGTTAAACCCGCGCGCCGCGAGGTGCGCGTTCACCTCTGCACAGCCCAACAGCGGGCGCATGCGGAGGTCGTCATGAATGCGCGAATCGCAGCGAGACATCCCTGGAGCGCGTTAGGTCGAATGGGGATCGTCGCGGGCATGCATGCCGCGGTGATCTTCGTCGTCGCGGGTGCGCTGGTCATCAAACAGGATGCGCCGCCCGAATCGATGACAGCCACCGTGATCGATGAGCCGGAACCCATCATCGAACCCACGCCTGCGCCGCGACCGGATATCGAGACGATCGACTTGTACGTGCCGAAGCTCAGGGACCTCGAATTCGAAACCGAGCCGCCAGGGCCACCCGACGTCCTCCGCGCGCAGGAGTTGCCGCCGGGTGGTGACATCGTGGGCGGGGGTTCGGCCGAGCCGATGCCCGTGATCCAGGACGTGCGTCAGGACCCGCGCCGCCCTCTGACCCAGCCGTACTACCCGCCATCCGAAATCCGCGCCGGCAACGAGGGGAATGCGGACATCGAGGTGTACGTGCTGCCCAATGGACGTGTCGCCGACGCGCGCATCATCCGCAGCACCGGCCACTCGCGCCTCGACCAGTCGGCGATCGAAGAGGCGAAGAAGAACTGGCGCCTGATTCCTGCGACGCGCGACGGCGTGGCGATCGCGCAGTGGCATCGACTGCGCGTCGTGTTCCAGCTGAAAAAGGACTGAGTCTTACTGTGGCGCCGGGGTCGCGGCCGGCGCCGCGGCTTCCGGCCCGAAGGCGGACGAGGCAGCCGGGGCGGGCGCGCCCTCGGTCGCGGGAGTGGTGATGGCGGGAGTGGCGTTGACGGCCGGCGGCAGGCGCTTCTGGCATTCACGCAACACGAAAAACAGCGTGAACGCCGCGATGGGCACCAGTATCCAGGGCCACGGCGCCCCCTTCTTCTCCGTCTCGCTCATCATGCTCCCCACATCGAATAGACTGGCGAGCCTACGTTCACGCCCGTCCGCCCGCAACATGAAATACGCTTTCGGCTGAAATCCATGGATCTCTCTTACCGGATCATGGGCCTCGCGGCCCGGCTGTTGCTGGCGCTCGGAGTGGTCTGCCTCTTGTTAGGCGCCTATCTTCTTTCCCAGTCGATGAGCCTCGGCGAAGACACGCTGCGCGCGACGGGCACCGTAACGGGTTACCGCGAGGTGCGCGACGGCGAGGAGGTGCGTTTCCGCCCGCGCGTGCGTTTCACCACGCCCGACGGCGACATCGTCGCGTTCGAAGGGCAACTGGCGACCACCAGCCAGCGGTTCGCCGTCGGCGACCAGGTGCCGGTGCAGTATCCGCGCGCCGATCCGCAGAAGGGCCGCGTCGCGCTTTTCGCGGACAACTGGTTAGGCCCGATCGCCGCGGGGGGCGTGGGCCTGCTCGCGCTGGTCGCAGGAATCCTGGTCCGGCGCAACGTGACGAACGCGCTGAAGCGGAGCGCATGAGCGGGCGATTCGACGCCGGGTATTACCGGCGCTTCTACTACGACGGACGAACCGCGGTGACCTCCCGGGCCGAGATGCGCGCGCGGGCGAAGCTGATCGGCGCCTACGCGAACCACATCGGACTGCCGGTGCGCCGCATGCTCGACGCCGGTTGCGGCATCGGCCTGCTGCGCGCCCCATTGATGCGGGCCTTCCCGCGCGCGCGGTACACCGGCCTCGAATACAGCCAGTACCTGTGCGAGCGTTACGGCTGGACGCAGGGTTCCCTCGCGACCTGGAGCGCCGATCCGTTCGAACTGGTGGTCTGTTACGACGTCCTTCAGTACCTCGACGACCGGACCGCCGCGCGCGCCATCGCGAATCTCGGAAGGCTGACCCGCGGCGTCCTGTACCTCTCGGCGCTGACCTCGCGCGACTGGCAGCGCAACTGCGACCGATCCCGCACGGACCGCGACGTCTTCCTGCGGGACGTCGAATGGTATGGCGCGCGCCTGCGGCGGCACTTCCGGCCGAGCGGCGCGGGCTTCTGGATCCGGCGCGGCGCCCCGTTGGTCACGTGGGAAATGGAAACCGCCGCGATTTGAGCGCTGCCACGCGGTATGCTGCGCGCGATGCCCGAATCCACCCTGCCAGTCGATGCCGCCAAGGGCGATGAGCGTCACCGCGACGTGCGCGAGCAGGTTTTCGCCGTGGTCCCGCAGCGCCGCGCGCCGCTGCACAAGCTGCTGTTCTGGCGCCTGGTGCTGTTCATCGCCGGCCTGCCCGGCGGGTTGAAGCTCCTCAGGCGGCTCCGGGGTAGATAGTCGATGCGCGGACTGTCGTACTTCCTGGGCCTCGCCGCCGGGTTCGGCCTCACGGTGCAGGTCGCGATGAATTCGCAGCTGCGCAAGTTCCTGCAGAGCGCGAACAGCGCCGCGCTCGTGAGTTTCCTCGTGGGCGGTATCGCGCTGGCCATGCTCGTGATCGGCATGCGCACCCCGCTGCCCTCGCGCGACGTTGTCGCGTCGGTGCCCGTGTGGGCGTGGTTCGGCGGCCTGCTCGGCGCGTTCTACGTCGCCTCGTCCACGATCATCGCAGCGGAGCTCGGGGCGTCCTCGCTGCTCGCGCTCGCGCTGTTCGGGCAGCTCTCGACGGCGCTGGTCATCGACCATTTCGGATGGCTCGGGATGCCGGTGAACCCGGTCACACTCACACGCCTCGCGGGCGTCGCGTTGCTCGCGATCGGGGTCTGGCTGATCGCGCGCTAACGGATTCCGCCGGCTTCCGCGTCCTATTCCCACTCCGCAACACCCAGAAGAGCGAACGACATGGAATACCTGCCCGCGGCCACACGTTACGACTCGATGCGCTACAACCGCGTGGGCGCGAGCGGCGTGCGCCTGCCCGCGGTATCCCTCGGCCTGTGGCATAACTTCGGCGACGTCGACGTGTTCGCGAACGGCCGCAAGATCGCGCGCCGCGCGTTCGACCTCGGCATCACGCACTTCGACCTGGCTAACAACTACGGACCGTCGCCGGGCTCCGCCGAGGAGAACTTCGGCGTGCTCATGCGCAAGGATTTCCATCCCTACCGCGACGAGATGATCATCTCGTCCAAGGCGGGTTATCTCATGTGGCCCGGCCCGTACGGCGAGTGGGGCTCGCGCAAGTACCTGGTCGCGAGCTGCGATCAGTCGCTGAAGCGGATGGGCCTGCCGTACGTAGACATCTTCTACAGCCACCGTTTCGACCCGGACACGCCGCTGGAAGAGACCATGGGCGCCCTGGATTTCATCGTGCGCTCGGGGCGCGCCTTGTACGCCGGCATCTCGAGTTACAGCGCGGAGCACACCGCGAAGGCCGCCGCGATCCTCGAGGACCTCGGCACGCCCTGCCTGATCCACCAGCCGAGCTACAACATGTTCAAACGCTGGATCGAGGACGGCCTCACCGCCGAGCTTGAGAAGCAGAAGATGGGCTGCATCGTGTTCTCGCCGCTCGCGCAGGGCCTGTTGAGCAACAAGTATCTAAAGGGCATTCCCGAGGATTCGCGCGCCGCGCGCCACACCTCCCTGAGTCCGGATGCGATCACGCAGGACAAGGTCGCAAAGGTGCAGAAGCTCAATGACATCGCGAAGGCCCGCGGCCAGTCGCTGGCTCAGATGGCGGTCGCCTGGACACTGCGCAATCCGGTCGTGACCTCGTCGCTGATCGGCGCGAGCAAGGTGGCGCACGTGGAAGAGGCGGTCGCGGCGCTCGACAACCTCGAGTTTTCGGCGGGCGAGCTGGCCGCGATCGAGGCCGCGCTCGAGTAGCGCGGCGGCGGGGCGCCCTGCCGCGTCAGTAGAGCGCGGCTTCGAGCACCAACACGCCGATGATGCCGACGACGCCGACGATGCCTTCCATCATCGTCCAGCTCAGGATCGTCTCCTTGATGGAGAGATTGAAGTACTCCTTCGCCATCCAGAATCCCGAATCGTTGACGTGGGAGAACATCAAACTACCCGCGCCGATGGCGAGGACCATGAGGTTCGGGTCCGCGCCGGTGCTCGCCACGACCGGGGCCATGAGACCCGCGGCGGTCATGCCCGCGACGGTGGCCGAGCCCAGCGACACGCGGATGATGCCGGCGATCAGCCAGCCGAGCACGAGCGGATCGATCGCGATGCCCGTGAGCAGTTCGGAGATGTTCTTGTCCACGCCCGTGGCCACGAACACTTCCTTGAGCGTGCCGGCGCCCGCGATGATGAGCAGGATCACGGCGATGTCCTTCACCGAATTGCCGTAGTCGTCCATGATCGTCTGCATCTTCATGCCGCGCGACAGGCCCAGCGTCCAGGTCGCGACGGCCAGCGACACCAGCATGACGACGAGCGGGTTGGTGAAGAACCGGAACGTCGACAGCGCCGATTCCGGGATAACGTGGAACAACGTGTCGAGCAGCGACAGCGCGATCAGCGCCACGGGCAGCAGCGCGGTGACGAAGCAGTTGAAGGCGCTCGGCAGCTCGCTTTCGGGACGCATCGGCGCCACGAACAGCGTGAGCGGGTTGGACTTCACGTTGCGGAACAGGCGCGCGTAGATCGGGCCGGCGAAGATCATCGCGGGCAGCGCCACGATGAGACCATAGAACAGCGTGGTGGCCATGTCCGCGCCGAACAGCGGGAGCATGGCGGTGGGCGCCGGGTGCGGGGGCAGGAAGCCGTGCGTCACCGACAGCGACGCGAACATCGGGATGCCGAGGTAGATGGGCGGCACCTTCGTCTGCTGCACCACCGAGAACACCAGCGGCACGAGCAGCACGAAACCCACGTTGTAGAAGAGCGGGATGCCCACCAGGAAGCCGGTGAACATCAGCGCCCACGTGGCGTTCTTCTCGCCGAACCCGCGCATCAGCACCATGGCTATCTTCTGCGCCGCGCCGCTGTTCGCGACGAGTTTGCCGAACATGGCGCCGATACACACGATGGCCAGCAACCCGGCCAGCAGGTTGCCGATGCCGCGCTCGAGCACGCCCGGCACTTTGTCGATCGGCAATCCGAGCAGGATCGCCGCCACCGATGACGCCACGAGAAACGCCAGGAACGGCTGCACCTTGCCCCAGCTGATCAACAGCACCAGCAGCACGATCGAGCCGAATACGTACCAAAGTTCCATCAACGCCCCCTCAGCATGGATTTACCGGTTGACGGTGCCTGGCACCGTCGTCCGGTAAAACTATTTTCTTATCCCGGGTTTTCCGTGCCAGGCACCGTCTTCAGAATCCGGCGCCTTTCACGTCGAGGCGGATGCGCGCCAGGATGTCGTGCGAGGTCATGTAGAGCGTGCGACCGTCGTCCCCGAACTTGCAGTTGGCGATGCCCTTGCCGGTGCGGATGCGGCCGAGGCGCTTGCCATCCTTCGACAACACGACCACGCCGCCGGGGCCGGTCGTGAAGATCGTGCCGTCCGCGGCGACGGTGAGTCCGTCGGGCAGGCCGGGCGCTTCGCGCGACACGAGATCGGTGAGATCCGCGAACAGCTTCTTCCCGGTCACGTTGCCGTTCGTATCGAGCGAGTAGGCCATGATGATCGCCTTGCTCGGCTCCGATTGGGCGACATAGAGAATGCTCTCGTCGGGCGAGAGGGCGACACCGTTCGGGCGATGCAGCTCCTCTTCGACCGCCGTGACCTTGCCGTCCGTGCCCTGGCGATAGACGCCGTTGAACTTGATCTCCTTCTCGGGCGCGTCATCGAACTTCTTGAAGCCGTACGGTGGATCGGTGAAGAACAAAACGCCCGACTTCGTGCGCGTCACGTCGTTGGGGCTCGAGAATTTCTTGCCGTCGAACGCCGTCGCGACCGGAGTCTTGGTCTTCGTCGAAAGATCGAGCTTCTGGATCGCGCGATTGCCCGTGTCCGCGAGCAGGATGGTCCTGGAGTCGAGGATCGCGAGGCCGTTCGCGCCGGCTTCGCGCCACACGTTCGGATCGGGATCCGTCGCGCCGGACGGATCGAGGAACTTCTCGAGCCCGCCCTTCGCGGACCACTTCCACATCTTGTTGCCGGGCACGTCGGTGAACAGTAGATAGCCACCGGACTTGACCCAGATCGGACCCTCGGCCCAGCCGAAACCTTCGGCCAGCTTTTCGATCTTCCAGTCCTTCGGAACGATGGCATCCATCGCGGGATCCCAGCGATCGATCTTCGCGGCTTCGATCTTCTCGGGAGTCTTGGGCGCGCCCGCGCAGGCGCCGGTCACGAGCGCCGCCAGCAAGATCGTCACGCCAGTCATTTTCCGCATGGAATACCCCTTCATCTAGTTGTTGGTGACCGTGACACGCGTCGGCAGCGCCGTGGCCGGCGCCGTGACGAAATGCGTCTTCGTGATTTCGAACGATCCGCTCGCGCGCAGGTCCGCCGACGAAGCGCCGATCCAGAAATCGATACGGCCCGCCTCGACGATCCACTGGTCGCGCGGACCCCAGAACGCGAGCTGCTCGGGCGTGAGACTGAAGGTCACGCGCTTCGCGACGCCCGCGCCGAGATCGACGCGCTTGAAGCCGCGCAGCTCGAGCGTCGGCCGCGCGATGCTCGCGACCGGGTCGCGAACGTAGAGCTGCACGACTTCATCGGAAGGCACGCCGCCGACGTTCTCGACCGTGATCGAGATGTCGATGCGCTCGCCCGGTCCCGCCTCGCGCACGCTCTGCGCGAGATCCTTGTAGCGGAATTCGCTGTACGTCAGGCCGTGGCCGAATGGATAGAGCGGCGTTATCGGCAGGTCGTGATAACGCACCGTGTCCTTCGACAGATCCGGATCGGCCGGACGGCCCGTCGCGTTCGCCGAGTAGTTGAACGGCACCGCGCCGGTCGTGCGCGGGAACGCCGCGGGCAGGCGGCCCGCGGGTGAGTACTTGCCAAAGACCACGTCGGCCACGGCGTTACCGGCTTCGACGCCCAGCATCCACGTTTCGAGGATGGCCGGCGCCTTCTCCGCGACCTCCGGCATCGCGAGCGGCCGCCCGTTCGAAAGCAGCACCACCACCGGCTTGCCGGTGGCGAGCACCTGCCTGGCGAGTTCGAGCTGGCTGGCGGGTAGTTCGATCGACGAGCGGCTGCGCGCCTCACCCGACATGTCGAAGTCCTCGCCGATCACGAGCAGCGTGACGTCGGCGCTCTTCGCGAGCTTCACGGCCGCGGGTATGCCGGCGAGATCGTCGTTGCGCGGATCAGCGCCTTGCGCCGAAAGCACCTTGAGATTCTTCGGCGCGGCGGCCGTGATGCCCTTCAGGATCGTGACCACGTCCTCGGCCTTGCCCTGCGCGCGCCACGAGCCGAGCTGCGAGAGCCCGTCGTTCGCGAGCTGGCCTATCACCGCGATGGATTTCAGCTTCGCCGCATCGAGCGGCAGTAGTTTGCCCTCGTTCTTGAGCAGCACCATCGACTGGCGCGCCACCATGCGCGCCGTCTCGCGGTGTTCCGGCGCGAGCAGCTCGCGCGCCTCGCGCTCGACGTCGTGGTACTTCATCGGATCGTCGAACAGGCCGAGCTGCTCCTTCACGCGCAGGATGCGCAGCACCGCCTCGTCGAGCAGCTTGAGCCGGATGGGATCCTTCGCGATCGCATCCTTGAGATCGTCGGCGTACACGCCGCCGACCATGTCCATGTCGACGGACGCGTCGAGTGCGAGCACGCCGGCCGCCGCGCGGTCTGCCGCCACGCCGTGATTGAGCAGCTCGCCGATCGAGCCCCAGTCGGACACCATCAGTCCCTGCCAGCCCCATTTCTCGCGGAGCAGGCCGCGCAGCAGTTCGCGGTTCGCGGTGGTGGGCACGCCCGCGATGTCGTTGAACGCGACCATGAACGAGCCCGAGCCCGCGCGCGCCGACGCGAAGAACGGCGGTAGATAGACCTCCTGCAGCGTGCGCACGGAGATGTCCGCGGTGTTGTAGTCGCGGCCGCCGATCGCGGCGCCGTACGCGCCGAAGTGTTTGGCGGTCGCCATGAGCGAGCCGGGACGCAGCGCGTTGCCGCCCTGGTAACCCGCGATCTGGGCCACCGCCATGCGAGCGCCGAGGTAGGGATCCTCGCCCGCGCCTTCGACGATGCGGCCCCAGCGTGGATCGCGCGCGATATCGACCATCGGCGCGAAGGTCCAGTGCAGTCCCGCGGCCGTCGATTCATCCGCGGCCACACGCGCGGCGCGCTCCTGCGCTTCGGGCGCCCAGCTCGCGGCCATGGCCAGCGGCACCGGGAAGATCGTGCGATAGCCGTGCACGACGTCCATCGCGAACAACAAGGGGATGCCGAGGCGCGACTCCTCGACCGCGACCTTCTGCAGCTTCGCGAGCGGCTCGGCGCCGGCCACGTGCAGATAGGAACCGACGCCGCCGGCGCGCACGCGCGCGAGTTCGGTGTCGTCGAGGCGTGAATTGAGCGCCTTGCTGCGCCCGCCCGCGCGCTGGACGAGCTGTCCGATCTTCTCGTCCAGCGTCATCTTCCTGAGCAACGCTTCCGGACGGGACAAGGTCTGCGCTTCCAGTTGGCCTGCGCAGGACAAAAAGGCGACAGCAAGACAGGCCACCCATGCGTGGCGCGCTGGACTCGGCAAGAGTGGATCCCCCCGGTTGCGGTGTTGCGAATCTAACCGAAACAAACATGAAGAATGAAGGTTTGCCCTCGACTCCATGCTACGTCCCATTGACTCCCGATTCGCGCGGTTCCGTGGGCTCCACGGCTCGGGACACTGCCGGCATATGTCCAAGGTTGACGGGCGGCCGCGCGCCGTCTGCAATGACGTAATGCGACGATTCAGCGTTCTCGCCCGCATTCTGTGCGCACTCCTGCTTGCGCCCTTCGTGGCCGCCCAGGCGCCATCGGCGGCGCCTTCACCGGAGGCCTATTCCGCGCGGCTCGGCACGGCGCGAATTCCCGCCGACGCCGCGGCGGCCATCGTGATTCCGCTCGATGGCGGTGCATTGCGTTTCGCCGAGAATGACGGCAAGGCCATGAATCCCGCGAGCACGATGAAGCTCGTGACGACGTACGCGTCGCTGCACCTGCTGGGCCCGGCGTTCACGTTCCGGACGGAGGTGCTGACCAATGCCCCCGTCAGCAAGGGCGTGCTGCGCGGCGACCTGTTCGTGCGCGGGGGCGGCGACCCCAAGCTCGTCATCGAAAACCTGTGGCTGCTCGCGAATCGCGTGCGCGGGTTCGGCATCCGCGAGATCGGCGGCGACATCATCCTCGATCGCACGTTGTTCGAGCCCGTGGAACATGACCCCGCGCAGTTCGACGGAGAGGAAGGGCGCGCGTACAACGTCGGGCCCGATGCGCTGCTCGTGAACTTCAAGTCGATCGCGGTGACGTTCGTGCCGGATGTCGCGGCGAACGTCGCGCACGTCGTAGTCGTGCCCGACGTGGCGGGACTGCGCGCGCCGCGCACCGTGCCCGCCGTCGCGGGTCCCTGCGGCAATTGGCGCGGGAAGCTGCGCGCCGATCTCTCCGATCCCATGAGCCTGAGGTTCGCCGGCGTCTTCCCGCTCGACTGCGGCGAGCGATCCATCTACCTGGGAGCGCTCGACCACACCAACTACTTCGGCGCGGTGTTCCGCGCGATGTGGGAGCGACAGGGCGGCACGTGGACCGGGAAGGCGCGCGACGGCGCGGCGCCGGGCGCGGCCCGGCTCATCGCGGCGCTGGACTCGCCGCCGCTCGCGCAGCTGATCCGCGACATCAACAAGTACTCCAACAACGTGATGACCCAGCAGCTCTTCCTCACCATGGGCGCGGCGGGCGGCGAGCCCGGCAATTTCACGCGCGGCGCGAACGCGGTGCGCGGCCTGCTCGCGGCGCGCGGCATCGCGGCGCCAGAGCTCGTGCTCGAGAACGGCTGCGGTCTGTCGCGTGTCGAGCGCATCTCGGCCCGCTCGCTCGCCAACGTGCTCGCCGACGCGTGGCAGAGCCAGTGGATGCCCGAGCTCATGTCGTCGCTGCCGATCGCGGGCGTCGATGGGACCATGCAGCGGCGCAACGTGCCCGTGGGCTCGGCGCACATGAAGACCGGGCTGCTGGAGGACACGCGTTCGATCGCAGGTTACGTGCGCGCGGCGAGCGGCAAGCGCTACGTGGTCGTCGCGTTCATCAATCATCCGAACGCGGCGCGCGGCACGGGGGCGCATGACGCGTTGATCGAGTGGGTATACCGCACCGGATGAACGGGGAAGGCGAGACGCACGCGGGCACCGCGACCGCGGAACCCGTCACGGATGCCATCCACAGGCTGGCGGACCCCGGCCGGCCCCATTAGTATGCTCATACCTATGGCGAGACGCTCCTCATGAAACCCCTGAAACTGACTGCGATCGGCACTTCGACGGGCGTGGTCATCCCCAAGGAGATGCTTGCACGCATGAAAGTGCAGCGAGGCGACGTTCTGCACGTCGCTGAAACCGCCGAGGGGTACCTGCTTACTCCTTTCGATCCCAAGGTTGCGGCCCAGGTGGAGAAGGGTCGCGAGTTCATGAAGGAATACCGGGATACGTTCAAAGCACTGGCCAAATGAAGCGTTCGCCCCGATGGATCGACAGGGCCGCGCTGTTGATCCTTCACGAAGAAAGTCTCGCGCTTTTTGGTGGGCCGCGAGGCATTCGCGACACGGGCCTGCTTGATTCCGCGTTGGACCGGCCTCGTAACCAATTCATGTACGAATCCGAGTCGGACCTGGCCACGCTGGCCGCGGCCTACGGATTCGGTATCGCGAAGAATCACCCCTTCGTGGACGGCAACAAGCGCGCGGCCTTCCTGGCCATAGGTCTCTTTCTCGCCATCAACGGGAAGCGACTCCGGGCGGATCCACTCGATGCAATCGCGACGATTCTGGCGTTGGCTGCCGGCGAGATTTCGGAGAAGCAGCTCGGTGCGTGGATCCGGGCGAATCTGGGGCGGCGCTAGCCCCGTATAATCGCGGGCATGTCACTCACTCCTGCACGCGTACCGGTCACGGTACTCACGGGCTTCCTTGGCTCGGGAAAAACCACGCTCTTGAACCGCATCCTCACCGAGAAACACGGCAAGCGCATCGCGGTCATCGAAAACGAATTCGGCGAAGTCGGCGTCGACAGCGAGCTCGTCATCGGCGCCGAGGAAGAGCTCTTCGAAACCAACAACGGCTGCATCTGCTGCACGGTGCGCGGCGACCTGATCCGCATCCTGGGCCAGCTGATGAAGCGCCGTGACCGCTTCGACTACATCATCATCGAGACCACGGGCATGGCCGATCCGGGCCCGGTGGCGCAGACGTTCTTCCTCGACGACGACCTGAAGAACAAGTTTTCGCTCGACGCCATCGTGACGATGGTCGATGCGAAACACTTCGAGAAACACGTCGACGAGCTCAACGAACCGGCGGAGCAGGTGGCATTCGCGGACGTCGTGCTGCTCAACAAGGTGGACCTGGTCGAGCCGGCCGCGCTCGAGCGTATCGAGCGGCGCATCCGCGGCATCAACGGAACCGCGAAGATCTTCCGCACGAAGAACGCGGACGTCGCCATCGACAAGGTGCTCGAGGTCGGCGCGTTCGACCTCCAGCGCGCGCTCAGCGTGAACGATTCGTTCCTCGAACCGGAGTATCCCTTCGAGTGGGGCGGCGTATACCAGCTCACGGAGGGGGACTATCTACTCAAGGCGGCGGGCGAACACGACGATCACACGCACGAGCATGGCCACGCGCACGAACATGGGCACGGTCACGATCATGACCACGATCATGACCACGGCCACGGAGATCACCAGCACGAGGATCTCGAGCTCGCCGTGCTGCCGCTCGCCGGGCCGACGCCCGAGGCCCTGCGGGCCGCCATCGAACCGGCCGTGCGCCTGTTCGCGGAGCCCGCGACGGTGGTGAGCTGCCACGGCTCGATCGACGCGATGCAGGGCCATTACGCCATCGACATCTCCCACGCGGGCGCCGATTTCACGCTGCGCGTGACGAAGCCTGGCGCCTACGCGTTGTTCTTCGAGCACCATCCGCTCGAGTTCGGATTGCACCTCGCCGGCCAGCGGCCCGCGGCGGAGCGCCGCTTCGCCTCGCACCACCACGAGGACGAGATCGGCTCCATCGGCATCACCGATCCGCGGCCGCTCGACCCCGTGAAGCTCAACCAGTGGCTGGACTATCTACTCAAGACGCGCGGACAGGACATCTTCCGGATGAAGGGTGTGCTCAACGTCAAGGGCGAGGAACGCCGCCAGGTATTCCACGGCGTTCACATGATGATCGATGCGCAGGCCGAGCGGCCCTGGGGCTCGGGGCCGCGCGAGAACCGCCTGGTGTTCATCGGGCGCGGGCTCGATCGCGCGGAACTCGAAGCCGGCTTCGAATCCGCGGTCGCGAAGAATTGAGATGGCCGTAAAGAACTCCTTGTCCTTCAGGCTGGAGCCGCGCGCCTCCGCGCAGCTCGACGACTACGTCGCCGAATGCGTCTGGGGGCCGGATAACGCGACTCTCGCGATCGCCGGCGGCGAGGGCAAGGTCGCCCTCGCGCGGCTCAGCGACGGGGCGCTGGCGCTCGAGACTCTCGGCGAACACATGCTGGGCACGCTCGCGATCGCCTGGCGGCCGCGCGCGAACGTCTGCGCCACGTCGGGGCAGGACGGTTCGATCGCGTTGTGGGACACCGGGACCGGCAAACAACTCGAGCGCTTCAAGCCCGCTCCCACGGCGACCCAGGCCCTGGCCTGGTCTCCGAGTGGCGAGCTGCTGGCGAGCGCCGCCGGGAAATCCGTCACGCTTTGGTCCCCTACGGGGGAAAAGGTCCATGCTTTTTCACCTAACACCTCGACGGCCGTCGCGCTTGCGTTCGATCGCCCCGGAAACGATCTAGGTGTTGCCCTTAACGGCGAAATTGCCGTGTACCGAGTCGACAGATCCCGCTACGAGACCCGCCGCTACAAATGGCCTGCCGCATGCCTCACGGTAAACTTCAGCGGCAATGGACGGTTCCTCGCCAGCGGCATGGCCGATGGCTCGCTGCATTTCTGGAATCGTTCGACTGGCAAAGATTCACAGATGCGCGGATACGAAGGGAAACTCGACCTGGTGGGCTGGAGAGACGACAGCCGTTACCTCGCGTCATGCGCGGGGAATGACATCGTGCTGTGGGATTTCAGTGGCCGCGGCCCCGAGGGCTCGCGGCCGATCGTGTTGTCGGGACACACCGAAAGGGTCGATTCGTTCGCGTGGCAGCCGGGCGGCGAGCACTTCGTCAGCGGCGGGCGCGACTGGCGCCTCTCGTTGTGGCGCCCGGGCAAGACCACGCAACCGATCGACGTGCAGCTGCTCGACGAGGAGGTCAGCGTCGTCCGCTGGTCGCCGGACGGCAAACGATTGTTGGCCGGCGACAAGAAGGGATGCCTGACCGTTTACGAGCTGGTGGCGCGATGAACGTCGCGTTGCGTGATCTCACGCCGGCCGAGCGCACGGCGGTGCAGAAGCGTTTCGATTCGCTCGCGAGCAAGCGCTTCGCGCCCATGCCCAAGAAACCGCGCAACGAGGTGTGGTGGCCGAAGGCGCCACTCGATGCGCGCGCGTTTCCCGAAGGCATCCATCCCGCCGATGGCGACGACGGGTTCAACGAGTCCGCGCGACTCATCGGCTTCATGAACAGCGTGTGCTCGGGCGAGTTCTTCATCGCGAATCTGACCGCGCCAAAGCCTCACTTCCGTCACACCGGCAAGCTCGACGATGAGCTGTGCCGCTGGCTGCGCGTGCGGCTCGTGTCCAATCCGACCTGCCTGCTGGCGTCGAACGCCGACGTCCTGCTCATCGTCGACACGAAGATGCGTTACTCGGTGCTCGGTGGACCGCCGGAGACGATCACGGAGTTCGAGCGCCGCTTCGGCGGGGCGGAAGCACTGCAGCGGACCTTCACGAACTACGTGGACCAGATGCGGATGGGCGGCGGACTCGATGGCACGCGCTGGGCGCAGGAATACCTGCAGAAGTGGTCGGGGTGGATCTAAGAAGAATGAGAATGGTGAGAATGGGGGCAGCCCCCCTTTCCCAGCAAAAGGGGTCAGTCCTTGTCCACTGAACTGGTGTGACAAGGACTGACCCCTTTTGCCAGGAAAGGGGGGCTGCCCCCATATTTCATATTTCCTTAATCCGCCAGCGCGTTCCCGATCGGCAGTAGTTTCACTCCGATCGCCTCCTGGTAACTCCCCATCAGCGCCTGCAGCGTGCGTGACCAGCTGTAGTTAGCCGCGACGTGCCGTCGCGCCGCCGCGCCGATCGCTTCCAGGTCGCGTTCGTACAGCGAGTCGATCGCCGCGGCGAGATTCGCGGCGCAGACCGACGGGTCGTCGTGCGGATCCGCCAGGATCCCCGCGCCGGGATCGATGAGCTCCGGGATGGCGCCCGCGCGCATGCCGACCACCGCGCGTCCGCAGGCCATCGCCTCGAGGACCACGAGCCCGAACGTCTCGTGTGTACCCGCATGCACCACGGCGTCCGCGGACGCCATCATCCCCGCGAGCTCGCGGTTGTCGCGGCAGTAAGGCAAACGCGTGACGTTGCCCACGCGGCCGCGTTCGGCGCCGCCCACGAGCAGCAGGTGGTAAGGCGATCCGAGTCTGCCGAACGCGTCGACGAGGATCGGGATGTTCTTCTCCTGCGAAAAACGCCCCGCGAACACGAGCAGCCGTGTGTTCTTCCCGAGTGCGAGCTCGGCGCGCAGATCGCGTCCGCGCCGCACTGGGGAAAACGTCTCGAGGTCGACGCCGAGCGGCTGCACGCTCGCATGCGTGATGCCGAGTTCGTGCAGGTAATCGCACATGTAGCGGCTCGGCGCGAAAACCTGGTCGCAGCGCTGATACGTCTGGCGCACGTGCCACTCGAACAGCTTCTGGACGGCGATGCCGAGGCGACGGCCCGCGAGCATCGGAATGTTCGAGTGATAGAACGCGATGAGCGGAATCCCGCGACGGTGCGCCACGCTCGCGGCGGCCCAGGCTGGATGGAAGACGTCGCCGATCTCGATGATGTCGGGCTCGAGCCGGTCGATGGCGCGGGCCCAGCGCAATGGGTTCAGCGGCAGACGGTAGTTGAATGTGCCCGGCACAAGGCGTCCGGCGACCGTCGATACGCCATCCGGCGTGTGCTGGTCCGTCTCACCGGGAACCACGATGCTGTGGCGCCAGTTGCTGCGCGAGCGAAGCCATTCCTGTTTGGCGAGCAGATAGCGCTTGACGCCGCCACTGGTCGGTGAGTACAGCAGTGTTGCGTCGACGATGTGCATGGATCTTGAGATTCCTTCTCGCGACCGATGAGTATCGATGCGTTGCAGGGGTGCGACCAGTCAGCGCAGACTCGGTTCCCCATGTCGACGTTTGCCTACAACCAATGGCCTACAAGAAGTTTGGTCTCGCGTTCCTGTTGATCGTGTCCATGCCGGTCTCGGCGGCGGACGTCGACGCCAAGGTCATCGCCTGGCGGCGGGATTTTCACCAGCACCCTGAGCTTTCGAATCGCGAAGTGCGTACGGCGCAGATCGTGGCGGATCACTTGCGCGGGCTCGGACTGGAGGTGCAGACCGGCATCGCGCATACCGGGGTAGTAGGCCTGCTGCGAACGGGGAAACCGGGGCCGACGATCGCATTGCGCGCGGACATGGACGCGTTGCCGGTCACCGAACGCACCGACGTGCCGTTCCGATCCGTGGCCCGGTCAAACTACCGCGGCGAGGAAGTGGGCGTCATGCATGCCTGCGGTCACGATGCGCACACGGCCGTGCTCATGGGCGTCGCCGAGACGCTCGCGAACATGAAAGGAATGCTGCGCGGCAACGTGTTGTTCGTGTTCCAGCCGGCCGAGGAGGGCGCGCCGCCCGGGGAGAAGGGTGGGGCATCCGTGATGCTCGCGGAAGGCATTTTCGACAAGTACAAACCCGAGATCACCGTCGGATGGCATGCGTGGGCGTCACTCAACACGGGAACGATCGGGTACCGCAGCGGGCCTTTCATGGCGAGCTCGCAGGCCTGGAAGGTCGTGGTCACGGGGAAACAGACGCACGGCTCGCGTCCCTGGCAGGGCGTCGACCCGATCGTGACCGCCGCGCAGATCGTCAACGCGCTGCAGACGGTGGTCAGCCGGCAGCTGGACCTCACGCATAACCCGGCCGTGGTGTCGGTCGGCGCGATCAAGGGCGGCGTGCGCAACAACATCATTCCCGATTCGGTCGAGATGATCGGCACGATCCGCACGTTCGACGCGGGGCAGTTCGAGCAAATCACCGCGGCGATGAAACGCGTCGTGGAGAACACCGCCGCGGCGAACGGCGCGACCGCGACGTTCGAGCTCGAGCCGTACAGCAACCCCGTGACCTACAACGATCCGAAGCTCACCGAACGCGTGCTGCCCGTGCTGCGCAAGGTGCCGGGCGCCGAGAACGTGCAGGAGATCGCGCTGATCACCGGCGCCGAGGATTTCGCGTACTACGGCAGGAAAGTGCCGAGCTTCTTCTTCATGGTCGGCGTGACGCCGAAGGGTACGAACGTCACCGGCGCGCCGGCTAACCACTCGCCGTTGTTCTACCTGGATGAGGCGGCGCTGCCGATTGCTTCGCGTGCGATGACGCAGATCGCGATCGACTACCTCAAGTAGTTGGGGGTGGGGATTAGGTGCCGGTGTAAAAAGTGGGGATTAGCGCTGCGATGCCAGCTTCGGCGATGACGTCTCCGCTAATCCCCACTTTTTACACCGGCACCTAATCCCCACCCTACGCGAGGTTCTTCGAGATCGGGAGTTTCCGGATCCGCTTGCCGGTGGCCGCGAAGATCGCGTTTGCCACGGCCGGCGCGATCGGTGGGGTGCCGGGCTCGCCGGCTCCGCCCATCTGTTCGCCGCTGTTGATGATGCGCACTTCGACCTCGGGTGCCTCGTTGACGCGCAGGATCTGGTAGTCGTGGAAATTGCTCTGTTCGACGCGCCCGTTCGCGAACGTGATCTCGCCATGGAGCGCCGCGCTCAGGCCGTAATTGATGCCGCTCTCCATCTGCGCGATCACGCCGCTCGGATTCGCGGCGAATCCGCAGTCGATCGCGCACCACACCTTGTGGACCTTCACCTGGTTGTCTTCCACTGATACCTCGGCGACTTCGGCGACGATGCTGCCGAACGACTCCTGCATCGCGACGCCGCGGCCGCGGCCCTGCGGCGCGCCGCCGGCCCAGTCGCTCATCTCGGCGACCGCGTCGAGCACGGCGCGATGCCGCGGCTTGTCCGCGAGCAGCTTGCGGCGCATCTCCACCGGATCCTGTCCCGTCAGCGTGGCGAGCTCGTCCATCGCGCAGTTCACCGTGAATCCCGTTTGCGAATGTCCGACCGAGCGCCACCACAACACGGGCACGGGCGAGTTCCCCTCGTGCACGTCCACGAAAAGATTCGGAATCGCGTAGGGCATGTCGTTGATGCCCTCGACGGTCGTCGGATCCCACTTCTGGCCCTTCGGAATGAACCCGTCGAACGGACTGTTGCGCAATACACCCTGGCTCGCTACCGACTGATGCCATGCGATCGGCGTGCCCGAAGCATCCACTCCCGCGCGCACACGCGAGACCACGAACGGTCGGTAATACAACCCCGTCACGTCGTCCTCGCGCGTCTGCGTCACGAGCACCGGTTTGCCGATGGCCTTGGAGGCGAGCGCGGCGTCCACCGCCGCTTCCGAGAACTTCTGCGCGCGCCGGCCGAAGCCGCCGCCGAGGAACGCGACGTGCAGTTTCACCGTCGACGGATCCACGCCGAGAGCCCTGGCCACGGCGTCACGATCCGGCGACTGCATCTGCGTGCCGAGATACAGATCTACGCCATCCGCACGGACGTCGGCGAGGCAGTTGAGCGGCTCCATCGGCGAATGCGCGAGGTAAGGCAGCTCGTATTCGACGTCGATGCTCTGGGCCGCGGAGGCGAGCGCCTTGCGCGCATCGCCCGCATCGTGCGCCACCTCGCCGGTGCGGCGGAGGAGCTGCCGGTATTCGCGACGCTGGTTTTCGGTGGAGAAGCTGCGGTTCGCACCCTCGATCCAGTCGATCTTCAACGCCTCGCGGCCGCGCTTCGCGGCCCAGGTGTTCGTCGCGTACACGACGAAGCCCGCGGGAATCTCCTTGACGTCCACCACGCCGGAGACGAGGCGGGCAGCCGTGTCATCCATGCGCCCGGGCTTCGCGCCGACCACCGGCGGTCGCGCGACCACCGCGAACAACATTCCCGGCACGCGCATGTCGAGACCGAACTTCGCGCTGCCATCGACCTTCGCGGGAGAATCGAGCCGCTTCTGCGGCTTGCCGAGATAACGGAACTGCGCCGGATCCTTGAGCGTCACCTTTTCGGGAATCGGCTGATCCGCCGCCGCGTCGGCAAGCTTGCCGTACGTCAACTTGCGCGAGCCGCTGTAAACCACGCCGTTCTCGGTGCGCAGGCTCGCGGGATCCACTTTCCATTTCTCCGCGGCAGCGCCGACCAGCATCGCGCGCACGCGCGCGCCCGCCTCGCGCATCTGCATGAACGTCGTGCTCGTGCTCATGCTGCCGCCGGTGAACTGCACCGGCGCGAACGGCACGTTGAACGCCGGGTCCGCGCCGGCGAATTCCACCTTCACACGCGCGGGATCGACGTCGAGCTCCTCGGCGAGCGCCATCGCGATGCCGGTGTAGATGCCCTGGCCCATCTCCGATTTGCCGATGACCACGGTCACCGAATCGTCGGGCGCGACGCGCACGTAGGCGTTGGGTTGCAGCGTGCGGCCGCCCGCGGATCCCGCATCGCCGGCCATGTCGAATCGCCGCTTGCCGACGTAGACGCCGACCGCGACGCCGCTGGCGATGGCGCCCGCGATGATGAAATTGCGACGGTCCATACGGGGCGATGAATCGCTCATGGGGAGTCTCCGCAAGCTCGGGTTTGGACGATGTTAATGTAAGGCCACCATGGAATTGGAGTTCTTTGGAGCCGCCGGCGAAGTCACCGGGTCCTGCCACATCCTGCGGGTGGGCGGATACCAGGTGCTGCTCGACTGTGGCCAGATCCAGGGCGGCCGCGACGCGCTCGAGCGCAACCGCCAGCCCTTCCCGTTCGACGCCCGGAAGATTGACGCCGTCGTGCTGAGCCACACGCACATCGATCATTGCGGGCGGCTGCCGCTGCTCGTGAAGCGGGGATTCCGCGGGCCGATCTACACCAATCCGGCGTGCGCGGATCTCGTGCCGATCCTGCTCAAGGATTCCGCGTACCTCTCGATGCGCGAGGCGGAGCGCCAGAACCGTGACTTGCCGAAGGGCGCGCGGCCCAGCACGCCCCTGTTCGATCTCGCGGACGTGGGCGAGACCCTTTATCGGCTCGACACCATTCCGTACGACCAGGTGCGCGAGCTGCTGCCGGGCATCAAGGTCCGTGTGCGCGAAGCCGGACACATCCTGGGCTCCTCCAGCATCGAAGTGTGGGTGAGCGAGGGCGGCGTGCAGCGCAAGATCGTGTTCTCGGGCGATCTCGGTCAGTACGACTCTCCCATCCTGCAGGACCCGTGGCGCTTCGATACCGCCGACGCGGTGCTCATGGAAAGCACGTACGGCGACCGCCGTCACCGCAATCGCACCGACACGGAACGCGAATTCGGCGCCGTGCTCGCGGCCGCGGCGAGCGGCGGCGGCAACGTGATCATCCCGGCGTTCGCGATCGGCCGCAGCCAGGAGATCCTCTATCTACTCGCGAAGAACTACGCGCTGTGGCACATCGCACGCTGGCGCGTCTATCTCGACAGCCCGATGGCGATCGAGGCGAGCGGCGTCTACTGGCGGCACCACGACCGCTTCGACGAGGAAGCCACGCGGCTGCGGCGCGAGTTCCGCGCGATGCCGCCGCTGCCCAACCTCCTGCTCAGCGAAACGTCGGACGACTCGCGCGCGATCAACGATCAACGCGGCGGCGCGATCATCATCGCCGGCAGCGGCATGGCCAACGGCGGGCGCGTCGTGCATCACCTCAAGCACAACCTGCCGCGGGCGGAGTCGCACGTGATCATCGTCGGCTTCCAGGCACCGGGCACGCTCGGCCGTCAGCTCGTCGATCGTCGTCCCGAAGTGCGCATCCATGGCCGCGAGGTTCCCGTGCGAGCGCAGATCCACACGATCGGCGGACTCTCCGCGCACGGCGACCAGGAGGATCTCCTGCGCTGGTACGACAACTTCACCGGCCGCCCGCCGGTGTATCTCGTGCACGGCGAACCAAAGTCCGCGGAGGGACTCGCGGTGAAGCTGCGTGAACGCGGTGCATCCGCGACCATCACTCGTCCGGGCCTGAAAATCGATCTGGCCGCCTTGCCCGCGCTGGCCCGTGACGCGGTCACCGCGTAGGATCGGGTCGGATGAATACACCCTCGGGCGCCCCGGCGTCGCCTAACAAAGAGCCCTGGTTCCCGGTCAACGGCTCGGAAGCGCGCATCGTCATCACCGGCTTCCTGCTGCTGTTCTGCGTGCTGGGTGGTTACTTCGCCGTGCGGCCGGTGCGCGAGACCATCGGCACGATCCTCGGCCGCGAGGCGACGCAGAACCTGTGGGTGTTCACCGCCATCGTCGCGATCCTGATCGTGCCGCTGTACGGCTGGCTCGTCGCGCGCGTGCGGCGCGCCGTGCTGATCCCGGCGATCTACGGGTTCATGGTCGTCGCGTTCTTCGCGACCGCGCGGATCTTCGTGGGCCAGACGCCCGATCCGATGGTGGCCAAGATCTTCTACGTCGCGATCAGCGTGATGAACCTGCTGCTGGTCTCGATGTTCTGGAGTCTGATCCTCGAGATCATCTCGAGCGAACAGAGCAAGCGGCTCATCGGCATCATCGCGGCCGGCGGCACGGCCGGCGCTTTCCTCGGCCCGATGCTCACCGCGCTGCTCGTGACGAAGATCGGCAACGAAGGCGTGCTGTATTTCGGCGCGGGCATGTACGTGCTGGCCATCGTCCTGCAACGACTGCTCATGATCGAATGGCGGCGAATGTCGCCGGACGCCGTGGCCGGGCCCGCGCATCTATCGGAACGCGAGCGCGCGCTCGGCGGCAACCCGTTCGCGGGTTTCATGCTCGTCATGCGCAACCCCTATCTGCGCGGCATCGCGCTGTTCATCGCCGGCATTTCGGCGATCAACACGTTTCTCTATTTCGAGCAGCTCGAGCTCGTGGAGCAGAAGTTCGAGGAGCTGGCGGAGCGCACGCAGGTGTTCGCGAGCCTCGATTTCATCGTGCAGTTCCTCGTGTTTCTCACGCAGCTCTTCCTCACCGGCCTCATCGCCACGCGCCTGGGCGTGATCGTGCTGCTCGTGACCATTCCGCTCGTCATGGTGTTCGGCCTCACCGTGTACGCGGCGTTCGGTACGTTCAGCGTGATGGCCGCCGCGATGGTGCTGCGCCGCTGGGGTGAATACGCATTCATTCGTCCGGGCCGCGAGATGCTCTTCAGCAAGGTCGACAAGGAGAGCAAGTACAAGGCGAAGAACGTCTGCGACGTGGCGGTATACCGCATCGCGGACGCGGGCTTCGCGCAGGCCAAGAGAGTGCTCGACGCGATCGGCATGGGCGGCACCGCGCAGGCGCTCACCGCGGCGGCCGTCGCGGCGCTGTGGGCCATCAATGGCTGGTGGCTGGGGCGGCGCTTCGTGAAAGAGAAGTCGCCCGCGGAGAAGTAAACACCGCCGCGAATTCCAGTCGGACGACTTCGCGGCCCCAGCGCGTTGCGAAACTCGCGCGCATCGCATGCGTCCACTCCGCATGCCCTCGAGCGTCATCCGCGCGTATCGCTACGATCCCCTCGGTCACCAGCTCGACGTGTTGTTCGTGTCCGGGCGCCACTACCGGTACTTCGACGTGCCCGAGCAGACGTACCAGGAAATGCGGCGCGCGTTTTCCAAGGGTCAGTACTTCAACGCGAACGTGCGCGACCAGTACCGGTACGCGCAACTGAACTGATCATGGCGCGCGCGAGTTCGCGCGCGGCGCGGCTCCGGGCTCAGGCCACCGCGGCGTCGGAGTTCTTCTTCGCGTGCGGCAGCGACACGCGGAAACGCGTGTATTCGCCCGGCTTGGTCGCGATGCCGACGCGCCCGCCGGCCTTGTTCACGAGCTCGCGCACGACGTCCATGCCGTTGCCGCGCGCGCCGCCCTCGGCGGTGGTGAAGCCGGGACGGAAGATCAGGCTCGCGAGCTTGCGCGGATCGATGTTGGCCGCGGCTTCGGGAGTCAGCACGCCCTGGCGCACGGCTTCCGCGCGGATCTTGTCGTGATCGAGTCCGCGGCCGTCGTCCTGCACGCTGAGCTGGAATCCATCCGCGCCCATCTGCGCGAACTGCACGGAGACCGTGCCGGTTTCCGGCTTGTCCGCGAGCGCGCGCTCCGTCGGCGCTTCGAGGCCGTGACGTATCGCATTGTGGATGAGCTGGCCCAGGATCTTCTCGATGACGCGCCGGTAGGCTCCGGGCACGTCCTCGAGGCCGACGACGACGAGCGACACGCGCTTGCCGTACATGTCGGCGAGGAACTGCGCCATCTCGCCCAGGCTTTCCTGTGAAAGATCGGATAACCGCGCGACCTTCTGCGTCGCGGTGGTGGGCAAGGCGTCCTCGCGCGCGATGCGCGGCTGGCGAATCGTCGTGCCCGTGGCGGTCGCGGAGCGGCGAGTCGAGTCGATGTCGCCCGTCGGCTGGTCGCCGTTCTGCACGCGCCACTCGCGCAGGCGCGTGACGACCTCACCCTGGATCGCGAGATGGCTCAGCAGGTCGTCGAGCTTGACGGCAAGCGGCAGGAAATCGTTGCCCGACAGCTGCTGGCGGTCGCGCAACGCGTTGAGCGAATCCTCGAAGCGCTGCGCGCGTTCGCACACCGATGGCAGCGGCAGCCGCTTCGCGCGCGCGTGAATGCCGCGGATGAGCTCGAGGATGAGCACGAGCTTCTCGCGAAACGCCTGCGGCTCGCGCGCGGGTAGTTTGAGGATGGCGCGCAGCTGGCCGGCCTTCTCGCGCGCCTCCGCCAGGAAAGTCTCGAGACGCGCCGCGTCCACGCGCATGACCTCGCCGAGGACTTCGGTCAGGCGCGGATCGCGCGGCTCGATGATCGCGGCTGGATCGAAGTTCGCGGGCATCCCGGGCAGCGAGTCGCCGGGAGAGTGCGGAGCGGGCGTCGTCGCGGCAAGTGGGCCGGCATCGTCGGACGCGAGCGTCGGGATGGGATCGGGCGATTTCGCGGCCGTTCGCGGCACAACTTCGCCGGATTGCGTGAACGAGAGCGCTTCGATGATAGCGGTCTTTTCGACGGTTCTCTCCGCCGATGTGTCCGCGCTGCTGGTATCCGCGGCCTTGTCCGAGTTGGCGGGCTCCTCACCGATGCTCACCTGGATGAGCGCCGGCAGCGTGACCGAGGGGGGCGCCTTCGGGTTCGGCAAGGAATCGGACGTGATGTCGAGCGGGCCGAGTTCCAGATCGCCGGTCAGCTCCGACGAACTCTGCGGCGCCGCCGACTTCACGGGCTCGCCGGGCAGCGCGGCCGGGACAGGCTCGGAGGGCGCGGCAGCAAGCGCCGTCGCCGCGGGCGGCTCACTCTTCGCTGGCTCCTCCGCGGCGGGCATCGGTACTTTCAGCGCCGGGCGCGTACCGGTCTCACCGGCGATCCGCTTCGCGAAGGTGTCTTCATCGAGAACGGGCACCTCGATCGTGTGCGGCACGATGCGCGGCGCGGAGATCTTTTCCAGCGAAACGATGATGTGATGCACGCGCCCGTCGACGACGAGGCGTGCGAAGCGGATCGCGAGATGCCGCGAACCGGAATGCACGCGCTGCAGTGGATTGGCCGTGGCATCGACCAGCGCGGTGGGCTCGGCCTTCCACAACGACTCGAGGTACGCGACGGCGTCCCGGCGGACGTGCACGTCGACGAGCTCGGCTATCGCCTGCACGAACGCCGTGCCGGGCGCGCAGGTGTGGCCCAACAACTCGGGCGCGGCCGCCGAGGCCTCGCCCATCAACTTGTGTTCGCGATCGAGGAACAACACGCCGGCCTGCGACAGCTCGAGCATCGCGTAGGCTTGTGCGCGCGCGACGACCAGCTGCTCGTCCCGGTTGCGCAGGCTGCCGCGCTGCATGATCGCGTAGATGGACACGCCGATCAGGCAGACCAGGGCCGCCGCGAGCGCCACGATGGGGAAGTTGAGGTACTCCATGGCCGCTCAGTTGCCGCCGCTGGCCGAGACCAGCTCGGCGGGGTCGACGGCCACGTTTTCGTGGCTGAGCCGCATCTGCTCGATCGCGTTCAGCAACTCGTCGCAGGACGCCACTCGGTTCTCGCGCGACTTGGACATCAGCCGTTCGAGCAGAGGTTGATAGGAGAGATGATGCACCGGCAGTTCCGGCACCGGCGCCATGACGTGCTGCTGCAACACGTCGATGGCCGAGGCGCCGAGATAGGGCTTCTTGCCGGCGAGCATCTCGTAAAGGATGACGCCGAGGCTGTAGAGATCCGTGCGCGCGTCGAGCACTTCGCCCTGCGCCTGCTCCGGGCTCATGTAGTAAGGCGAGCCGCGCAAGACGCCGGTACGCGTGCTGCCGTCGCCGCTCAGCAGGCTGCGCGCGAGACCGAAGTCGATGAGCACCACGTTGCCGTTGTCGCGCAGCATGACGTTCGGCGGCTTGAGATCGCGGTGGATGATGCCTGCGTCGTGCACCACCTTGAGTGATCGCGCGATCTCGGTGAGGAAGGCGATCGCCTCGTCGGCCGTCAGCGGATTCTGCAGGCGCGCCTTGAGGTCGCCGCAGGGGAAATATTCCATCGCGAGGTATTCGACGCCTTCGTGGATGCCGTAGTCGAAGAGATCGATGATCGACGGATGATCGAGCGCGGCGATGGCCTCGAACTCGCGCTGGAACATGATCGTGCGCTGGCCGGTGTCGTTGGCGTCGCCCGAATGGCGGCGCTTGCTCACCTTCAGCGCGACGTTGTGGCCGAGGTCCTCGGAGATGGCGAGATACACGGCCGCGGCCTCGGACTCGCCTATCTTCTGCAGGATCGTGTAGCCGGGAATCTGGTGCGTGGGCGGCGCCGTGGGCTTGGGCTCCTTCGTCACGGACGGCAGCGAGACCACGGCCGCATCGGGCTGCGGCGCCGGTGGCGCGGGCGGCACGACGACGGGCGTGACGGCCGCGGCCTTGGCCGCGAAGGCCAGGCTCGCGCCCGTCGCGGTCGATACGTGCGGGCTTTCGGTCGCGAGCGCGGCGGCGCGGGTGAGGGTCGCTCCCGTCTGCGTCGCCCTCGCGTCCGCGGCCGGAGCGGGTGCTGGCGCGGTTGAAGGCGCCGCCGGCGCGGTGGGCCTCTCGGCCGGTCGCGCGGCTTGCGCGGCGCGTTCGGCACGCCGCTGCGCTTCCTTCTCGATGCCGCGCAGCGTGAGCTTGATCGAGCGCTGCAGCCGTGCCGGGTTCAGCAGGCGCTTCGGTAGATAGTCAGCCGCGCCGAGGCGAAGCGTGCGCACCGCGACGAGTTCGCTGCCGCCTTCGGCCAGGATGATCATCTCGGGAAATCCCGGCTGGCTGCGCAGCTTGCGGATCCAGTCGAAGCCGTCGAAGGTCGGATCCTCGATGCCCTCGTCGAATTTCAGCGCGAGCAGGACGATGTCGTAGTCGCGCACGGTCATGGCCGTGCGGACGCGACCGAACGACGTCCAGTCCATGAGGACGATCGAATCGGCGGGCCAGCCGGTGCCGACCGCGTGCTGCAGCCAGCGCGCGTACTTGTCGTCGTTCTCGACGATCAGGAATCGTTGTGGCCGCGGCTCGTCCATGCTCGATCTATTCGGAAAAGCGGATGCGCACCGCGGCGCGCTGTTCGACGGCCTTGCCGTCGCGCATCACGGGCTTGTAGCGCCACTGCGCGATCGCATCGGTGGCGGAGGCGTCGAACGTGCGGCGCGGGCTGGAATTGGTGACGACGATGTCGCCCGTCGAACCGTCGGTGCGGACGGTGAACTCGACCTCGACCCAGCCCGTCAGGTTGCGATTGAACAGGCCGGCGGGGACCTTGGGCGCGACGTATTCGATGCGCTGCAGCGAGTTCGCGCCGACGACCGCCGTGCGCAGTTCCGCGGAGCCGCGCGCGGCCTCGAGCTCGCGCGCGGCGGCATCGACGTCGCCGCCCATGAGGCCGATGGAATGCGCTTCCTCGAGCCAGGCGCCGGCGCCGGTGAGGTCGTTGCGGGCGATCGCACCGCGCATTTCCTTGAGCAGCGCGGCGCCGAGATTGGCGCGCGCGGTGCCGACCACGGGATTCCCCGAGTCGGTGTCGATGAGATCGAGTAGATAGGCCTTGGCGCTGCGCCCGGCGGGCTGCACCAGCGCGTTGGCCGAGAGCGCCGCCGAGAAGGACTGCACGAGCGATTCGACCTTGCGCGCGCGGGAATTGATTACGGTGTCCTGCAGCGAGCGGCGGATCGCGGCCATCTCGTTGCGCGGCGCGCCCGCGCCATCGGCATTGGCGAGCCAGCGCTCCGTTTCCGCGGCGTCGCCGGCCGTGGACGCCGCGCTCGCGCGATCGAGCAGTTCCTTGCGCAGCGCGCGCTCGGTCTCCGCGACCGCCGGATCGTCGGGAACGACCTGCCGCGCGGCCTCGAGATAGAAGCGCGCGTTGTCCTCGGCCGGCTCGATGAGCGCGCCGCTGCTCAGACGGGTGTTCGCCAGCCGGAGGTAGGTCGCGCCCTTTTCCTGCTTGTCGATGACGTCGGCGTTGCGGGCGCGCGTGAGCGCGGCGCGTTCCTTCTCCATCTCGATCTGCATCTGCAGGAAGGCGCCGCGCGCCGTCGCGGGCGTGAGTGTTTCGGCCACGTCGACCATGCGCCGCGCGTCTTCGTGATTCCCGGCGGTCAACGCGCGCTCGGCGGCGGACAGCAGCCGGTCGGCGACGCGCACGAGTCCCGCCTTGGCGAGTGTGTTGGTCGGGTCCAGTTCGAGGGCGCCGCGGAACAGTTCGACGGCGTTCCTGCCGGGCGGCGCCGCCAGTTCGCCGCGCTGCAGGGCGGCCTCCGCCTGCGCCAGCTGATCGCGCAGACGTTGCTCGTGCGTCATCGCCGGGGCGGGCGCGGAGGTCTGTGCCGCGTTTTCCGCGGGAAGGCGGATCACGCTGGGCTTGGGCACGTCCGCGAGCCGCTCCGCCACCGACGGATCGGAATTCCCCGCGGCGGGCGCCGGTGATGGCGCGGGCGTCGTCTTCGACTCCGGCGCGGCCACGCGATCTTCGGCGGCGGCGACGGGTTGCGCCTGGGGCGCGACGGCCTGCGGAACCACCGCGGGCTCGCGCGCCGCGATCGGTGCGGACGACACGGCCGCCTGCTGCGGCTCGCCGTCAGGAGTCTGACTAACTACCTCCGCGGCCGCCGGCTCATCCGATCCGGACGAGAACGCGAACCACGCGCCGGCGCCGGCCACGGCGACCACGGCCGCCACGATGCCGGCCAGCGGAACGCGACCGCCGCGCGCTTCGCGCGGTTTCGCCTCTTCCATGGCGGAGAAATCCGGACGCACGAATTCGAGTGTCCGCTCGACGTTCTCGACTTCGTGGCGGCGCAACGCGGCTTCGACGAACAATCGGACGCGTGGCGCGGAAACGGGACGGTGCAGGAACCGGTAGACCACGCCGGACGTGATCTGGCTGGCGACGCGCGACTGTTCTTCGGCGGTGCCCACCACCACGAGCACGAGATCGGGCCACGATTCACGCAGCCGCTCCGCGAGCGAGGCGAGATCGCCTTCGATGAACATGCTGTCGAGCAGGCACGCGGAGACGCGCCGGCGATTCAGGTGCGGCCGCAACTCCTCTTCGGTGTTGACCAGGATCAGGTCGTGCGAGGGATCGACCGTGCTGCGCAAGAGACCGATGAGCGCCCGGTCCTGCGTGATCGCAGCAATCGCCACGGCCGCCTGGAGGGCGGCAGGCGGGGACGATTCGAAGTCCGACTGCGGCAGCATGTTGGTGGTGGCACGGCCCTGGAGACGACTGATGAAACAATGGACAAAAGCAGCAAAAACAAAGCGTGCCGAGGCACTTTATCAAGATATGTAAGTTTACTGAGGATACGCCGCACAGCGCCCCCGTCGCGCGAACAATCCGTGAACTGGGTAACGCCGCCCCGGTCCTGTAATGAGACGACTTTCACAGTTGAAGCAGGGCGGCAAGCGGCGGGTATGATCGCCGCCGCCCGGAAACGAATGGAGTGTCAAATGTCCCCGAGAGGCATCTTTTTAGCGCTGCTGGTCGCCACCTGCGGAGTCGCATCCGCCGCCGGGCCCACGGGCGCGCAGGAGCGCGGCGCCGAGCAGTTCCTGGCCGCCGTGGCGAGCGGCAATTTCCAGGCGGCGGCGCAGGAAATGCACCCGGACGAGGTCGAAAAGCTGCGCTCGCGATTGCTCGAGCTGCTGCGCGCGGAGGCGTCGCGCGGCGATTCCACCTACCGGTCGCGGCTGTTCGGTCCGGGCCGCTCGCTCAACGAACTCGAGAGCATGACGCCCGTGCGCTTCTTTGGTGCGCTGTCGGCGCGACTGCGGGTGCGCGGGCGGGCGTTCGAGAAATACGACTGGCTGGCGGCCGTCCCGGACGGCAAGGTCGTCTATCTAGTGGGCAAGGGCATCCAGCCCAAGGAGCGGGGGGCCGTCAAGGTGACGGTGCTGGTCGCGCTCATGCAATACGGCGCGCAATGGCGGGCCGTGATCCCGAGCGAGATCGAAGCGCAGATCGACGACCTGATCGAGGGTCGCGCCACCGGTGGGCCCGGCCAGGGCGCCGCCACCAATGTCGTTGTGCCGAAAGCGCCGCTGGCGCCCGGCATCAGCGAGCTCCTGGCCCGCGCCGAGGCCAGCATCGCCGCGGGGCACTGCGAGGAGTACTACACGGAGTTCATGAGCCCCAACTTCCACAAGGCGACTTCGCGCAATGCGCTCAAGACGCTCGTGAACGCATGCACCCGGAGCGAGGACACGCGCGAAACGATGATCACGTCGCTGCGCATCGTGCAGGAGCTCTCGCCGCGCTACGAGATGAACAATACGCGCGCCATCTACGACGTGAGCGGCCAGGGACTGCCGTACGAGCGATTCGTGCTCGAGCGACACAAGGACCGCTGGTACATCGCCGAATGAGCGCGGCGCAACTCAACATCCGCCCGGCGGTGCCGGCCGACGCCGCGGTCATCGCGGATCTCGTGCGCGAGCTCGCCGAGTACGAGAAGCTCGCGCACGAAGCGAAGGCGCGTCCGGAAGATTTCCTGCGCGAGATCGAGTCGCCCAACCCGGTGATCCACGTGCTCATCGCCGAATGGGACGGGGAACCCGCGGGATTCGCGCTGTATTTCTTCAACTTCTCGACGTTCGTCGGGCGGCCGGGCATCTATCTCGAGGACCTCTTCGTGAAGCCGGCGCATCGTTCGCGCGGCATCGGCCGCGAGTTGCTGCGCGCGCTCGCGCGGATCGCGCAGGAACGCGATTGCGGACGCCTGGAATGGGCGGTGCTCGACTGGAACGAACCCGCGCTGCGCTTCTACAAGTCGCTCGACGCGCGGCCAATGAACGAATGGATCATTCACCGCCTCACGCCGGCGCAGATCGCGCGGCTCGCGGCGGAAAGGTAGATAGAGAGGAACATCATGAACACACGATCGCTGATCATCGCCGCGGCACTGCTGGCCGGTCCCGCGTTCGCCGCGGATCCGGCGCCCGCCAGCGCGGCTCCCGCGGCCGCCGCGACGCCGCTCATCACGCCGCGGGAGTTGCTGTAGAGACTTGGGAAGAAGGACGACTCGCTCGTCGTGCTCGACGTGCGCACGCCGCGCGAATTCGCGGCGGGGCACGTCCCCGGCGCACTCAACATCGCGCACGACGAGCTCGCCTCGAGGCTCGCGGAGCTCGCGGGCGCGCGCGACAAGGAAGTGGTGCTGTATTGCCGCAGCGGACGCCGCTCGGCGCTCGCCGCGGAAACGTTGCGCGGCGCTGGGTTCACGAAGCTGCGGCAGCTCGAAGGCGACTATCCCGCGTGGGAAGCCGCGAAGCAGCCCGTGGAAGGTGAGCCGGCGGCACAGGACGAGAACGCGCCGGCCAACTGAATGAGCACGCCGCGTCGCGGCGCGTTCCCTCAGTTCCTGTCGAGCGCGAACTGCCGGCCGCGGTATGAAAGCTGCGCACCCGTCGGCGTGATGGTGTCGACGCGCACGCCTTCGGGCAGCGATTCCCCTTCGCGCAGCTTGCGCATGTTGATGAACACGAACCGGTCGCCGGGGTTCGCCGCGTAGACGTGCAGGTCGAGCCGCAGGTCCGGGATCTGCACTCCCTGGGCCAGAATTTCGTCGCGCGAGGGAACGCCGCGGGCGCGGCGCGCCGCGGCCACCGCGCCGGCCTCGTCGGGAGTGATCGCCGGCGCGTAATCGTTCGCGTTGTAGTCAGGCGGTACCGGCGTCTCGCTTCCGCTCAGCACGGGTTCCTCGACGAACCCGGCGCCCGGGACGCTTTCCACGTTGCCCGCGCCCATCGTCACGCTCGGCGCGGCGTTGATGGGGATATTGACGGTGGTCGGAATCGTCACGGTGGCCGGCACCGTGACCATGCCCGGCGGCGCGCTCGTGGCGGCTGCCTGGGCCGCCGGCTGCGGGGCCGTCGCCGCCACGGCGTCCGACGAGGCGGGCGAATTCGAGTCTCGCAGCAGCACCCATCCCAGCGCGGCCAGGTTGATGCTCAACAACGCGGCCAGTCCAACTACCCAGACCGGGAAGACGCGGCGCGGCGCGGCGACCTTGACCTCGAAGAGCGCGGGCGTGGCCTGGCGCTGGCGATCGGTCTCGGATTTCTTCAGGGCATCGAGAATAAAGGACATGTCAGCTCCCGGATGCGCTGCGCAGGAATGGCGTGGCCGCGTCGTTGAGCGCCGCGTCGAGCGCCACTTGTGTCTGCACGCCCGCGATGCCGTCGACCACCAGCCGGTGCTTGCGTTGGAAATCCTCGACCATCGATACCAGCGAGGCGTCGAAGCGATCGCCGCCGGTTTCGTCGGCCGGCATTCCGTTGACGCGTCGCAGGCTGTCGCGCAGCCATTTCACGCGCGCGCTGCGCGCGCCCACCGCCAGCGGATCCGACGCGCCGAGCGCCGGACGCCACAGCAACACGTAGTCGCCGAACCAGCTGCTGGCGAGGTCGCCGATGCCGATCTCGTGCTGCGCACCGCCGAGAGCCACTTTCGCGTGCTCGTCGTCGAGGCCGGCGAGCACGACCTGGTGCGCGCGTCCGCTCGAATCGATTACGTTGAGCACGGCGGGGCGGTTGAACAGCCGCAATTGCGCCAGCGAACCGCGCTGCGCGAGGCATTCGAGACCCCGCTGCAAGGCCTGGCTGCACGGGTCCGTGCCCGCCGCGACATAGCGCAAGCCCCAGAGCGCGAACAGCTTGTCGTACGCCTTGTCCGGATCCGTCTCCGCGCCGTAGCGCGTGAGCAGCGAATCGAGCGAGACCGGCGCGGACTTCACGGGTTCAGCCTGGGGCGCCACCGGCGCGGTCGCGGCCACTGTTTTCTCGCTCGCATCCGCCGAACTCACGAAGCGAGGAACCAGCAGGAGGGCGCTCGTGATCGCGACCAGGCCGGCCGCCGACGCCGCGGCCCAGGGCAGCCATCGCGGCTGGATGGTCTTGTCGAACACCTCGCCCGCCGCGCGGCGCACGACGCCCGCGGAGATCGCGTGCCGGTCCTCGGTGAACGCACCCAACAAGGCGCGATCGCAGATGATGTTGATGAGGCGCGGCACACCGCCCGATAGCCGGTGGATCTCGCGCAGCGCGCCGTTGCCGAAGATCTCGCGCGTCGCGCCGGCGACGCGCAGCCGGTGGCGCACGTACGCGGCGGTTTCGTCGCGCGACAGCGGATCGAGGTGATAGCGGCCGGTGATGCGTTGCGCGAGCTGCCGCAGCTCGACGCGGCCTAACAAATCGCGCAGCTCGGGCTGGCCGATCAGAATGATCTGCAGGAGCTTCTGGGTTTCGGTTTCGAGATTGGTGAGCAGCCGCACCTGCTCGAGTACTTCGGGCGCGAGGTTCTGGGCCTCGTCCACCACGAGCACGATGCGCTTGCCGTCGGCGTGCGCGGCCAGCAGGTGTTTGCTCAACAGGTCGACGAGATCCTTGAGGCTGCGCTCGGACTGCGCCGGCACCGGGATCCCGAGCTCCTCGCAGATGGCGAGCAGGAACTCCGCGGGCGTCATGCGCGGATTCAGGATCAGCGCGATCTCGGCGTGTTTGGGCGCCTGGGTCAGCAGCGACCGGACCACGGTGGTCTTGCCCGTGCCGACTTCGCCCGTGAGCTGGATGAAGCCGCCCGCTTCGTTGATGCCGTACACCAGGTGCGCGAGCGCCTCCGCGTGCCGCTCCGAAAGGAACAGGTAGCGCGGATCCGGCGTGATCGAGAAAGGCTTCTCGTTGAGACCGAAAAACGAGGCGTACATGGGGTGTGCGGTCTGTTCTGGAGGTGCCGCGAAGGTTAACGGGCGGGCAGTATTACACGGGCTTTTGGCCCCGGGAAATCAGCGAAAAATGAGAGATTCAGCGCCGGTCGGTAGATGGCGACGCGGCGCCGCGGCGGCGCCGGCCCGGGGCCTGCTCGGACATGTCTTCCCCGCTTTCCTCGGCCCCCCGGGCGACCGGCAGCGCGCTGCCTCGGCGGACGGCCAAGGTACCGAAGCGTTCGCGGATCAGGTCCACGGCGCTGTCCAGCGCGGTCGCGGTGGGCGAGGCCGCCGGCGCGGCGAACAGGTCCATCTGGTCGGCCGCGTGCAGATGGTTCACGCCTACGCCTAACAACCGCACCCGCGCGCGCGGCTGCTCCGCGAGCCAGTCGGCGAGCAACTCGGCGGCGATCTTCGCGATGGTGCGCGAATCGGTGGTCGAGGGCTCGAAACGCTTCTGCCGCGTGAACGTCGTGAAATCCGCGCGCCGGATCTTCACCTGCACGCAACCGGTCGCGAGGTTCTGCGCCCGCATGCGCGCCGCGGCGCGATCGGCGAGCCTGAGCACCTCGGCCTGCACGCGCGCGGGATCGGCGAGATCGCTCGAGAACGTCTCCTCGGCGCTGATCGACTTCTCGTCCCACTCCGCCATGACGGGCCGCTCGTCGATGCCGGAGGCGCGATCGCGCATGCGCTGCGAATCGCGGCCGAAGATCGGCCACAACACGGAGTCCGGCGCGCGCCGCAGCTCGCCGAGCGTCGCGATGCCCGCGGCCTCGACGCGCTCGCCTAACTTCCGCCCGAGGCCGGGCAGGCGGCGTACCGAGAGCGGATCGAGCCGGGCATGCATGTTTTCCTGCGTGACCACGGTGAGGCCGTCGGGCTTCTCGAGATCGGAGGCGATCTTCGCGACCAGTTTGTTGGGCGCGACGCCGACCGAGGCGCCGAGCTGCGTGACCTCGCGGATCTTCTGCTTGATGCCGCGCGCGATGGTGACCGCGTCGCCCTTGAGCGCGAGGCTCGCGGTCACGTCGAGATAGGCCTCGTCGAGCGAGAGTCCCTCGACCACCGGCGTGTACTCGTGAAACACGCCGAACACCTGGTGCGACACATCGCGGTACACGGACATGCGCGGCGGCACGCAGATCGCATGTGGACAGCGGCGCAGCGCCTCGCGGATCGGCATCGCCGATCGCACGCCGAACTTGCGGACCTCGTAGCTCGCCGCCGCGACCACGCCGCGATTGGCGGTGCCGCCCACGATGAGCGGCTGCCCGCGCAGCTCGGGCCGGTCGCGCTGCTCGACGGAAGCGTAGAACGCGTCCATGTCGACGTGCAGGATGGCGCGCGCGGCGGTCATGTGGGCCTTTTACTCCCTCTCGCGCGCGGACGCTCGTCCGTTACTTCGTCACTTCGATGGTGATCTTCTTCGAGACCACCGCCGGGTCGTGCGGCACGTGCAGGAAATCGCCGAGCACGAGCTGCAGCGTGTGTTTGCCGGGCGGCAGCGTCACCGTGGTCTCGGTCTGGCCCTTGCCGAAATGGACCGTCTTCTCGTTCGCGGGCAGCGGTTGCGAAAGCTCGGCCGGCGGATCGCTGTCGATGAGCAAGTGATGGTGGCCGGTGCCATCCATCTTGACCCCCGCCGGCGCGATGCCCATGCCCTTGAGACCGAACACCACCGTCACCGGGCTCGTGACCTTGGCGCCGTCCTTCGGCGAGATGATGTAGACCTCGGCTCCGGCGGTGGAGGGTTCGCGCGCGGTCGCGGATGTCGCGAAGACGAGCGTGGCCGACAAGGCGGCGATGCCGGCTAGAGAGACGAAGTGGCGATTCATGAATGATTCCTTCTTTTTCGGAAGCGGCAAGTTACGTCCGGCGCGGCCGCGCGCGCAACATTTCCGGGGCGCCCCACCATCGGCCGCTATAACGTCAATGCGCTGTAGATGGCCGTGCCCGCCAGCACGATCATGGCGAAGCCGAAATAAACGACACCGAGAATCGCGTACTTGCCGAAAGTCTTCGCGCGCGACTGTCCGTAGTACACGCGCATGGCACGGAAGATGTAATAGATCACGTAGAGCCAGGTGGCCGCTTCCAGCAATCCCAGGCGCTCGCCGATGACCGGGATCTTCAGCACGACGACCAGGATCATCATGGCCAGGAAAATGAAGGCGTGGTTGTGCACCAGGAGCAGCAGATGCTCGACGTAATGGCGCTTGGGCCGCCAGTACAGCAATTTCATGAAGGCGGCGAGCAGCGGGAGGAACACGAACATCGCGCGCGGGAGGTTGTGCACGATCGCGTTGCTCAGGTCTTCGCCCCGCAGATTACCGGCCTTCTGGCAGAAGCCGAAAAACGCCCGCTTCGCCCAGCTGGCATCCGGGCCGGGCGGCTGCTGGGCATCGGCGCACATGCCCAGGCTGACCTTCGAATCCGCTTTCGGCTCTTCACCGGGCGTGGCTGAAGGATCCGCTCGGCCTTCGAGCAGGGCCTTCTGCGCCGCCGCCTTGCGGCGCATTTCGGCCGCGGCTTGCGCTATTCCCGGTGTATTCGGCAGATCCGCCTCGAGCTTGTCGGCCGACTCCCTCAGGGCCGCGATACCCGCGGGCGTGATCTCGCCTTCGTCCGGGAGCTCGACTTTTCCGTGCCCCGCGAGTCCGGTGACCACGAAGAACAGAACGCTGATGACAAGGTACAGCCGGAACGGCGGCAGGTAGCGGGCGCGGCGCCCGTCGAAGAACTCGCGCGTGAGGAATCCCGGACGGATCAGTAGATAGCCGATGGTGCGCCACAGGCGCGAATCGGCGTGCGTGACGCTTTCGAAGGCCTCGGACGCGAAGTGCCCGAGCGACTGCACGTGCGGCTCATGACGCTGCCCGCACGCGGCGCAGTATTCGCCGTCGAGCGGCGCGCCACAGTTCAGACAGCCGCGCGCGGGCGATGGCGGCGCGGGCACCACGGGCGCGGCCGGTTCGGCGGTGACCGCCACGGAACCGGACACGGCCGGGGAGCTGACGACGGGCGCGAGCGGCTCGTTCACGCAGCGGACGTCAGGCGACGTGAATACCGCTGACGGGCGATGGACGGGGTTGCACTTCCGTGTCGGCTTGTACGCCCGCGGCCAACTCGCGCGAATCGAAATCGTCGACGCTGATCAGCTCCATGACCTTGCGGTCGTACTCGCGCAGCATCGCGGCCTCGGTCTCGGAAATGATGCCGGCGGCGAGCGACTGCGTGATCTGTCCTGGCACGTCGAGCGCGATGACCTTGCCGGTCTTCACGCCTTCCACGCGGATGCGTTTCTCAATAGGCTCCGCCGTCTGCGACATGATCAGCGCCTCGTCGAGCAGGCCGAGCGGGTTGCCCGGCTCGTGCGTGCGATAGACGAATTTGCAGAGCCGGTCGCGCACATCGCTCACCGTGAGGATCGCGTCCGCGAGCTTGCGGCCGAGGCGATCGCTCGGCGCCGAATAGGCGCGGCCACCTGGGAAGATCGCGATACGCATGATCCCGGCGAGGAAGCGGTTCGGGAAATTGCGCAGGAAATCGTGCAGCTGCTCCTGCGCCTTGTAGAGCAGGTTGCGGCAGGTCCATTCCACGATCGGCAGGTCCTCGGCCGGACGACCCTGGTTCTCGTGGTGCTTGAGCACCATGGACGCGAGATACATCGCGGACAACACGTCGCCGAGGCGCGCCGAGAGGTTTTCCTTCTTCTTGAGATAGCCGCCGAGCGTGAGCATCGCGACGTCGACGGCGAACGCGAACGACGCGGAGAAGCGCACGATGTGCTGGTAGTAACGCCGGGTGTCGCCGACCTCGGGCACGCGCGTGAAGCGCGCGTGCGTCAGCGCCATGACGAACGAACGAACCGCGTTGCTGATCGTGAAGCCGACGTGGCCGAACAGCGCGCGGTCGAAATCGTCGACGCCTTGCGCGCGGTCGGGATTACGCGCGGCGTTCATCTCCTTGAGCACGAATGGATGGCAGCGCACCGCGCCCTGGCCGAAAATGATGAGCGAACGCGTGAGGATGTTCGCGCCTTCGACCGTGATCGCGACGGGCACGACCTGGTAGTTACGGCCCAGATAGTTGCGCGGTCCCAGCTGGATGCCCTTGCCGCCATGCACGTCCATCGCGTCGTTCGCGACCTGCCGGCCCATCTCGGTCACGTGGTATTTGAGCATCGCGGACGGCACCGAAGGCTTCTCGCCGCCGTCGATCGCGCCCGCGGTCACCGAACGCGCCGCGTCCATGGTGTACGTGTAGCCGACCATGCGTGCGAGCACGGCCTCGACGCCTTCGAACCTGCCCACCGGCATGTTGAACTGGCGGCGGATGCGCGCGTACGCGCCCGATGAGAACACGCCGAGTTTCGCGCCGCCCGTCGTGTTGGAAGGCAGCGAGATGCAGCGGCCCACCGAGAGCTGCTCGACGAGCATGCGCCAGCCCTGTCCCGCCATCGCAGGCCCACCGATGATCGTGTCGAGCGGAACGAACACGTCCTTGCCCGAGAGCGGACCGTTCTGGAACGGTACGTTGAGCGGGAAGTGCCGGCGGCCGATGGCGAGGCCCGGCGTGTTGCGCGGGATCAGCGCGCAGGTGATGCCGTAGTCGACCTTGTCGCCGCCTAACAACTTGTCCGGGTCGTAGAGCCGGAACGCGAGACCGACCACCGTCGCGATCGGCGCGAGGGTGATGTAGCGCTTCGAGAAGTTGAGCCGGAGGCCGACGATCTCCTTGCCCTGGTACATGCCGCGACAGACGATGCCCGTGTCCGGCAGCGACGCCGCGTCGGAGCCGGCGCGCGGATGCGTCAGCGCGAAGCAGGGGACCTCTTCACCCCGCGCGAGTCGCGGCAGGTAGTGGTTCTTCTGCTCTTCGGTGCCGTAGTGATTGAGCAACTCGGCCGGGCCGAGCGAGTTCGGAACGGCGGTCGTGGCGGCCAGCAGGCCCGAGCGGCTCGCCAGTTTCACGAGCACGCACGAGTGCGCGTACGCGGAGAACTCGAGGCCGCCGTACTTCTTCGGGATGATCATCGCGAAGAAGCCTTTCTGCTTGAGGAAATCCCACACGTGTCTGGGCATGTCCGCGCGCCGGTGGGTGATGTCCCAGTCGTCGAACATGCGGCACAACTCTTCGCACGGGCCGTCGATGAATGCCTGCTCCTCGGCCGTGAGCTGCGGCGCCTTGGCGGCTAACAACTTCTCGAAACGCGGCTTGCCGGTGAACAGCTCGCCGTCCCACCACACGGTGCCCGCCTCGAGCGCTTCCTTTTCGGTCTGCGACATCGACGGCAGCATGCGCATGTACGCCTTCATGAACGGGCGCGTGATCACGGCCTTGCGCAGCGGGCGCACGTTGAACAGCCACAATGCCGCGAGCAGGACCCACAGGAAACCTTTCCAGATCCCGGCCGGCGGTGCGATGAAGGTGTACCCCGCGAGCAGCAGCGTGAAGACGACGGTGAACGCGATGAGCGGCAGTCGTTTGTAGGCCATGAACACGACCGCGCCGATGAAGATCAGGGTGAACCCCGTTCCGACCTGCGCAACGTAGGCGGCGGCGGCGATCAGGAAAAGTATTACCAGGACTGCGCCGAACATGGGGAAAGCCCTCGTTTCTCGATGCCGAAACTATAGTCCTTTTCGTCAGGACTAGCCCTCGAAGGCGCGCCGTTCCTCGACGATTGCGTCCCCGATCACGGCCAGGAACGCGCGGATGCGCGCCGTGTTGCGCAGGTCCTTGTGGGTGACGATCCACAGCTCGCTCGCGAGGTCCGGCAGCACCGGCGAGATCCGCCGGACGGCGTCGTCGCGGTCCGCGAGGTAGCAGGGCAACAGCGCGACGCCGACCCCTGCGCGCACGGCCATGAGCTGGTTGACGAGGCTGTTGCTGCGATAGGCGATGCGTTCTTCAGGGACGTGCGCGGCGATCCATTCGCTCGCGACGATCAGCGCCGGTTCGTCCCAGCCGATGACCGCGACACGGGAGAAACCGAAGCCACGCCCTTCGCGCCGCAGGTTGGCGCTCATCGACTCGGGTCCGTAGAACGCCCAGGCGATTCCCGTGAGGCGGCGGCCGAAGAGCGCTGGATCCGTCGGCCGCCGCACTCGCAACGCGACGTCCGCCTCGCGCCGCCCGAGGTCGAGCATGCGGTTGTCGATGGTGAGGATGAGCTGGATGCGCGGATGTACCTCGTGGAAACGCGCGAACAGACGCGGCAGCACCGCGTGCGACAACGTCTCGGAGGCGGTGACGCGCAGCACGCCCGAAAGCTGCTGGTCGCGGCCGCCGATCTCGCGGTCCACCGACAGTAGTTCGGTCTCGACGCGCTCGGCCGCGGCCGCGGCCCGTTCTCCGGCCGCGGTGAGCTGGTAGCCGCGCGGCGAACGGTCGAAGAGCCGCACGTTCAAGCGCTTCTCCAGCGCGTTCAGTCGCCGGAAGACCGTCGACAGGTCGATGTCGAGCCGCTCGGCCGCGCCGGCCAGCGTGCGCTCGCGGGCCAGGGCGAGGATGAGCGGCAGGTCGGTGAAGGTCAGCGCGGAGCTGTTTGCAGTCATGCAAGCCAACTTTGCCGATCGGCCAATGTGTTTGCAATCGTGCCACTCGAGAATGGCGCTCCTCAACACAACGGGAGATTTACATGTCGAGATTGCTGGAGAGCGGAAACAACGCCGCCGCGGCGCTGCTGCGCGTGTCGCTGGGTGTCATGTTCATCGCGCACAGCGTCGTGCTGAAGTTGTTCGTCTACGGGCTTGCCGGCACGGCCGGATACTTCGAGTCGATCGGCCTGCCGGGCGCGCTCGCCTACGTGGTGTTCGCCGCGGAAACCGTGGGCGGTGTATTGCTCCTCGCCAACGTGGCGACCGGCTGGGTATCGCTGGCGCTGATCCCGATCCTCGGGGGAGCGCTCTGGGCGCACGCGGGTAATGGCTGGGTGTTCAGCAACACCGATGGCGGCTGGGAATATCCGCTGTTCCTGATCGTGGTGTCCGTGGCCGTCGCGCTGCAGGCTTTTGCGGCGCGGGCGACCACCCGCGTGAGCCGCGCGAGCCTTCAGTCGTCCGCGCAGCAGGCGTAAAACGGAGGTCATGAGCACCGCCAGCCACTTCACGACCGTGGCGCGCGAGTACGCGAGCTTCCGTCCGGGCTATCCACCCGAACTGTTCGCGTGGCTCGCGCGCCTCGTGCCGGCGCGCGACGCGGCCTGGGATTGCGGCTGCGGCAGCGGCCGATCCCGCGCGGTCACGGTAGTTAGCTGGTTCTGGTGATCAGATCAGATCAGCTCGCGCACGCCGTCGCGTTCTTCGCGCAGCTCCTTGTCCGTCGCATCCATGCGGTGGCGCGAGAAATCGTCGATCGCGAGGCCCTGCACGATCTTGTAGTCGCCGTTGGCGCAGGTCACCGGGTACGAGTACACGACGCCTTCCTTGATGCCGTAGCTGCCGTCGGAGGGCACGGCCATGCTGATGAAGTTGTCCGAGGACGTGCCGAGGTGCCAGTCGCGCATGTGGTCGATGGCCGCCGAGCCCGCGGAAGCGGCCGACGACGCGCCGCGTGCCTAGAAGATCGCCGCGCCACGCTGCTGCACGGTCGGGATGAAGGTCTCCTCGTACCACTTGCGGTCGACCAGCGAATGGGCCGGCTTGCCGTCGACGAGGCAGAAGTTGAGATCGGGATACTGCGTCGAGGAGTGATTGCCCCAGATGAGCATCTTCTGGATCTTGGTCACGTGGCTGCCGGTCTTCTCCGCGAGCTGCGACAGCGCGCGGTTGTGATCGAGCCGTGTCATCGCGGTGAAGTTGCGCGGGTTCAGGTCCTTCGCGTTCGCGCGCGCGATCATCGCGTTGGTGTTGGCCGGGTTTCCGACCACGAGCACGCGGATGTTGCGGTCCGCCACCTCGTTCATCGCCTTGCCCTGCGCGGAGAAGATCTGCGCGTTCGCCATGAGCAGGTCCTTGCGTTCCATTCCGGGACCGCGGGGCCGCGCACCGACCAGCAGCGCCGCGTGGCAGTCTTTGAACGCGACCCTGGCATCGTCCGTCGCGACGATCTTGTTGAGCGTCGGGAACGCGCAGTCATTGAGCTCCATCACCACGCCCGCGAGCTGCGGCAGCGCCGGCGTGACTTCGAGCAGGTGCAGGTTCACCGGCGTATCGGCGCCGAGCATCTGGCCGGAAGCAACCCGGAATGCGAGGGCATAGCCGATCTGGCCGGCGGCCCCAGTGATCGCGACATTGACGGCGGGTTTCATCGACGCAGACTCCAGCGGACCTGAAAAAAGGGGCCGGGATTCTAGCAGGCCGACCCCTCGGACAGCTGACCCGCGGCCGGCTTTCTTCAGCGTTGTCTCGGCGCGTCTTCAGCGATCTGGGGCGCCCGCGTAGGCCCGATGCTGGCGGTTGTATTCGGCCATTTCAGCGTCGGCCCGCGCGGCGTCTCCCGCGGCCCGCAGGCGCTCGATTTCGGCCAGCCAGGCGACCGAATCGCTGCGCCAGGCCGGGGCGTCGCCCTCGTACCTCGCCTTGGCGGCCGGCATGCTCGTGCGCGCCATGGCCGACGCGGACGTCATCTCGACCGCCGCGGGCGGAGGCGCCGCGTAACGCGCGGCCTCGGCATCGGAAACCAGTGCCGGGGATGGCGAGGCGGGTGCGACCGGTTCCTGCGGCACGATGCCCACCACGTATGGCGCATTGTCCGCGGCCTTGTTACGCATCGGCACGGCGGTGGCTTCCCATGGGGCCGCGCGCGCTTCTCCGCTCGCATTGGTGTACGTGTCGGCTTCGGCGGCCGGCGCAGGCGCGGTAATTTCGCGCGCGATGCTGCGCACCGTGACTTCGCCCACCGGCGTCTTCTCGGGCGCTCGTCCGTGGAATACCACGGCGAGCGACACGACCAGGGTCGCGGCGAGCGCGATGGGTGCGCCCCAGCGTGGCCCGCGGAACACGCGTTGCGGGCGTTCGGTCTCTATCGCCTCGCGCGCCTGGCGCAGCACGATGCGGTCCAACTCCGCGGGCGGCTCGAGCTCGTCCTCGTCGACGCGCCGGAAGCTGGGCCTGCTCCGCCGCAGGAAATCGTCGAATTCGTCGTCGCGGTCCGTCATCTCACGCCTCCGCGACGGCCAGCGCCGCCTTGAGCTTGCCGACCGCGTAACGCAGCCGGCTCTTGGCCGTCTCCGTGCCGACGCCGGTCACCCGTCCGATCTCCTCGAGCGACAGGTTCGACTCCTCGTGCAGTAGATAGACGTCGCGCTGCTCCTGCGGCAACGACTCGAGCGCGGCGCGGTAGCGGCGCGTACATTCGTCGCGCTCGAGCGCGCGCTCGGGCAGTGCGCTGTCGTCCGTGGGCAGCAGGTCCGCCGCGTCGGCGTCGTCGACGTTCGTGCCACCGGGACGCGCCTTCGTCCGCCGGCAATGATCGATGAAACAGTTGTGGGCGAGCGTGAACAGGAAGGTGCGAAACTTGGCGCGCGGCTCGTAGCGCGCGCGATTCACGATCACGCGGCTCCACACTTCCTGGAAGAGATCGTTGGCGGTCTCGCCGTCGCGCGCCTGTCTGACTAGATAGCGGTACAGCGCCGTGCGATGCCGGGCGTACAGCGTCTCGAAGGCGCGCATCTCGCCGCCTGCGTACGCGAGCATCAACTGCGCATCCTCGTCATCACTCACGCTCACGACTTTACGCGCTGGCTGCGCGCGCGCGAAGCGCGGCGCCGGTTCCGGAGAAGTGAGTCCATCCATCGTGATGATTCCGGCGTTCACGGCTGCATCGACTCGCCCAGCGGCTCGGGGGTGACGAGCGCCGCGAGCAACATCGCCCGGGGGGTGAAATCGGGAAGCAAAACGTCGGGAGACGGAGAGCAGGCCGCGATCTTCGTCGACCGTGGCTGAGGCGCTTCCTGCTGAACCCAGCCGGCCGCCAGCGCGCCATGCGCCACCACAATCCCCAGAATAATCAGCACCTTGGAATTCATGCTCACCCCCGGCTGCCGGTAACGCGCCTGAGGCTGAAACGCACCCGAAAGTTTTTTCGGGTTGGGGGCTTGCTTCTGAGTTGGTGTTGTAGTTATATATAACACCAAGACGGATGGCGAATCGCATAGGGCGAGGCGCCAAAGAAGTGAAAGCAGGAGCAAGGAGAAACGTATGACCATTCTGAAAAACAATCTGAAGGTGACGGCCAGCGCGCTCGCGGCGGTGTTCGTGACGATCCTGTTGGGGCTGACCTTCGTCGATGCCACGAGCATCGCGCGTGTCCACCGCAGCGGCGACGCCAGCTTCCTGCTCGTCACCAGCGCCCTGATCCGCTGAAGGCCAGGAGTACCCATGGACCCGCAATGGGACGACAGTCAGCCGATATACCGGCAGCTGCGTGACCGGGTGGTGGCGATGATCCTCGAAGGTGTCCTCAAAGAAGGAGACCCGCTGCCCTCGGTCCGCGCTGTCGCGGCGGAGTTCCGTCTCAACCCGCTGACCGTTCTCAAGGGATACCAGCAGCTCGTCGATGAGCAGCTGGTTGAGAAAAAACGCGGGCGCGGAATGTTCGTCAACGAAGGCGCGCGCCAGGCGCTCATGAAGGACGAACGCCAGTACTTCCTGGACACCGAGTGGCCGAAGATCTACGCGACGATCCAGCGTCTCGGACTCTCGACCGAAGAACTCATGAAACGCGGTGCGAAATCGGCCCCGGCCTCCCAGCCGTTCCCGACTCGTGCTGCCACGGATGAAGACGATGACAGCAATCATTGAAGCCCGGGGGCTTTCCAAGCATTACGGCAGCACGCAGGCGCTGCGCGGCATCGACCTCAACGTCGCGGCGGGACGCATCGTCGGCCTCATCGGGCCGAACGGCTCCGGCAAGACCACGGCGATCAAGTCCATCCTGGGACTCACCGGATTCGATGGCGAGCTCAAGGTCCTTGGCCGCGACCCGCGCACCGAGCGTGACGAGCTCATGAAGGAAGTCTGCTTCATCGCCGACGTCGCGGTGCTGCCGCGCTGGATCTCGGTCGCGCAGGCGCTCGAATTCGTCGCCGGCGTACATCCGCGGTTCGATCGCAACAAGGCCGTCGAATTTCTCTCGCGGACCGACATCAAGCTCGATCGCCGCGTGCGCCAGCTCTCCAAGGGCATGGTCACGCAGCTGCACCTCGCGCTGATCCTCGCGATCGACGCGAAGCTGCTGGTGCTCGACGAGCCGACGCTCGGCCTCGACCTGCTGTTCCGCCGCTCGTTCTACGACAACCTGCTCAACGACTACTTCAACCACGAGCGGACGATCCTGGTGACCACGCACCAGGTGGAGGAGATCGAAAACATCCTCACCGACGTGGTGTTCATCGATCACGGACGCATCGTGCTCGATTCCAGCATGGAAGCGATCGGCGAGCGGTTCACGCAGCTCATCCCCGCGGCCGCCAACGTCGCGCACGCGCGCTCGCTCAAGCCGTTCTACGAACGTGAAGTCTTCGGCCGTGTCGCGATGCTGTTCGATGGCCGCCCCGAAAGCGAGCTCGCGGACCTCGGCGAGACGCGCCATCCCTCCGTCGCGGATCTCTTCGTCGCGATGATGGGCTCGCGCGAAAAAGACGTGAAGTCGACCGTGACCGCGAAGGAGGCCGCATGAACACCATGCTCATGCTCGTACGCCGCGAGTTCTGGGAACATCGCTCGCTATGGATCGCCCCGCTCGTCTGGGCGGGTCTGATCGTCGTGATGTCGATGTGGGGCACACTGCTCTCGATGCAGTTCGAGGACGCGGTCCTGATCGGGCATCACGCCAACATCGAGGAGATCCCCGGGCTCGGCGCACAGGAACGTGAAGAGCTCTCGAAGGCGATCGCGTTGCCGGCCGATCAGAAGGCGACGGTGTTCGCGATGATGCAGATCGTCCTGGCCGGCGTCATTTCCGGACTCGTGCTCGTCGTGGTGTTCTTCTACCTGATCGACTGCCTGTACGCCGAACGCCGCGATCGCAGCATCCTGTTCTGGAAATCGATGCCGGTGTCGGATGCGCAGGTCGTGCTGTCGAAGCTCGCCGTTGCGCTCGTCGTGATGCCGCTCGCGGTGCTCGCGCTCGCGACCGTCACGCAGCTCATCCTGAGCCTGATCTTCTGGATCCGGTTCAACGGAACCGTGCTCGGCGACATCGTTCCGGCCTTCAGCTTCTCGGGGTGGCTCGGGGCGATGTGGGCATCGTTCGTGTTCAGCCTGGGCGGCGTGCTCTGGTACGTGCCGGTGGCGGGTTACCTGATGATCATGTCCGTGTGGGCGCGTCGCGCGGTGTTCCTCTGGGCGGTGCTGCCGCCCCTGGGCCTGATGCTGATCGAGAAGATGTTCTTCAACAGCGAGCACGTCGCGAAGTTCGTGGGCCGCCGCCTGGTCGGCTTCGTCCAGGAAATGAAAGTGCACTCCGACCAGTTCAACCAGGGCGGCACCGAGCACGTCCCGACGATCGGCCAGGTCTTCGACTCGGTGAGCTTCTCGGGTCTGTTCATGCACTACGAGCTGTGGCTAGGCCTGCTCGCGGGCGCCGCGCTGATCTACGCCACGATCCGCATCCGCCGCTACCGCGACGAGAGCTGAGTCCCCCCGGCTGGCGGGGTTCTGGAACCACTCCGCCAGCTTTCGGCCCATGGCCGCCGCGAATTCAGACGACGCGGCGGCCATGAGGCCAATTTGCCATACTGGCGGAGCCCGGCTCACGCCAGACGGTTCCGAACCGCGCGGCGGCCGGCACGAATGTAGTTAGTATGGCTACGCCGCGCGAATGTACCTGAACCTCAGCCGAGACAACGACGTCCTCACAGCCGAGCTCGCCGGCAGATGGCGCGGCAAGGAGATGCCGGCCATCGACGCCGAACTCGCCGCGCAGTCGCTGGCGGGTGCGCGCCGGCTGCGCGTCGAGATCCCGAAACACGTCGAGCTCGACCTCGCGGGCGCATGGCGTCTGCGCGAGTGGCTGAAATCCGCCGAAGACGCCGGTCTCGAGGTCACGTTCGAAGGCGAAGCGCCGGGACAGATCGAGCTCATCGAGTCCACACTCGCGGGCAAGCGGCGTGCGTCGCCGCCGTCTTCCTCCGAACCGGCCTTCGAGCCCGTCAGCGCGCTCGGGCGACTGGTGACCAGTCGGGCGCGCGCGGTGACCGCGGCGCTGGATTTCGTCGGTCACACGACGATCACGTGGCTGCGCGCCGCAACGAGCTGGCGGCGCCTGCGTCCCATTTCGATCGCGCGGCATCTCTACGAGACGGGACTCACCGCGATCCCGATCGTGTCGCTGATCGCGTTCCTGATCACGGTGATCATCGCCTACATCGCCGCGCAGTACATGCAGCAGTACGGCGCCGAGATCTACGTCGTCGATCTCATCACGATCAGCGTGCTGAGGGAGCTCGCGGTGCTGCTCACCGCGATTATTGTCGCTGGCCGCTCGGGTAGCGCGTTCGCGGCCGAGATCGGCGCAATGAAGCTCAACGAGGAAGTCGATGCGTTGAAGGCGATAGGTGTCGATCCGCACGAGGTCCTGGTTCTCCCGCGCGTCATAGGTCTGGTGATCGCGCTGCCGCTGCTCACGGTGGCCGCGGACCTGGTCGGCCTCACGGGTGGCGCGTTGCTGTGTCGCTGGCTGCTCGACATGCCGCTGGTGCTGTTCCTCGAGCGCGCCCAGGATGCGATCTCCTCGACGACGTTCTGGGTAGGCATCGTGAAGGCGCCGGTGTTCGCGCTGCTGATCGCGCTCACGGGCACCTATCGTGGCCTGCAGGTGCGCGACTCCTCGCGCGAGCTCGGCCGCCTGACTACCACGGCCGTGGTGCAATCCATCTTCCTCGTCCTGCTCGCCGACGCGCTGTTCGCGGTGGCATTCTGGCTGCTCGACATATGACCGACGCTCTCATCGAAGTCCGCGGCCTCGTGAACCGCTTCGGCGCGCAGATCGTGCACGATGGCCTCGACATGAGCGTAGAGCGGGGCGAGGTGTTCGGCATCGTCGGAGGATCCGGCTCCGGAAAATCCGTACTCCTGCGCTCGATCCTCGGTCTGCAGCGCCCGAAGGCGGGCGAAGTCCTCATGAACGGCCGCGACATCACGCAGATGACCGACGTGGAGATGCGCGAGATCAAGGCGCAGTACGGGGTGACGTTTCAGCAGGGCGCGCTGTTCACCTCGCTCACGGTGCTGCAGAACGTCCAGCTGCCGATGATCGAACACCTGAATCTCGCGCCGCGCGCCCTCGACGAGCTCGCGATGCTCAAGGTGCGCCTCGTCGGACTGCCGGACGACGCGGCCCGCAAATATCCCGCGCAGCTGTCGGGCGGCATGATCAAACGCGCGGCGCTGGCCCGGGCGCTCGCGCTCGATCCGTCCCTGCTGATGCTGGATGAGCCCACGGCGGGCCTCGATCCCATCAGCGCCGCCGCCTTCGACGAATTACTCATGGATCTGCGGGGCCAGCTGGGGCTCACGGTGATCATGATCACGCATGATCTCGACACGATCTTCAGAACCTGCAATCGTGTCGGGGTGATCATCGACCGCCGGATGACCAGCGATACCCTGGAGAACATCGCCAACAATCCACACCCGTGGATCCGGGCGTATTTCCACGGAGAACGCGCCCTGCGCTTCGGAGCCACGTCACATGGAGCGTGAAGCTAACTACACCGCCGTCGGCGCGTTCGTGCTGCTGGTCACCACGATGGCCGCCCTGTTCGTCTACTGGTACGCGGGCAGCGCCGACAGCCGCGACTACCGCCGTTACGAGATCTATTTCACGGGCAGCGTCTCGGGCCTGAACCGCGGCAGCATCGTTCGTTACCTCGGCGTCGAGGTCGGCCGCGTGGTCGCCATCCGCATCGACAAGCGGGCGGCGGACCGCGTGCAGGTCATCGCCGACATCGATTCGCAGGCGCCCATTTCGCAGGACACGCTCGCGTCGCTTTCGCTGCAGGGCGTCACCGGGCTTCTCTACATCGACCTGCTCGCCAACACGGATCCCAAGCGCCGGATGGACCCGGTGCCGAGCGAGCAATACCCGGTCATCGATTCGGTCCAGTCCAACTTCGACCTGTTCCTCGCCAGTCTGCCCGACCTGGTCGGGCGCGCGTCCCAGGTGTTGTCGGACGAGAACATCGAGACCTTCTCGCGGATGCTCGCGAACATCGAGAAGAGCTCGGCCACGCTGCCCAAGACGATGAGTGACGCGGGCGAAGTCGTCGCCGAGCTCAAGTCCACGGTCGCGGAAGTGCGCGCCGCGGCGGTCAGCGCGCGCGAGCTGCTCGACACGTCCGGTCCCGAACTTTCCGCGGCGTCGTTGCGCGTGCGCGAGATCTCCGACAACCTCGCGAAGACCACCGCGAATCTCGATCGGCTCATGTCCGATCACCGCGAGGACCTGGGCCTCTTCCTGCGGGACGGCCTGCCCGAAATGGAACGTCTGCTGCGCGACAGCCGCATCGCCGCTCAGGAATTCCGCGAACTGTCACGCAGCCTCAAGGCCGATCCGTCGCAGCTGCTGTACGAACCTAGCTACCGCGGCGTGGAGATTCCCCGATGATCGCGCGCAGCCGCATGCTCGCCCTGGCCGGAATCGGGGCCGTGATTTCCCTCGCGGGCTGCGGCAGCCTGCTCGAGACCACGTTGCCAGCGCCGCAGTCGTACGTGCTGCGCCTGCCGCCGGGTGCCGTGGCCACCTCGGCGGCGCCCGCCGGCAGCATCCTGGTCCTGCGGCCGGATCCGGGGCCCGGGCTCGATTCGAACCGGATCATGCTGTTGCGCAGCGAGAAACGCTTCGATTCGTACGCCGCGAGCCTGTGGGCGGCGCCCGCGCCCGAGCTCGTGGGCAGCATCCTCGTCGATGCGCTGCGCAGGAGCGGCGGGTTCTCCAACGTGTTCGACGACCACGCGCCCTATCCACCGCGGTACGACCTGCGCGTGCGGCTGCGGCGGTTCGAGGCCGACTACACCGTCGATGGAGGCAGCGGAGCGCCGACCGTGTTCGTGACCCTCGATGCCACGCTGGGCCAGCACCGCGAGCGTGCCCTGATCACGCATTTCTCCGTGGAAGGGTCGGCGAAGGCGGCGGACGACCGCATGAGCGCGGTGGTCGCGGCATTCGAAACCGCGATGGCGGCGGCCGCGGGCGATCTCGCGCAGGCGGCGGC
>JAEZCR010000227.1 GCA_023433465.1 Pseudomonadota bacterium | reverse complement strand
GTTCAACTCGACCATCAACATCTTCAGCCAGATCGGCTGCATCATGCTGATCGGCATCGCCTGCAAGAACGGCATCCTGATCGTCGAGTTCGCGAACCAGCTACGCGACCGGGGCGTGGAGTTCGTGGACGCGGTCATCCAGTCGTCCGCCACGCGCCTGCGTCCCGTGCTCATGACCAGCCTGTGCACGGCCTTCGGCGCCGTGCCGCTCATGCTCGCGCAAGGTGCGGGCGCGGAGAGCCGCGAGTCGATCGGCGCCACCGTGTTCTTCGGCACCATCGTCTCGCTCGGCATGACGCTTTACGTCGTGCCGTCGCTGTATTTGCTCATCGCCCGCAACACCCGCTCGCCGGAGTACATGTCGCGCCTCATCGACGGTCTTCTCGGCGGCAGACGGGAGCCCCGTGGCGAGACGCCAACGCCGGGCCACGCGCGCCAGGAAGCGAATTGACGCGAACTTGCCGGCATCCAGCCGGCGAGCGCGCGGTAATGCCGCGATCTGTTTGACATAAAGACGGTAACTCGACAGGCGCGCTGTCAACCATCCTGAGCGGCCGCAAATAATTGATTTTCCAGGGCTTCGGGCCGCTTTCGGGCGGTCATGGGAAGGGTCGCTGGTAAACTGGGCTCCGACCAATCCCCCGTCCCCCGCGAACTCATATGGCCCTGTCCCCTTACAAGCAGCTCGAGCAGGAATGGAAACGCCTGCATGCCCTGCGTGGCGCGATGGCCGTGCTGCGTTGGGACGCCGCCGTGATGATGCCGAGGGGCAGCGCCGATGTGCGCGGTGAGCAACTTGCGACGCTCGAAACCGAATACCACGCGCTCGTGACGGCGCCGAAGATTTCGCGGCTGCTCGACCGCGCACAGGCCAACACGGCGGCCCTGCAGGCCTGGCAGATCGCCAACCTGGCCGAGATGCGCCGGCAACGCGACTTCGCGATCGCGACGCCCGTGGCGTTGATCTCGCGCCTCGCCAAGGCCGCCTCGAAGGCCGAGGCGAAGTGGCTGCAGGCGCGCGAGAGCGGCCGTTACGAGGACTTCGCGCCACACCTGGAAGAGGTCGTCCTCCTGGTTCGCGACAAGGCACAGCTGCTTGCGCAGGCACGCAAGCTTTCACCCTACGATGCGCTGGTCGACGAATTCAGCCCGGGTCTCACCTCGGCCGAGATCGACGCGATCTTCAAGGCGCTCGGACGCCGTCTGCCCGGCATGACCCGCGAGGTGATCGGGCTGCAGGAATCGCGACCCGTCCTGCCGATCACGGGCCGGTTCGCGCCGTCGAAGCAACGCGCGCTGGCCGTCGAGATCATGAAGGCCATCGGCTTTCCATTCGATCGCGGCCGGCTCGACGAAAGCGAACATCCGTTCACCGAAGGCGTGCCGGGCGACGTGCGCGTCACGACCCGCTTCGATCCCGCCGAGCCGTTCTCGGGATTGCTCGGTGCGCTGCACGAGACCGGGCACGCGATGTACGACGTGGGCCTGCCGATCGAATTCGCGGACCAGCCGGTCGGACGCGATCGAGGCATGGCGCTCGAAGAGAGCCAGTCGCTGCTCATGGAGATGATCGTGTGCCGCAGCCGGCCGTTCGTGGCGTACCTCAAGCCGTTGCTGGAGAAGCACTTCGGCGTGACCGGCCCCGAGTGGTCGGCGGAAAACCTGTATGCGCACCTCACGCGCGTGCGGCGCGGCCCGATCCGGGTCGACGCGGACGAGCTCACGTACTCGATGCACATCCAGCTCCGTTACGAGCTCGAGAATCAGCTGCTCACGGGCGAGCTCGCGGTGCGCAACCTGCGCGACGCCTGGAATTCGAGCATGGAAACGCGCCTCGGCGTGAAGCCGCAGTCGGATCGCGAGGGCGTGCTCCAGGACGTGCACTGGGCGGTCGGTTCGTTCGGTTACTTCCCGTCCTACGCGCTGGGCGCGGTCATCGCCGCGCAGTTCCACGAGGCGATGCGCTCTGCGTTGCCGGATCTCGACGCGCAGATCGCGCGCGGGGAGTTCGCGGGCCTGATCGGCTGGTTGCGCCAGCACGTACACAGCGTCGGCGCGAGTGTGAGTGCGCAGGACCTCATCAAGAACGCGACCGGCAAGCCGCTGTCCGCGGCGGCCGCGCTGCGTTACCTCGAATCCAAGTACCTCGAGCCCGAATCGGTTCTCGGCAGCGCCGCGGCATGACCGCCGAGGCCAGGAGGCTGTTCGGCGACTGGCGCGGGTACGCGCTCGTCGGGCTCACGCTCGTGTTCGCGATCGCCGCGCTGGTCGTGCCGGCGATGCCGCAGCCCCTGGAGTATCACGGTTTCGCCGACGGCCGCACGCTCTGGGGCGTCGGGAATTTCTTCAACGTCCAGTCGAACGCGCCCTTCCTGATCGCGGGCATTCTCGGTCTCGTGTTGATCGGCAAGGGTGGCGGGCGATTCGTCGACCCGCGCGAGAAACTGCCGTACGTGGTGTTTTTCGTCGGCGCCGCGCTCACCTGTTTCGGCTCGTCGTATTACCACCTCGCGCCGGACAACCCGCGCTTGGTCTGGGATCGCCTGCCGATGACGCTCGGGTTCTCGGGACTGGTCGCGGCCGCGATCGCCGAACGGGTCGATCTCAAGCTCGGGTTGCGCGTGTTGTGGCCGATGCAGCTCATTGGCGTCCTGACCGTCGTCTACTGGTCGGTCACCGAGCGGGCGGGGGCGGGCAACGTCATTCCGTACGCCGCGTTCCAGTTCTGGTCGATCGCGGTGATCGTGCTGGTGATGTCGGTGTTCCCCGCGAAACGTTACACGCACGGCCGGCTGCTCGCCTGGGCGGCGCTCTGGTACTTCCTGGCGAAGGTCTTCGAGGCCTTCGATGCGCAGATCTACCGCCTGCTCGGCGGCGCCCTGAGCGGGCATTCGATCAAACACGTGCTCGCTTCGTTCGCGGTCTTCGCGATCGCGTGGCAGCTGCACGTGCGCCGGCCGCTTCCTTAGAATCCGGGCTCTCATGAACGCCACGCCCGAATCCCTGCCCGCGGCCCATCCGGCGGACCATACCGCCTGGCCTTCGCAGACCGCGAAGAAGCTGGGAGCGCACCTGCGTGGCCTCGTCGGCAAGGCCATCGAGGACTACGGCATGATCGCCGAGGGTGACCGGGTCATGGTGTGCCTGTCGGGCGGAAAGGACTCGTACACGCTGCTCGACATCCTGATGTCGTTGAAGCGCAGCGCACCGATCGACTTCGACCTGGTCGCGGTGAATCTCGACCAGAAGCAGCCGGACTTTCCCGCGGAGGTGCTGCCAAACTACCTGCGCGGGATCGGCGTGCCGTTCCACGTCATCGAGCAGGACACGTACAGCGTCGTCAAACGCGTGATCCCCGAAGGCAAGACGATGTGCGGCCTTTGTTCGCGGCTGCGGCGCGGCGCGTTGTATCGCTGGGCTTCGGAGAACGGGATCACCAAGATCGCACTCGGGCACCACCGCGACGACATCGTCGAGACGTTGTTCCTCAACATGTTCTTCGGCGGCCGGCTCAAGGCGATGGCCCCGAAGCTCAAGTCGGAGGACGGCAAACACATCGTCATCCGGCCGCTCGCCTACGTCGCGGAATCGCAGATCGAGCGGTACGCGCGCGCGCGACAGTTCCCGATCATCCCCTGCAAGCTGTGCGGGTCGCAGGACAATGCGCAGCGCAAGGAGGTCAAGCGGATGCTGGCGGAATGGGAGAAGCAGTACCCCGGCCGCACCGAATCCATTTTCTCGGCTCTGCGCAACGTTTCACCCGAGCACCTGGCCGATCCCCGGAGCTTCGATTTTTCGCGACTCGATGCCGAACGACGATAAACCCATCATCAAACCAGTCGACGAGTCGTACTGGGTGATCGAGGGCAGGCTGCTCGCCGGCTGTTATCCCGGGGGCCGGCGGCCGCAGGACGTCGAACTGCGACTGGGCTCGTTGTTATCCGCGGGCTTCGACGCGTTCATCGATCTCACCGAGCCGGGCGAGCTGCCGCCCTACGAACTCTATCTACCCGGGCACGTACGCTACGCGCGCAAGTCCATTCCCGATCACGGCGTGCCGCGCGACACCGCGCACATGGGAGAGATCATCGCCGAGCTCGACGCGGCCCTCGCGGAAGGGCGCCGCGTCTACGTGCACTGCCGCGCCGGCATCGGTCGCACCGGGACCGTGGTCGCCTGCCATCTCGTGGCGGGCGGTCTCGACGGCGCGGCCGCGGTCGCGGAGCTCAACGAACTGTGGAAGGGCAGCGACCGGTCGGACACCTGGCCCGAAGTGCCCGAGACGGCCGAACAGGTGTCGTTCATCCATGACTGGGCCGCGCATCAGCACGACGTCACGCAGAGGCCGGATGTGCTCGATGCCGCCCGCAGCCTGCGCGAGCGTTTCCAGGGGGCGTTCGTCGGTCTCGCGGTCGGCGATGCGCTCGCGGCCCACACGCAGTTCCGCAAGCCGGGCAGTTTCGCGCCCGTGGGCGATCTGCTCGGCGGTGGACCGTTCGACGTGCCGCGCGGCGCGTGGACTGACGACACGGCCCTCGCCCTGCTTGCGGCCGAGAGCCTGCTCGAGCGCGGATCCGACGTTCGCGACCAAGTGGCGCGCTTCTCGCGCTGGCAGCGCGATGGCTACGGCAGCGCGACGGGACAGTGCGTGGGGATCTCGGCCAACGTGGCCCGGGCTCTGGCGGCCGCGCAGTACAAAGGCAAGCCGTTCGCGGGATCGCACGACCCGCAATCTCCCGACAAGGATCCGCTCTCGCGCATCGCGCCCATCGTGATGTACCACCTGGCCCAGCCGGCCGAGGCCATCGCGCGCGCGGTCGATTCGGCACGCATCACCGCGCAGGCCCCGATCGTCCTCGACTGCGTGCGGCTGCTGGCCGCGATGCTCCACCAGGCCCTGACGGGCAAGGACAAGGCGGCGATCCTGCGGCCGCCCCGCGAGCTGTGGGCAGGCACCGCGACGCGTCCGGAAGTGATGGGCATTTACGAGGGCTCCTACGACCGGCGGGCCGCGCAGGAAATCTCGGGCGGTGGCAACGCGGCCAGCGCGCTCGAGGCCGCGCTCTGGGCCTTCAACCGCGGCGCGACTTTCCGGGAGGGGGCGCTGCTGGCCGCGAACCTCGGGCGCGACTGCGACGTCGTGACCGCCGTGTACGGGCAACTCGCCGGGGCCTACCTGGGCGTGAGCGCGATTCCCGGAATCTGGCGTAACAGCCTGATGAGGCAAGACGTCATCATCGACAGCGCCGACCGGCTCCTCGCGCACGCTCTCGTGACCCTGGGGTCCTGAAGCCCGAGGCCGGCGCACCCGTTCCGCGGGGCGCGCGACTCGCTTAAAGTTGCGCCATGACGTCAACGCGTACTCCCCGCGTCCGGCGGGCTGCGCGCTCCTGGACTCGCATGACCGACGAGCAACTGCTCGGGATGCGCTTCTGCGACCTGAAATTGAAGATCGAACGCACGCCGCTGGCGCGCCGCGTGCGGCGATTGTATCGCGAGCTCGACAAACGTCAGATCAAATTCCGCCCGCACGTGTGGCTCTCGGAGGAATGGTTTTCTCCGGACGGCGTGCCGGGCATCGCCGTGCCGTTCTATCTCGCACACCCGCGGCTCGAGCGGCTCGAGCGCCGCATGATGCGCACCGTCGAAGGCGGCAGCGCCGAAAGTGCGATGCGCATCCTGCGTCACGAGGCCGGCCACGCGATCGACACCGCGTACCGGCTGCGCCGCCGCAAGAGCTGGCGCGAAGTTTTCGGTCCGGCGTCGTTGCCGTACCCCGATACGTACCGTGCGCGGCCGGGCAGCCGCCGTTACGTGCAGCATCTCGGCGAGTGGTACGCGCAATCGCATCCCTGCGAGGACTTCGCCGAGACGTTCGCGGTGTGGCTCAAGCCGAATTCCTCGTGGCGGCGCACGTACGCGCAGTGGCCCGCGTTCCACAAGCTCGAGTTCGTGGACGAATTGCTGTCGAAGGTGCGCAACGCGAACGCGCCGGTGCGCAACCGCGCCGTGGTCGAGCCGCTGAACGACAACAAGCGCACGCTCGCCGATCACTACCGCCGCAAGCTCAAGCGTTACAGCATCTATCGCCGCACGGTCACGGACCACCTGCTCGAGCGCATGTTCGCGAGCGAGCGGCCGAACGCGCACGCGCGCCGCGCGAGCACGTTCCTGCGCGCGCATTCGACCGCGCTCGTGAGCTCGGCCATGCGCGAGCTCGACGCCGAGCGTTACAGCGTCGAGCAGATCCTGCGCATGATCCTCGAGCGCGCCGAGAAGCTGCACCTGTGGGTGCGCGGCAGCCGCCGTGACGCGCTCAAACACACTCGCTGGATGCTCGTGTACCTCACGCGCCTTTACGCGCAGGGTGAAAGTCCGCGACTCTCCTTATGAAGCGACTGCGCACGCTGGTCGTGATGCATTCAACGCTGGTCCCGCCCGACAGTCTCGAAGGACACAGCGCCAAGGACATCGAGGAATGGCGTACCGAGTACGACGTCGTCTCGACGCTGAAGAAGTCGGGTCACGAGGTGCGTTGCCTCGGCATCTCGGACAGCGTCGAGGAACTGCGCGCCGTCATCGGTGAGTGGAAGCCCGAGATCGTCTTCAACCTGCTCGAGGAGTTCGACGGGATCGTCACGTACGACCAGCACGTGGTCGCTTTCCTCGAACTGCTGCGTCAGCCCTACACGGGCTGCAATCCGCGCGGCCTCCTGCTGGCGCGCGACAAGCCGCTGTCCAAACAACTGCTGAGTTATCACCGCATCCCTTCGCCGCAGTTCGCCGTGTTCCGCCGCGGCATCAAGCTGCGGCTGCCGCGCAAGATCAAGTATCCGCTGTTCGTGAAGTCGACGACCGAGGACGCATCGCTCGGCATTTCGCAGGCCTCCATCGTCACCGACAAGCAGCAGCTCAAGCAGCGCATCGAGTTCGTGCACGACCAGGTGCAGACCGACGCGCTGGTCGAGGAATACATCGAAGGCCGCGAGTTGTACGTGGGCGTGATGGGCAACGACCGCCTCACGCGCCTGCCCGTGTGGGAAATGAAGTTCGGCTCGATGGCCGAGTCCGGCGCCGGCATCGCGACGCGCCGCGTGAAGTGGGACAAGAAGTACCAGAAGAAACACGGCATCGACACGTACGAGGCGAAGGAGCTGACGCCCGCGATCGTCGCACGGCTCGACAAGTTGTCCCGGCGCGTCTACCGGAGCCTGGGGTTGTCGGGGTGCGCGCGCATCGATTACCGCATGAACGCGGACGGCCAGATCTACGTGATCGAGGCGAACCCGAATCCCAACCTCGCCGCCGAAGAAGATTTCGCGCAGTCCGCGAAGGCGGCGGGTGTGAGTTACCCCGAACTTCTGGAAAAACTCCTCACGCTCGGCGCGGGTTATCAGGCAGAGTGGCGCGCGTACTACGGATGACGCGCTGACCGGGGGAACACATGCGGACGATGAAGACTTGCCTGGTGCTCCTGGCAGCTACGGCGCTCGGCGCCTGCGTGAACCAGCAGGAGCTCACGAAGCGCGAGATCCAGAAGTTCATGCAGCAGGCCGTTGGCGAGTTCACGAACGAGGCCGGCGAGCAGCTCGTGATGGTGCCGGTGTACTCGCGCATGATCGGCATGGACACGGTTTACGTCGAGCGCACGACCGCCGCAGGGACATCCGGGCGAATCGTGTCACTCGAGGTGGGCAAGAACGGGATCGTGCAGCTCGCCTACGTATTCGTGCAGCAGAACCAGTGGCGCAACCTGCGCGAGAATCCCGAGCTCTTCAGCGCGCTGTTACCCAAGGACGTGCGGCCGGCCGGCACCTGCGACATCAAGATCGCGGACGACCGGAACTCGGTGACCTATAGGTGCGGCGGCGCCCCGCCGACCAGCTACCAGCGGGTCGTGCACGAGATCGATTGACCGGCGGGCGCTAGTCAGTTCCGCGTGTGCGACTCCATCCAGTCGAGCACCGTCCCGTACCAGAAGATGCTGTTCGCGGGCTTGAGAACCCAGTGATTCTCGTCCGGGAACACGACGAAGCGGCTCTCCACGCCGCGCCGCTGCAGCGCCGTGAACGTCGCGAGACCCTGTGAGTAGGGCACGCGGAAATCCAGCTCGCCGTGGATCACGAGCATGGGCGTGCGCCACTCCGTGACGTGGTTGGCCGGGTTGAAGCGCTCGTGGATCTCGGGCGTCTTGAAGTACGGCCCGCCGTTCTCCCACTCGGTGAACCACAGTTCCTCGGTCGTGTAATACATCAGGCGCGTGTCGAAGATGCCCGCGTGATTGACGATGCAGCGGAAGCCATCCGGCCACTTGCCGGCGATCCAGTTCTGCATGTAACCGCCGTACGACGCGCCGAGTGAGCAGGCGCGTTTGCCGTCGAGCCAGGAATATTTTCCGAGCGCGGCCGCGAGCCCCTTCTGCAGATCCTCGAAGGGCCGGTCGCCCCAGTGTTCGCTGATCGAATCCGTGAACGCCTGGCCGTAACCGGGCGAACCGTGGAAATCGATGATGATGACGGCGAAGCCGCGCGCCGCGAACGCCTGCGCGTTCCAGCGCCAGTTCCACTGGTTCTGCAGGCTCACCTGCGGCCCACCGTGTACGACGAACGCGATCGGGAATGTGCGATCCGCCGCGAAGCCGTGCGGCTTCACGATGTAACCGTGGACGGTCTCGTCGTTCCATCCCTTGAAGTTGAACTGCTCGAAGGGCGACAACGTGCGTGCGGCCAGCAGCGATTCGTTGACCGAGGTGATCCGCCGTGGCGCGGCGCGGCTGCCTTCGAGCGCGTAGAGATCGGGGGGCGTTCCGAGGTCGTGCCAGACGACGACGTTGCCCTTCGGCGCCGGCGAGAATTCGGCGACCGTGCCCGGACCCGACAACGGCGTGACGCGGCCGGTCGAGGAATCGATCGAGAAGAGGCGCGTCTGTCCGACGTCGCTCGCGGTCGCGAGCAGCGTGCGTCCATCGCGCGCGACGTCGAGATGCTGCACCGAGCGGTCCCACCCCGGCGCGAGATCGCGAGTCTTGCCCTCGTGCGAGATGCGGATCCGGAAGCGATCCGCCTCGAACCCGGGCTTGCTCATCGCGATCCAGGCGAGCGCGCCATTACGCAGGAACTTCGGTTGCGTGTCCCAGGCCGGGTTCTCGGAAGTCAGATTGCGCGGCGCCTTGCCGCCGTCCACCGGGATCTCGAACAGGTCGAAGTTGGTGGACCAGGGTTCTTCGCGGCCCGCGACCCGAGCGGAAAACACGATGCGCGCGCCGTCGGGGCTGAATGTGTATTCCTCGGCGCCACCGAAGGGCCTGGAGGGCACGTCGGCCTCGAGCGCGCGGCTCACGTTGACCGGCTGGCTCGCGTGGCCATCCGGCCCGAGCTTCGCGACGAACAGGTTCGAGCGCGTGCCGTTCTTCCACGTGTCCCAGTGCCGCACGAACAGCGCATCGTACGTGCGCGCCGAGGGGCGCTTGGGTCCGGCCGCGTCGAGCCGCTGGCGCGTGCAGGAGAGCTGCTCGCACTCGGGGAATACCTCCATGGACAGCGCGAGGCGCTGGCCGTCCGGCGAGACCGCGAACGAGCCGATCTCCAGTGGATAGTCGGTGATCTGCACCGCTTCGCCGCCGGCGAGCGGCAGTCGCCACACCTGCATGGAGCCGTCGCGCGACGACAGGAAGTAGATAGCCGTGCCGTCGGCGGACCAGCGCGGATGGTTGTCGGTGGCGGAGTGTTGCGTCAGGCGGCGCGGCTTCGAGTCCGCGCGATTCGCGTCGATCAGCCACAGATCGGTGCGGCCGCGATTCGCTTCCTGGTCGGTTTCGCGTTGCACGTAAACGACGAGTCTGCCGTCGGGCGAGACCTGCGGATCGCTGACACGCGCGAGCATGTTGAGATCGGTCGGTGTGAAGGCGCGCGATGCGTTCTGCGCATCGGCATGTACGCCGAGTCCGCCCGCGATCACCAGCGCGGTGTGCAACAAGAATGCTCTCATCCCGGTTCTCCTCGTTAACATGCTCGCCATGAATCCGCGCGCGGTGCGTGCAATCTGTTTCGATCTCGACAACACGCTGTGGGCGGTCGAGCCCGTGCTGGCGCGCGCGGAGCGCATTCTGTACGAATGGCTGGGACTGCGGTACCCGAAGATCCCGGAGCGTTTCCCGCCGGAGCGCATGCTCGCAGCCCGCGCGGCCCTGCTGGCCGAGAATCCCCATCGTTCGCACGACCTGACCTGGCTGCGCCGCGAGGCGCTGGCGCGCGCGGCGGAGGAAGCGGGCTACATGCGGGACATCGCACACGAAGCGTTTGCAACGTGGCACGCCGCGCGCAACGAGGTCGAACCCTACGTCGAGGTACTTCCCGCGCTCGAGTCGCTGCGTCCGCGCTTCCGTCTCGCGACGCTCACGAACGGCAACGCCGACCTCGTCGCCATCGGACTCTCGCACCATTTTGAAGTCAATTTGAGCGCCGCTGCACTCGGTTGCGCCAAGCCCGATCCGCGCGCGTATGCGCGCGTGTCGGAGAAACTGAAGCTGAAACCCGCGGAAATCCTGTTCGTTGGCGATGAACCGCACGCCGATGTCGTGGGTCCACGTGAAGTTGGCATGCAAACTGTATGGGTGAATCGAACCCGTGCGGAGTGGCCCGCCGGTTTGCCCGCGGCGGATGCCGTCATCCCGGACCTCACAGGCCTGGTGACGTTGTTTGCCGGGACAGTGTGAACGGGGCCACGCCGCTCGTCCGCGGTTAGCAATCGCCGCTGGCTGCTGCCAGCAGCGAAAACGGCACGAGTCGACAATAACGGTTCCTGCGTCACGGAATGGGCGCGTGTATCGCGCTCAACTGTCACCGTCCGTATGCCGACACGCGGGAAGTTGGAGGTGTGCGAAATGACCATCCAGATGGTTGCGAATCTGAAGGAGTTCTTCCGCGACGCGCTGCATGACGCGCTCACGCATCAGCAGGTCGCGGTCGAAGGTGAAACCGAACACTACGTGGTGAACATGCTCACGCTGTTCGCCGATACGGATGCGCTCTACGAGCGCGCGCCGGGACAACCCGAGCGAGCCCGGCTCAAACCACTCGCGCTGATGCTGGGCGAGGCGCTCGAGGCGCAGACGCAGGAACAGCGCCTGCGCGGCCTGCAGCGGCTGGGCGACGTGTCGCTGTTCCTCTCGGGATTCTTCGCGGCGGGCTTCGCGCGCAAGCTCGTCGACATCGACTATCACATCGCGATGGGCGGCCGCGCCTACGGCACGCTCGCGGAAACCTGCCCCGCGACGCGCGGGCGCACGATGCGCCAGGTGTTCGCGGAGCTCGCCGAGAAATTCGTGCCGATGGTCGACGCGCTCAACGAGATCAGCGAAAGCTCGTATCAGCACTCGGCGCAGGACCGGCTGCGGCTCTACGAATCGTGGGTGAAGACCGGGAGCGAGCGATCGCGCAAGTTGCTGCGCAAACTCGGACTCGAACCCGTGCCCGCGGCGCGCAGCCTGCTCGCCCACTGACGAGGGCGCAGCGATGAGCTCCGGGACGCTCGCCGCACTCCAGGACGCGCTCGCCGACATCTACGATCTGCCCGCGACGCCCGACGTCGCCCAATATTTGCTGACCGATCGCGCGCGGCTCGCCGCGATGAGCGACCGCGTGACCGACGAACAGCTTCTCGTCGCGGAGGATGGCGACACGCTGTCGCTCGCGTTGTACATCGACGAGGCGGTGCTCGAGAGGCTCACGCGACACGATCCGTTCGCGGCGCTCACGCACGAGAACATCGCCGACTACATGACCGCGGCGGAGGGCGTGAGCCATTTCGTGTACCTCGCCTGGAACGCGGGACACGACAAGCCCGTGACGTTGCTCGAGCTCGAGCTGCAGGCGGAGATCGACAAGTACGTTCTGGGCGCGTGGCTGTTACGCCAGCAATGCGGACGGTTCCCGCGTGAGCTGCACCGCGTGTTGTTCGAGCGCGCGCGCGTCGATCCCGAGGCGGCCGCGGGGCACGCCGGTCTCTACCGCACGGCGTCCGCATACGCGGCGCGGTTCTGCCGCAAGGTCGCGTCGCGCCTCGAGCGGTCGCGCAGCGGCGCGAGCAACTCGCTGCTCGCGGAGCTGCGCCGTTTCTATCGCCTGGGTAACGCGCGGAAACTCGCGCACATCGAACGCTTCGCCTGAAGAGTTCGCGTGCCGCGACCGCGACTACTCGACGTCGCTGTCGTCCTGCTGGCGACGCGCCTCGAGCTCGCGCTTCATCTTGATCCACTCACCCAGCTTGCGCAGGTCGCGCTTCGCCGGAGCCTTCTTCGGTTCCGGCGTGCGCGCGCCGACGCCCACGCGCGCGTAGGGATCGAATCCGTTGGCGCGCGTGCGTTCGACGGTGAGCTTCGCGCTGTCACCGCGCGAGGGCGTGGACTGGATGCTGAGCGGTTCGCGTTCGAGCAATTCCCCGGCATAACCCGCGTCGATCCACTCGACGCGCGCATTGCCACGATCGTCGTGAACGATCTGTGATGCGCGCCGCCGGTTCATCGCAGGCGGGCGTTTTTCATTGGAGTTATCGTCTTTCACGCCCGCAGTATGACCGAGGCCAAAAAACCGTGTTTTGACATAGCCAACATTCCGGACCCCCGGAATGGCGGCCTGTGAGGCGTTTCACGCAATTCTTTTGCGCGATGCGGCTCGCAGGATGCCGATGATGGTCTTGGCGTCCTGGAGCTCACCGTTCTGCGCGCGCGCCACGGCCAGGTCGAGCGGCCACCACTCGACCTCGAAAACCTCGCCCGTTTCCGGTGCGCCCGAGGCGGGCGCCAGGTCGGTTGCGAGGTACAGGTGGATGACCTCGGTGAACACGCCGGGGGAGCTGAAATACCGGCCGAGCGATTCGAAATTGCCGGCGCTCACCGAGGCTTCCTCGACCAGCTCGCGGCGCGCGGTGACGTCGGGTGGCTCGTCGGGCTCGAGTTTGCCGGCCGGCAATTCGTGGATGTAGCCGCCGGCCGCATGCCGGTACTGGCGCAGCAGGCAGACCCGGTCCTGCGCGTCGATCGCGACGACCGCGGCGCCTCCGGGATGACGCACGATCTCGAGTGGCAGTCGCACGCCGTTGGGCAGATCGACGGTGTCGACGCTCACGCGAATGACGCGGCCTTCGTAAATCATCTTCCGTTCGAACAGCATCGCGCGAGTGTAACCGCATGGCCGCGCGCGACTTCGGTTACTAGTAAGGCCGACGCTGGAAGTCGGGCGCGAGCTTGTGGTGCGCTCGGGCCGGCGCCCATAATCCGCGCGCCCGGCGCCGCGCTCGCCGGAATCGAATCCCGGATCAAAAAAGCGTCACATTCCGGCGCATTCGCGCGTGACGGGTGTCACGGCTCGCGGTGTGCCCGGGCCTGTTTTCGCAAGCATTTCGTATATTGTTGTATCGATGTCTGAAGCTGAGAAACTCGGTTCCCTCAACGCTCCGCAGAAGAGGGCGGTGACGTATGGCGCGCCCATTCCCGGCGGGAAGGGTTTTCGCGCGGGCCCGCTGCTGATCGTCGCCGGCGCGGGCACGGGCAAGACGAACACGCTCGCGCATCGCGTCGCGCACCTCGCCATGAGCGGCGTGGACCCGGCGCGCATCCTCATGCTCACGTTCACGCGCCGCGCGGCCGTGGAGATGAAGCGCCGCGCGAACGAGATCCTGCGCGAGGCGATGGACGACAAGCTGGGTGGCAGGGCCTCGCAACTTTCGCAGCGCCTGACCTGGTCGGGGACGTTTCATTCGATCGGCAATCGCCTGCTGCGCCACTACGCGAAACACGTGGGCCTCGATCCCTCGTTCAGCGTCCTCGACCGTGCGGATTCCGCCGACCTGCTCGACACCGTGCGCACCGAACTGGGTTATTCGGGCAAGGGCCAGCGCTTCCCGCGCAAGGACACCTGCCTCGGCGTGTACTCGTATCGCGTCAACACGCAGAAGTCGCTCAAGGAAACGCTCGAGTCGCAGTACTCCTGGTGCGCGCACTGGGAAGAGGACATCGCCAAGCTGCTGCGCGCGTACGTCGAGCGCAAGTCCCAGTTCCGCGTGCTCGATTTCGACGATCTGCTGCTCTACTGGCACGCGATGATGAGCGAGGCGGCGATCGCGAAGTCGGTCGCCGCGAATTTCGACCACGTGCTGGTCGACGAATACCAGGACACGAACAAGCTGCAGGGCGACATCCTGCACGCGCTCAAGCCCGACGGGCAGGGCGTGACCGTCGTCGGCGACGACGCGCAGGCCATCTACTCGTTCCGCGCGGCGGCGGTGGAGAACATCCTCGGATTCCCGGACCGCTTCCGCCCGAAGGCCGAGGTGGTCACGCTCGCGCAGAACTACCGCTCGAGCCAGAGCGTGCTCGACGCGGCGAACGCGCTCATGGCGGACGCACCGCGCCAGCTGCGCAAGCACCTGCTGTCGATGCGCGGACAGGGTCCGCGTCCCAAGCTCGTGACGGTCGACGACCTGCCCACACAGGCTGAATTCATCTGCACACGCGTGCTCGCGTCGCGCGAGGCCGGCATCCCGCTGCGCCGCCAGGCCGTGCTGTTCCGCACCGGCTCGCACAGCGACGTGCTCGAAGTCGAGCTCGCGAAGCGCAAGATTCCGTTCGTGAAGTACGGCGGCCTCAAGTTCATGGAGGCCTCGCACGTCAAGGACCTGCTCGCGGTGCTGCGCTGGGCCGACAATCCGCGCAACCAGCCCGCGGCGTTCCGCGTGCTGCAGTTCATGCCCGGCATGGGACCGGCGAACGCGAAGAAGGCGCTGGATCATTTCGTCGCGAACAATTACGAGTGGGCCTCGTTCGACAAGTTCGAACCTCCCGCCGACGCGCGCGTGCCCTGGCTCAAGTTCTGCGAGCTGTTCAAGGCGCTCGGCGATCCGGCGCGCGAGTGGCGCGGACAGATCAACATGATCCGCGAGTGGTACAAGCCGCACATGGAGCGCATGTACGAACACGTGCACACGCGCATCGGCGACCTCGACCAGCTCGAGTTGCTGTCGTCGCAGTACCCGACGCGCGAGCGTTTCGTCACCGAGCTCACGCTCGATCCGCCGCACGCCTCCGGCGACCTGGCGGGGCAGCCGCTCATGGACGAGGACTATCTCGTGATCTCGACCGTCCATTCCGCCAAGGGCATGGAGTGGGATCACGTCTACATCCTCAACGTCGTCGACGGCAGCTTTCCGAACGAGTTCTCGACCGGCAAGCCTGAGCTGCTCGAGGAAGAGCGGCGCCTGCTGTACGTGGCGATGACCCGCGCGCGCAACGAGCTCACCTGCGTGGTGCCGCTGCGGTTCCAGATCACGAGCCAGCCGCGCACCTCCGACGGCCACGTGTACGGCGGGCGCAGCCGCTTCCTCACCGAGAAGGTCGTCAAGTGCTTCGACGAGCAGGCGTTCCAGGGCACGAACACGGAAGTGCAGATCGAGGACACGCCCGCCGCCGACGGCACCATCGACGTCGCTTCGCGCCTGAAGCAGATGTGGTGAAAAAGGGGACAGATCTGTTTTTCCCTCCAGGAAAACGGCGCGGGTTCGCCGTCCCCCGAAGGGAAAAATGGATCTGTCCCCTTTTTCACAAAAAGAACCCCGCTTTCGGCGGGGTCCTGGAAGTAAGAAAGTCTTCTAGCTAGTCAGCCTGATCAGCGGCGGAACGGACCACCACTGCCCTGGCGCGGGCGCGGCGGACGCTCCTGCGCTTCGTTGACGCGCAGCGGACGCCCGTTCATCTGGTAGCCGTTGAGACCCTGGATCGCGGCTTGCGCCTCCGTCGACC
>JAEZCR010000174.1 GCA_023433465.1 Pseudomonadota bacterium | reverse complement strand
TTCGGGGGGCGGCGCGCGCCGCCGACCACGATCACGGACGACCTCGAGGCGATCGCGAACTGGCTGCAAAGCCACCTGGAACTCGACTTTCCGCGCTACCTGCGTGTGATCTGCCAGGGACACGCGCTCGTCGGCACCTGAATCGATCGGTTACTGACTACTCTTTCCACCCGCCGCCGAGGGTCTGATAGAGCCGCACCGTGTTCGACGCGCCTGCGAGACGGGTCACGATGAGCTGGCGTTGGGCGGTGTAAAGGTCGCGCTGCGCGATCAAAGCGCCGAGATAACTGTCGACGCCGCCCCGGTAGCGCACGTCCGCGAGCTTGTAGCTCGCTTCGGCCGCGCGGGTCAGCGCTTCCTGCGCGCGCAGCTGCTCCTCGAGCGTGCTGCGCGCGATCAGCGCGTCGGCCACCTCGCGGAACGCCACCTGGATGGACTGCTCGTAGCGCGCGATCTCGGTGCGCTTGCGCACGTTGGCGAGATCGAGCCCGGCCATGTTGGCACCGCCGCTGAAGATCGGCAGCCGCACCACGGGCGTGAAACTCCAGCTCGTGTTTCCCGAACTGAACAGGTTGGAAAGATCATCGCTCGCGCTGCCGTAGAAGCCGGTAAGTCCGATGCTCGGGAAGAACGCGGCGCGCGCCGCGCCGATGTTGGCGTTCGCGGCCTTGAGCGTATGTTCGGCCGCGCGGATGTCCGGCCGGCGCGTGAGCAGCTCGGCGGGAATCCCGGCAGGCAGTTCCTGCGCGAAGGTTTGCTGCTCGATGGGCTTGCTGTTCGCGCCCACATCCGGCGGCAGCGGCTCTCCGACCAGCAGCGCGAGCGCGTTGCGGTCCTGCACGACACGCCGCTTCTGCTGCGCGATGTCGACCTCGGCCTCGCGCCACGCGGACTCCGAGCGATGCAGTTCGACCTCGCTGGATATCCCCGAGTCGAAGCGCAGCTTCGTGAGCTCGTACGACTTCTGCTGACTCGCGCGAGTCTCCTCGGCGAGTGCGAGCAACTCGCGGTCCGCGATGAGCGTGAGCCAGGCATTGGCCACTTCGGACACCAGCACGAGCTGCGCCGCGGTGCGCGTCTCCTCGAGACTGAAATACTGCTCGAGCGCCTGGCGGCGCAGGCTGCGGACGCGGCCAAAGAGATCCAGCTCGAATGCGGTCGTGCCGATCCCGGCCGAATACGTACGCTGGAGCGTGGAGTCTCCCGTGGGCGAAACCGAAGCCGGCGTGCGCTGATTGGTCGCCGTGCCGACGGCGTCGATCGACGGCACCAGATCCGACCGGCGGATGCGGTATTGCGCGCGCGCGGCCTCGACGTTCAGCGTCGCGATGCGCAGGTCGCGGTTGTTGGCGAGCGCGCGCCGGATCAGGTCCTTGAGCTCCGGATCCGGGAAGAACTCGCTCCACGCGATGTCCGCGGTGGCCACGGGCGCCGCGGTGGAATCCACTCCCTCATACGCGGCCGGCGTCGGCGCGGCCGGCTGCTCGTAACGCGGCGCCAGAGTGCAGGCGGTGAGCATGGCGGCCATGGTCAGCACGCCGACGGAGGAACGTAGATAGCTCATGTGGTGCTCGCGTACGGCTCGTCGGCCGGCGTATCGTCGACCTTCATCGCCACCGGCTTCACCTTGAAGTAGCCGAGGATCACGACGAAGAACACGGGCACGAAGAAGATGGCGAGGAATGTCGACGTCAACATGCCGCCGATCACGCCGGTACCGACCGCGTGCTGCGCGCCCGAGCCCGCGCCGGATGCCATGGCGAGCGGCAACACGCCCGACATGAACGCGAGCGACGTCATGAGGATGGGGCGCAACCGCTGCCGGGTGGCGTGCATCACCGAGTCCACGAGTCCCATGCCGCGATCGAAGTTCTCCTTCGCGAATTCGACGATGAGGATGGCGCTCTTGGCCGCGAGGCCGATCGTGACGAGCAGGCCGACCTGGAAATACGCGTCGTTCGTGAGCCCGCGCGCGAGCGTCGCGAGAACGGCGCCCAGCACGCCGAGCGGCACGACGAGCAGCACCGTGGCCGGGATCGACCAGCTCTCGTACAGCGCCGCGAGGCACAGGAACACGATCGCGAGCGACAGCGCGTAGAGCAGCGGCGCCTGCGAACCCGAGGATTTCTCCTCGAACGAAAGGCCGTTCCACTCGAGGCCGACACCCGCGGGTAGTTTGGCGACGAGCTCTTCCATGGCGGCCATCGCTTCGCCCGAGCTGCGGCCCGGCGCCGGAGCGCCCTGGATCTGGTAGGCGGGCACGCCGTTGAAGCGCACGAGCTTCTGCGGTCCGTAGGTCCACTCGCCGCGCCCGAACGCCGAGAACGGCACCATTCCGCCGTCCTTGTTGCGCACGTACCAGCGGTTGAGGTCCTCGGGCTGCATGCGCGATTCGGGATCGCCCTGCACGTACACGCGCTTCACGCGGCCGCGATCGATGAAATCGTTGACGTAGGTAGATGCCCAGCCGGTCTGCAGCGTCTGGTTGATGTCCGCGATCGAGACGCCGAGCGCACTCGCCTTCTCGCGGTCGATGTCGAGCTTGAACTGCGGCGCGTCCTCGACGCCGTTCGGGCGCACGTTCGCGAGGCGCGGATCCTGCGCGGCCATGCCCAGCAGCTGGTTACGCGCCGCGAGGAACTCGTCGTGGCTCAGGCCGCCGCGATTCTGCAGCATGAGATCGAAGCCGGCGGTGTTGCCGAGCTCGAGCACGGCGGGCGGCGGGATCGCGATGACGTTCGCGTCCTTGATCGACGCGAAGAACTTGTTCGCGCGGCCGAGCACGGCATTGACCGAGAGTTCGCTTTTCTTGCGATCGTCCCAGTCGCGCAGCTTGATGAACAACAGGCCCGAGTTCTGGCCCGGTCCCGCGAAGTTGAAGCCGTTGACGGTGAGCACGCCTTCGACTGCGTCGCTCTCGTGTTCGGTGAGGTACTGTTGCGCGGTGTCGAGCACGGCCCAGGTGCGCTCCTTCGAAGCGCCCGGCGGCGTCTGCACCTGGCCGTACGCAAAGCCCGGATCCTCGGCCGGCAGGAAGGACGACGGAATGCGCGTGAAGAGCGCGCCCATCACGGCGACGATGCCGAGATAGACGAGCATCGTGCGGCCCGGTCGCGCGAGCATGGAGGCGAGCCCGCGCTCGTGGCGATCGCGACCCTGGTCGAACTTCTTGTTGAACCACTTGAAGAAGCCCTTGTGCTCGACGTGCCCTCCCTTTCTTTCGGACAAGGGGGGCAGCGGCTTCAGGATCGTCGCGCACAGCGCGGGCGTGAGGATCAGCGCGACCAGCACCGACAACCCCATCGCCGACACGAGCGTGATCGAGAACTGGCGGTAGATGACGCCGATCGAGCCGCCGAAGAACGCCATGGGCACGAACACCGCGGCCAGCACCAGCGCGATCGCGACCAGCGCGCCCGTGATCTGGTCCATCGACTTGCGCGTGGCCTCACGCGGCGACAGCCCTTCCTCGGCCATCACGCGTTCGACGTTCTCGACGACGACGATGGCGTCGTCGACCAGCAGTCCGATGGCGAGCGCCATGCCGAACATCGTCAACGTGTTGATCGAGAAGCCGAACGCGGCGAGCACTCCGAACGTGCCGAGCAGCACGATGGGCACGGCGATCGTCGGGATCAGCGTCGCGCGCGCGCTCTGCAGGAACAGGAACATGACGAGGAACACGAGCACGACGGCTTCGACGAGCGTCTTCACGACTTCGTATATCGACGTCTTCACGAACGGCGTGGTGTCGAGTGGATAGACGACCTCGAGCCCGCGCGGAAAGAACGGCCGCAGGCGGTCGATCGTCGCGTGGATCGCGTCCACGGTGTCGAGTGCGTTCTGCCCCGCCGCGAGGCGGATCGCGACGCCGGCCGCGGGTTTGCCGTTGTACTTCGTGTCGCGCGTGTAGCTCTCGGAATTGAGCGAGACGCGCGCCACGTCGCCGATGCGCACCTGCGAGCCGTCGGGGTTGACGCGCAGCAGGATGTCCTTGAACTGGTCCGCGGTCGAGAAC
>JAEZCR010000135.1 GCA_023433465.1 Pseudomonadota bacterium | reverse complement strand
TCAGCGAGCTCTGCGGCGTGAAGCCGCACGTGCTGCGCTACTGGGAGCAGGAGTTCCCGCAGCTCAAGCCCGTGAAGCGTCGCGGCAATCGCCGCTACTACCAGCGCCAGGACGTCATCATCATCCGCCAGATCCGCTCGTTGCTCTACGAACAGGGCTTCACGATCGGCGGCGCGCGCAACAAGCTGGCCGGAGAAGAAGCTCGCGTCGACGTGAGCCAGAGCCAGCAGATCGTCAAGCAGATGCGCATGGAGCTCGAAGAGCTCCTCAGAATCCTGCGTCGCTAAGTGACCGGGACCGCGGTTTCCTTTTCCGCGTTCGATTGGGGCGTCGTCGCCCTGTATTTCATCGCCAACACCGCGATCTGCGTGTGGGCGGTGCTCGCCAAGGGAAAGAACACCGAGGACTACTTCCTCGCGAGCCGCAGCGCCGGCTGGTTCCTGATCGGCTCCTCGATCTTCGCGTCGAACATCGGCGCGGAGCACCTGATCGGTCTCGCCGGCTCGGGCGCCAGCGATGGCGTGGCCTTCGCGCACTGGGAGCTGCATTCCTATCTCGTGCTGGTGCTCGGCTGGGTGTTCGCGCCGTTCTACCTGCGCGCCAACGTATTCACCACGCCGGAATTCCTCGAGCGGCGTTACACGCCTGCGACGCGCACGTTCCTGTCGTTCATCTTCCTCGTGAGCTACATCCTCACGAAGGCGTCGGTCACGATCTTCGCCGGCGCGTTCGCGATCCAGACCATCCTCGGCTACGCGAGCATCCAACTACCTCTGTTCGGCGAGACGGACTTCTTCTGGTTCTCGGCGTTTTCGCTCGTGATCCTCACGGGCGTGTTCGTGATCTTCGGCGGCATGCGGTCGGTGTTGTGGACCGAGGCGATGCACGTGCCGGTGCTGCTCGCCGGCTCGACCGTATTGCTGTTCGTCGGCCTGGGTGCGATCGGCGGTCTCGACGCGTTGCGCGAAGCGAACCCCGAGACCACCCACCTGTGGCGGCCTCTATCCACCACGCCCGAAACGCAGGGCTTCCCGGGATTCCTGTTCGATCCGAGCACGACGCCGTGGCTCGGCGTGTTGCTGTGCTCGCCGATCATCGGCCTGTGGTACTGGTGCACCGATCAATACATCGTGCAGCGCGTGCTCACCGCGCGCGGCCTCAAGGAGGCCCGCCGCGGCACGATCTTCGCCGCGTACCTCAAGCTCGCGCCGATGTTCATCTTCCTGCTGCCCGGCATGATCGCCGTGGCGCTGTGGAAGCAGGGCACGCCCGGCTTCGAGTCGATCGGCGACAACCCACAGGGCGCGTTCCCCGTGCTCGTGTCGAACCTGCTGCCCGACGGCCTGCGCGGCCTCGTGCTCGCCGGCATGTTGTCCGCGCTCATGAGCGCGCTCGCGTCGCTGTTCAATTCCACGGCGACGCTGTTCACCGTGGATTTCTACAAGCGACTGCGCCCGCAATCGAGCGAACGACATCTCGTGAACGTCGGGCGTCTCGCGACCGCCGGCGTGATCGTGCTCGGCATGTTGTGGATCCCGTTCCTGCAGGATCTCGGCAAGGGCCAGCTCTACACCTATCTACAGCTCGTGCAGTCCCTGCTCGCGCCGTCGATCGCCGCGGTGTTCATGGCCGGCATCTTCTCGCGGCGAGTGACGCCGAAGTCGGGCTTCATCGGCATCGTGGCCGGGTTCGTGATCGGCATGCTGCGACTCGTGCTGCAGGCATTGCACGAGACCAAGGGCGTCGAATGGCCTGGCTTCATCCAGTCGTTCGTCGACGTGAACTGGCTGTATTTCAGCTTCCTGCTGTTCGTGTTCACGTGCGTGCTGATCTTCGTCGTCAGCAAGTTCACGCCGCGCGCGCCGGACGAACAGATTGCGGGACTCACCTATAAATCCGTCACCGCGCAACAGCACGCGGACGATCGCAAGAGCTACGGTTTCTGGGAAATATTCCACACCTGCGTGATCGTCGGAATCATCGTCGCGATCTATATCTACTTCTGGTAGCGCTCACGAACTGTTAGCGCTCTCCTGTCGCCAGCCGGACACATTCTGCTTTTTGTCAAAAGCGGAGGCACACTGTCGGCCAGACGTTCTAAGGAGAACAACATGACGTTGACTCGGGGATTGGCGCGGCACGCAAGCAAGCCATACCAGGAGTTCGTCTTCTGGCGCGCGATGCGACGGTTGCTGCGCGAAGCACGGCAAGAGTCACTTCCGTTCACGGGCGATCTGCTCGCGGATCTCGCGTACGGCTGGGGCAACGACTGGTCGGCCCAACAGGAATATCTGACCGCGTGCCTTCAGCAGGTGCGCGCCACGCGCGGACCGGTGCTCCAGTGCGGCGCGGGCTTGAGCACGCTGCTGATCGGCGCCGTGGCACAACGCATGCGGCTGACCGTGTGGGTGCTCGAGGACGACATCGTTCATGCGTCGCGCGTGCAGGGTTTCCTCGATCGCTACGGCCGGGGCAACGTACGGCTGTGGGTCGCGCCGCTGCGCAGCTACGGGGATTTCGACTGGTACGAACCTCCGGCCTTCGATTCGATCTCGGGCGATTTCTCGCTCGTGATCTGTGACGGACCGGCGGGCGACACGTACGGTGGGCGCTACGGGCTCGTGCCGGTCATGGGCGAGAAGCTGGCCGAAGACTGCACGATTCTCGTGGAACACGGCGCACGGCCGGCCGATCGCTGGATCGCGTCCCGGTGGGCGCGGATGCTCGGCGCCCGCGAGGAAGTCCTGGGCCTGGAGAAGCCCTTTATCCGGCTCAAAGCCGGGCAGGTCCCGCTGCGCGCAGCCGGCTGACGGGACGGGGGCAAAACCGCCCCGGCTTGGGTATCATGCGCACCCCGCCGCGGACCCCACCGGCGGAGTCTGCTGAATCTCGGTCGGGACGTGGCGCAGCCTGGTAGCGCACTTGCATGGGGTGCAAGGGGTCGCGAGTTCGAATCTCGCCGTCCCGACCAACTTTCCCACTTCACAAAACTTTACGTTCGCGCGAAAGACCCGAAACGCCGCGCGCCGAACATGACTCCGTCGCAAACAACAAGGAGTCGCCCATGTTCGAGCCACACGTAAATCGCTCCCGTCTCAAACTTCTCGCGTTGCTCGCCGCGCCGCTCGCGGCGGTGGCGGGTGGTTTGACGTATGCCCATCAACACCGCGGATCCGGGCACGGATGCAGTGGTGGCGGGGGTGGCCATCATGCCGAGGCACACCTGAGCCAGCTCTCGGACATGCTCGCCAGGATCGGCGTCTCGGAATCGCAGAGGGTGCAGATCGATACCATCCTGCGTCCCGCATTCGCCAACATGAAAGCCGCGCATGACAGCCACAATGCGGCGCTGGGCCAGCTCCATGAACTGCTGCTCTCGCCGACGGTCGATCGCGTCCGGATCGAATCGATGCGTGCCGAGCAGTTCCGCCAGTTCGACCAAGCCACGCAGGCGATGGGCTGGGCATTCGCCGACGCGGCGGAAGTGCTGACGCCGGAACAGCGCACGGCCCTGGCCGCGGAAGTGCGCCGGCATCACGGCGGCTAGCTGCCCGCCGGCGCCTGTCGCATCATGCGCGCCGGATGACCGTGCACCGAGTACTGCTCGTAGAAGACGATTCCCGCCTCGCCGCGATGGTCGCGGACTATCTGGGCGAGGCGGGGTTTCGCACGACCTGTGCCGCGACGGGCGCGGCGGCGCGCCAGCTCGTCGGCAGCGAAACCTTCGACGCGATGATCCTCGACCTGATGCTGCCGGACGCGGACGGGCTGGACCTGTGCCGCGGCGTGCGCGCGCGCTCGGATATCCCGGTGCTGATGCTCACCGCGCGCGGCGATCCGATGGACCGCGTGATCGGCCTCGAGCTGGGCGCCGACGACTATCTACCCAAACCATTCGAGCCGCGCGAGCTGCTGGCGCGGCTGCGCGCCATCCTGCGCCGCCGGGTCGCGCAGCCGGGCGCGCAGGTGATGCGTTTCGGCCGCCTGGAGATCGACACGGGAGCGCGCGAGGTGAGGGTGGACGGGCAGCGCAAGTCGCTCACGAGTCACCAGTTCGCGCTTCTGCTGGCACTGGCCGAACGCGCCGGCCGCGTATTGTCGCGCGAGGCATTGATGGATCTCACGCGCGGCACGGCGCTCGAGGAGTTCGATCGCTCCATCGACGTACACATCTCCCGGCTGCGCGCGGCGATCGAGGATGACCCGAAGCGACCGCGGCGCATCCTCACGCTGCGCGGCGCGGGCTACGTGTTCGCGAAGGAGCAGGATCGCTAGATGCGTCGCCTGCACATCCAGCTCTATCTATCGATCATCGCGGTGCTGATCTGCTTCACGCTGGGCATCTTCATGCTTTGGCACGTCATCGATCATCGCGCGCGCACGCTGCTGCACGGCGCCCAGGTGATCCTGCTGGTCGGCGCGGTGGGTGCGGGTCTCGCACTGCTGGCGTACCCGATCGCGCGCGGTGTCACCGCGCGGCTGGAGCGCCTGAAGCTGGGCGTGCGCAGTTTCGGCTCGGGCGATCTCTCCGTGCGTGTCGCCGTCGAGGGAAAGGACGAAGTGGCCGCGCTCGCCACGAGCTTCAACGAATCCGCCGCGCGCATCGAGCAGCTCGTGCGCGCCAACCAGATGCTGCTCGCCAATTGCTCGCACGAGCTGCGCACGCCGCTCACGCGCATGCGGCTGGCCGCCGAGCGGCTCGCGTCGGGTGACGCGGGCGCGAACGCCGAGCTCGCACGCAACATCGGTGAGCTCGATACGCTGATCGGCGAATTGCTGCTCACCAGCCGGCTGGACGCGACCAAGCGACCAGACCGCGTGGAGATCGTCGACCTGCTGGCGCTGGCCGCGGAGGAGGCGGCGCACTTCGATCTCGAAGCGACGGGCGAACCGGTCACGCTCCGCGGGGACCCGCTGTTGCTGCGACGGTTGATCCGCAATCTCCTCGAGAACGCACGCGTGCACGCGGGCGGTGCGAGCGAGCTGCGCGTGACCCGCGGCGAACGGGGCGCGCAACTCATCGTCGAGGACGCGGGTCCGGGCATCGCGGCCGAGGATCGCGAACGCATCTTCGAGCCGTTCTTCCGCCGCTCCGAACCGCCCCCTGACTCCGCGATCTCTTACCCGACACCCACGGGGGCGGGACTGGGGCTCGCCATCGTCCGGCAGATCGCGCGGGTGCACGGCGGCGAGGTCCACCATGCGCCGCGCGAGGGCGGTGGCAGCCGGTTCGCCGCCGAACTACCGGGCCTGTGAGGCGGGGACATAATCAAAGGACTCTGCGACGCAGGTCTCGTTTTGATGTTGTTAGGTGGGTCATTGGGCGGGGTGCCGACACCTCTCTTATACAAGCCCGGCCGCGGTGGCGCGGGCATAACGCCGGCTCCCACCATGCCTCACTACTTCATCAACAACCACGCCTTACCCAACGGCGACCACGAGGTCCATCGCGTTGGCTGCGCGCGCATGCCGTCCGACAAAGGGTACCTGGGCAACTTCGACTCCATGACCGAAGCGATGATCGAAGCCCGCAAGGAATTCTGGCACTCGAACAGTTGCGTCCACTGCGGCGGCGAACACCGGGTGCCGATCTCGACCGTGCGGAAGCTGGCCGCGACGCTCTTTCCGAGAACGGCGCGCTAGTCGCGCGCACCCCGATTCATCGATGGTCTGGCCACGGACGGCCGACCCCCATCGGGATTCAGTCGGACGCGGGCAGGCTGAAATAGAACGTCGCACCCTGGTCCTGTTCCCCGTCGACCCACACCTTGCCGCCATGCCGTTCGACGATGCGCCGGACGATGGACAAACCCACGCCCGTCCCTTCGAACTGATCCGCCGAGTGCAGACGCTGGAACACGCCGAACAACTTGTTCATGTATTTCATGTTGAAGCCGACGCCGTTGTCCTTCACGAACACCACGAGCGTCGTGCCGTCCATCCGGTAACCGACTTCGATGCGGGCCTTCTCGCGCTCGCGCGTGAACTTGATCGCGTTCGACAGCAGGTTCACGAACACCTGCTGGATGAGTCCCGCGTCGACCTGCCAGCTCGGCAGATCCGCGACCACGAATTCGATATCGCGGCCGGCGCGCTCCTGCGTCATGCCGTCGTAAACCTTGTGCGCGAGCTCGCCGAGCTTCACGGGCTGCTTGTTGAGCGGCTGGCGATTCAGTTGCGACAGGCGCAGCAGGTCCGTGATGAGCCGGTCCATGTGCAGCGCCCCGGCGCTGACGTTCTGCAGCAGCCGCTTGCCTTCGTCGGAAAGATTGTCGACGTGCTCCTTGAGCAGGGCCTGTGTGAACGTGGACACCGCGCGCAGCGGGGCGCGCAGATCATGCGAGACCGAGAACGAGAACGCCTCGAGCTCGCGATTCGCGATCTTCAATTCTTCGGTGCGCTCGCGCACGTTCTGCTCGAGCCGTGCCTTCTCGATGCGCAACTGCCGCACGGACAACGCGCGTTCGAGAACGGGCAGGGTGGTCGCGAGCTTGATCGGCTTCTGGATGTAATCGAGCGCGCCGGCCTTCATCGCCGCGATGGCGGTGTCGAGCGCGCCGTGCCCGGTCATGATGATTGCGACCAGCGTCGGATCGATGAGCTGCGCGGACCTCATGAGGTCGATGCCATTGGTGCCGGGCATCTGCAGGTCGGCCAGCAATAAGTCGAATGACTTCTCGCGCATGGCGGCGAGGGCCTCGGAGGGCGCCGTGAAACCGGTGGTTTCGTAACCTTCGTATTCGAGGGTGTCGCACAGGGCGCGCATGGACGCGGGTTCGTCGTCCACGATCAGCAACCGGAATTTGTGCGCGGGCTTCTGCTCCTGCGTCTCCGGCGTGGTTTCGGGTTGCCGCTTGGGCATGCGTCTAGTCTCCTCGCTCATCCCTGTACCGCAATGACGAATTACCTCCAGGCAGGCTGCCCGTTGATCAATCGGGCCGCTAGTTTCCTCCGGGCGACCCCGATGTCCAAATCCCTAGGGCGATACCTGAGGCATTTTGTCAGACGAATCTCACATTCAAATCGAGTCATCGGACCCCTGCGAGGCGGTACTAGTTAGTGAGCCGATGGCGGCGGGCGCCGGTTAGCGCAAACATGCCACTTCCGCCGTTTCGAACCCTCGCGGAGGTTGACTGGGAGCCCTTTTGGGGCCTAACTACAGCGAGGGGAGGGAAGGATCATGCAATCGGTCCGGTTGATCCTCGTCGAAGACATGCCCATGGAGGCCGAAATCGCGATCCGCCACCTCGAGGCGGGCGGTTTCTCGTGCCAGTGGTCGCGCGTGGACTCCGAATCGGGCCTGCGCGAGGCGCTCGCGGCCAGCCGACCTGACGTAATCCTCTCCGATTTCACGCTGCCCGGATTCGACGGCCTCACGGCGCTCGAGATGGCGCAAGCCAAGGTGCCGGACATTCCCTTCATCTTTCTGTCCGGAACGATCGGCGAGGAGCGAGCCATCGACGCCCTGCAGCGCGGCGCCGTCGACTACGTGCTCAAGACCAACCTCGAGCGGCTCGCGCCCGCCGTGCGCCGCGCGCTGAGCGAAGCGCAATCGCGTCGCCAGCAACTCGCGCTCGAGCAGCAGCTCCGCGACATCGTCGCGACCTCGCAGGACTGGATCTGGGAACACGATCGCGACGGGCGGTTCACGTTCTGCAGCGAATCGGTCCGCCAGATCCTGGGTTATTACCCATCCGACATCCTCGGGACGAACGCCTCGCAATACGTGCACCCCGAGGATCTCGCGGCGCTCGATTTCGCGATGCACACGCTCGGTCCCAACCAGCGCACCGCGACCAATCTTCAGGCGCGCTGGCGACACCGCAATGGCAGCTATCGCTGGCTCGAGCGAAACATGCTCGTACTGCTCGATGAAGCCGGACACGTGACCGGTTACCGCGGCAGCGAACGCGATTTCACGGAGCGGCGGCGCCAGGAAAAACACATCAGCCGCCTCACGCGGGTGCTCAAGATGCTCTCGGGCGTGAACAGCGCCATGGTGCGCATCCGTCACCGCAGCGAGATCCTGGTCGAAGCCTGCCGACTCGCCACCACCGCGGGTGGGTACGCGAGTGCGATGGTGGCGCTGATAGAGCCGGGCACGCACAGCGCGCGGCCCGCCGCCTGGTCGGGCAGCATCGACAACCAGAGCGCGCAGCAGCTCACGTTCAGCATCGCGGAGACGGCCAAGGATGACTCGAGCGTCATCGGCCGCGTGCTGCGCACGGCGACGCCGCTCATCTGCAACGACCTCAACAGCCTCGAGATGCCGCTCGCGGCGCGCGCGCCGTTACTGGATTCCGGCTTCCGCAGCGTCGTCGCCTATCCACTCATCGTCGACGGCACGCCGGTCGGCGCGTTGATGCTGACCTCTTTCGACGTGGGCGCCGTGGGCGACGAGGAATCGCGCATGTTGCGCGAGCTGGTCGCCAACCTCTCGTTCGCCTTGCAGTACCTGCACAAGGAGGATGAGGTCCGCTTCCTTTCGTACTTCGATCCGCTCACGGGCCTCGCGAAGCGCGGCCTCTTCTGCGAGCGGCTCGTGCGTGCGCTCGAGCCGCGCATCGGCCGGCGCGGCACGCCGGCGGTCGCGGTGCTCGACATCGAGCACCTGTCTTCGCTCAACGATTCTTTCGGTCGTCACGCGGGCGACCTGCTGTTGCAGCAGGTGGCGGACCGGCTCAAGCGCCACATGGACTCCACCGAGCTACTCGCGCATTTCGGTGGTGGTACGTTCGGTCTCATCATGGAAGCCGACGGCGATGAAGACGAAGCGGTCCACTGGCTGCAGGAGCAGGTGGCCGAAGTGTTTCGCGCGCCGTTCACGGTCGATGGACGCGGCATTCCCGTCGACGTGAAGTGCGGTTTCGCGCGATATCCGGACAACGGCCATGATTCGAATGCGCTCGTGCAGAACGCCGAAGCCGCGCTCCGCAGCGCCAAGAGCACCGGCGAGAAATATCTGCCGCATCGCCTGGAGCTTTCGTCGGCCGTGGTCTCGCGCATGACGATGGAGCACCGGCTGCGCGGCGCGGTCGAGCGCCAGGAATTCGAGCTGCATTATCAACCCAAGATCGACATCCGGACGAAGCAGGTGCGCGGCCTCGAGGCGCTGATCCGCTGGCGCGATCCGGACGCCGGTCTCGTGATGCCAGGTGTGTTCCTGCCCCTGCTCGAATCGAGCGGATTGATCGTGTCGCTCGGCGACTGGATTCTGCGCCAGGCCGCCTCCGACCTGCGCCGGTGGCAGGGCGCCGGCATCACGCCGGGCCGCATCGCGGTGAACATCTCGCCGGTGCAGTTGAAGCGGCGCACGTTCGCGGATCACCTCATCGATCTGGTAGGTGAATGGCGGAGCGACAACGTCGGCATCGATATCGAGATAACCGAAGGAGTATTGATCGATGACGTCAGTTCGGCGGTGTCGCAGCTGCGCCTGCTGCGCCGGGCCGGCATCCGCGTGGCGATCGACGACTTCGGTACGGGTTATTCCTCGCTGAGCCGGCTCGCGGAGCTGCCGGTCGACATGCTCAAGATCGACCGGTCCTTCGTGAACGTGCTCACGGGAAGCGGCACCGGCCGCACTGTCGCGCAGACCATCATCGCGCTCGGCAAGGCCTTCAACATGACGACCATCGCCGAAGGCGTGGAAACACCCGAACAGCTCGAAATGCTCGCGAATCTCGGCTGCGATCAATCCCAGGGTTACCTGCACAGCCGGCCATTGCCGGTGAACGATCTCGAGCCGCTGCTGAAGAACGGCGGCGCGTTACGCTCGCGCTACAAGGCGTCGAACCTCGACATAACGGCGCAAGCCCGCGGCGGTTGACGCGCGAGCTATAACTTTTTATTGGGAACGCCACAGGGTCGGACTGATCTACACTTGGGCGCGTAAAGCGCGCACTTTTCGGATCGGATAACGACTTTGCTCAAACATATATCCCGCTCACGCCTGTCATGGCTGATCGCAATCGTCCTCCTCGTTTCACTGGGTCTGTGGCGCTGCTCGTCCGGCGGCGCCGAAGGGCCTGAGTTCCAGACCGCCGCCGTCGAGCGCGGCAACATCGTGTCGCGCGTCAGTACCTCGGGAAGCCTGCAGGCTCTCGTCACCGTCGACGTCGGCAGCCAGGTGTCCGGCCGCATCCAGGAGCTGTACGCGGATTTCAATTCGAAGGTGAAGAAGGGCCAGAAGATCGCGAAGATCGATCCCTCGCTGTTCCAGGCGGCGGTCGTGCAGGCCGAAGCGAACGTCACCGCGGCGCGCGCGAACGTCGCGCGGCGCGAGGTCACGGCCGAGGACGCCGAACGCCAGGCCAGGCGCGCGAGCGAAGTGTTCGAGCAGCGGCTCATCTCCGAGACCGAGCGGGACACCGCGGTATCCAATGCACGCGCGGCGCGGGCCGGGGTCGAGCAGGCGAAGGGCCAGCTCGCGCAGGCGAGGGCGTCGCTCGATCAGGCCCGAACCAATCTGCGGTACACCGACATCATCTCGCCCACCGACGGTGTCGTGATCTCGCGCGCGGTCAACGTGGGCCAGACGGTCGCCGCCTCGCTGCAGGCGCCCATCATCTTCACGATCGCGCAGGATCTGCGCGCGATGGAAGTGCATACCAACGTCGCCGAATCCGACATCGGCCGGCTCCAGCCCGACATGCGGGTGACCTTCACCGTCGACGCGTATCCCGGCGAGCCTTTCCGCGGGAAGATCCGCGACATCCGCAACGCGCCGCAGGTCGTGCAGAACGTCGTGACCTACGACGCGGTCATCGACGTCGCGAACGAAGAGCTCAAGCTCAAGCCCGGCATGACCGCGACCGTGAGCGTCGTGACCGATCGGCGCGAAGACGTGCTCAGCGTTCCGAACGCCGCGTTACGGTTCCGTCCCGAAGGGATGGGGCCGCCGGGCGCGGGAGCGCAGCGCGCGCAAGGCGCGGGGGGCGCCGGCAACCGGCAGCGGCGCGGTTCGGATGGCGAAGGCCCTCCATCCGCCCAGGCGCAGCGCACGGTCTATGTCCTGGTGAACGGCAAGCCTGAGCCGCGGCAGGTCACGACCGGCATCACGGATGGCCGCGTTACGGAGATCACCGGGGGCGAGCTCAAGGAAGGCGAAAACGTCATCGTCTCGATCGCGGGCGCGAATCCCGGTCAGCAACGCGGCCCGCGCGGCGGCGGCTTCAGGATCCTCTGACCACCATGGCGCTCATCGAGCTGCGCAATCTCGCGAAGATCTATCAATCGGGTGACTCCGAGTTCGCCGCGTTGCACGACGTGAACCTCGACATCGAGCGCGGCGAGTTCGTCGCGATCTCGGGTTCGTCGGGATCGGGCAAGTCGACGCTCATGAACATCCTCGGCTGCCTCGATTCGCCCACGCGCGGCAGCTACAAGCTCGCGGATCGCGACGTCGCGCAACTCTCGCGCATCGAGCTCGCGCGCGTGCGCAACGAGTTCATCGGATTCGTGTTCCAGAACTTCAACCTGCTCCGTCGCACCACCGCGGCGGAGAACGTCGAACTACCGCTGATCTACGCGAAGGTGCCGCCGGCCGAGCGGCACAAACGCGCGAAGGAAGCGCTCGATCGCGTGGGTCTCGGACATCGACACGGTCATCATCCGTCGCAGCTCTCGGGCGGCCAGCAGCAACGCGTGGCGATCGCGCGCGCGCTGGTCACGCGTCCGCCGCTGATCCTCGCGGACGAGCCGCCCGGCAATCTCGATTCGGCCACGAGCATCGAGATCATGAAGCTGCTCACGGAACTGCAGGCCTCGGGCATGACGATCGTGTTCGTCACGCACGAGCCGGACATCGCCGCGTACGCCG
>JAEZCR010000119.1 GCA_023433465.1 Pseudomonadota bacterium | reverse complement strand
GGATAGACGTAGATCTTCCCCTCGAACACGTGCGCCGACGGATCGGCCGTGTAGATGTGCGACACCAGTGGCTGGGAAATCGCCCTGCGGGTGAGCGCTTCGTAGTCCTCGCCGGAGTAATCGATTTCAGAATCGTTCGACATGATGCTCGAGTTCCTCGTGTGACTTTGCTCTCTCAACCGCGCGACATCAGGACGTCGCGCGGCGACGCTGCGCCAGTTCGGTTTCGATCCGCGTTTCCATCGCCTTGTTGATCTCGTAGAAGAACAGGACCACGCAGCAGATCAGGAATGGAATCGACGCGTAGACGCTGATCGATAGTTTGACGCCCTGAACCACCTCTGGCGACTGCAGGGCGGCATCGGGCACGTAACCGTAGATGTCCAGCAGTTTCGCGACCAGCGCGCCGCCGACCGCCAGTCCGAACTTCAGGCCGAGAATCATGGCGGAGAAGACAATGGCCGTGGCGCGACGATTGTTCTTCCACTCCGAGTAGTCGGCGACGTCCGCGATCATCGCCCACAGCAGCGGAATCGTGATGCCATAGAAGAAGCCGTGGAGGATCTGGGCCGCGAAGATGGTCTTGATCGCGTCGGGCGGGAAGAAGACGAACACCAGCAGGAACAACGTCGAAGCGAACAAACCTGCGCTGAACACGTTGCGCTTTCCGAACCGGTCCGCGAGCGGCCTGGCGAAGCCAATGCCGACGATCATGAAGATGATGCCGCCGCCATTGAAGATGCCGAAGCCGGTGGAGACGGGATCGCCGTGGAACCCGATGCCGCTCAGAAACTGGGTGAGCGCTTCCCTGTCGACGAAGTACTGGAAATAGTAGATGTACGAGCCGCCCTTCAACGCCAGGTTGATGAAGACCATCACGATGACGACCAGCATCAGCAGCCACGGCTTGTTGCGGAACAGGTCGACGAGATCCTGTTTCACGGTGGATTTCTGTTCCGGCGTCGGAACGATACGCTCCTTCGTCGTCAGGAACGTGATGATGAAGAAGATCGTGCCGATGATCGCGAAGCCCATCATCGCTTTGCGAAAGCCGGCCGCCTGGTCGCCATCGCCGAGCGCGAGCACCAGCGGCAGCAGGAGAACCTGGATGACGAACTGCGCGATCATCACCGCGACGAAGCGGTACGAGGACAAGCTGTTGCGCTCGGACATGTTCCCGGTCAGCACGCCGCTCAGCGCCGCGTAGGGCAGATTGTTCGCCGCGTAGATCGTGACCAGCAGCGTGTACGTGATGGCGGCGTAGTAGATCTTGCCCTGCTCGCCGAGGTCGGGCGTCGTGAACGCCAGCAGCGAGAACACGCCGAACGGCACCGAGGTCCACAGCACCCAGGGTCGGAACTTGCCCCACCGCGTATTCGTGCGATCGGCGATCAGTCCCATGATGGGATTGAAGACGACACCGCCGAAGACGCCGCCCCAGAAGATGATCGCGGACGCGGTGCCCGCCGGGATCTTGTAAATGTCGGTGTAGAAAAACGCCAGGAAGGTAATGAAAGTCTGGAATATGAGATTGGCCGCCAGGTCGCCCAGGCTGTAACCGATCTTCTCCCCCACGCTCAGCCGTTCTGCAGTTGTAGTCATGTTACCGCTCTCATTGTTTTATCGGCGGCTCGGAGAGTAATCGTCCTTACGGGGCTCGACCAGCCCGAAGCGTCTTATTTCGGCATCTTGGATTGCAGTCTCGAGATCCCGGGCGCGGGTTGGTCGGTGATCGCGCTGCATGCACTCGGCGTGCCGGTGCGGGGCCCCAAAGGTTGGCCCGGCCTCTCTCGCGAGCCGGTGCCTCATCGGCGAGTTCGCCTAGCGGAACTCGAAATACTCGTGATGCAGATTCTCCCGTGGTACGCCGAGCTCACGCATCGCTGCGTACACGCGCTCCAACAGTCCCTTCGGCCCGCAGAAACTGATGGTTACCTTCTCCGGTCCAGCGTGCTGGACCAGTTCGCGGAAGCGCTCGGTGAACGTCGGACTCGATGCACCGCCGGACACGGGGACCAGCGTCGCGCCATGCCGTTGCGCCAGGTCTTTCAGGACCTCGGCGGTGGGGAACTCCCGACCCGGCGTGTAGAAATAGAAGAAGGTGACTTTCTCGCACCCCTCGCCCGCCGCGTCGGCCAGCCACGCAATGAATGGCGACACACCCACGCCGCCGGCGATCCACACCTCGGTCTCCGCTTCCCGGCAGCGGAAGAAGCGACCATATGGCGCATGGATCTCCGCCTCCATGCCGGGGCGTGCCTCGCGCACGAGTCTGCTGGTGTAGTCGCCAAGATTGCGGATCAGCAAATGCACCCGACCCGGGGTGGACTCGCCGCTCACCATCGTGAACGGATGCGGCTCCCGCAGGCCGTCTTCTTTCATGGAAAGAAACCCGAATTGGCCGGGAGTGATCCGAAGGGCTCCGCGCACCGGCTCCAGTTCCAGGTGCAGTCCCGCCGCTGCCGGATTTGCCGCCACGACACGATAACGCTGATGATTGGAAAGCAGAGGATAGAGAAGTAGTTTGTATGCGGCCGCCAGTACGCCCGCGGACGCGATGACGGCAAGCCATATGCCGGCTGGGCTGGACAACTCGATCGGAGATTTGAAACTCAGCCAATGCAGAATCACGATGAGGAAGAGCGGGCCGGAAAGCTTGTGCCACCAGCGCCATGTGCTGTAGGGGATCTTGCGATTGAGAGCGAGTAACACGATCAAGCCCAGCGCAAGCAGACTCAACTGGCGCGCCAGGCGCGTGTAGGGCGGCGGCAACGTGATGATCGAGGCGGTCTCCCAGGCGGGCAGGCCGGCCTTGAATACGAAATGCACCGACGCCAATGCGAGCGCCCAGATCGCCAGCCATTTGTGGACTAGATAGACGCGGTCGAGCCCGCCGAACAGCGACTCGACGGGCCTAAGGCGGCCGCCCAGCACAGCGCACGCGCCCATGAGCGACAGCGCCACCACGCCTGATGACAAGCTGATCGCAGCCGTAGTGAGCCAGTCCTCTCGAGGAATTTCCGCGAGCGTTACGACCGCGCCTACCGCAGCGATGAGCGCGACTGCATGCCAGGACTTGATGTGCATCGGCCACCTCCAGAAACGGGCGCCGGCAGATTACTCCGACGATGATCGGCATCCCATCAGGAGCACACCCTATGCCAGCCGGACGTATACGACGCTCGAACTATCGCTTCCTGGCCCCACGCTTCGCGCCCGCTACCCGAAACTTGCGGCGCGGCCGATGCCCCGACCTCCTCCCGTCGCCGTCGCCGCGACTACTTGGCCGCCACCGCCAGGGCCGCGCCCGAAAACCCGGCTGAGCTGAAATCCACGATCATCTGGTCGAGCACCCTGGTCATGCATTTCTCGGCGGAGTTGGTGAATCCCTCCGTGATGTGCAGCGAAGTTCCCTTGCCTAGATAGTTCTTTTGCCACAGGACCTTCTCGCTGGCATCGCGCAGCGTGACGTCGAGTTCGATGCTGCCCCAGGTGAAGATCAACGGCGCGAGCCAGGTGTAGTTGTTGAACTTGTATTGTTCGACGTTCACTGCCAACCACGGCCCTTGCGGGCTGGTTCCGTTATCCACGGTGCTGACCGAGTACCCCGCATTCGTGAGCGCTTCGCGCACGAAGTTCATCGTCTCGCTCGAGGCGTCTCCATGGACGTGCACCGGCGCCACGGGAATCGCGAATAGCGAAATGCGCCCCCAGCCGACCCTTCCGGCGGGCATACCCGTGGCGGTCGCCGCCGTCGCGATGCTGCCCTGCGCCCGTGTGGCCGGACTCTTGAGTTCCTTGTGGCCGGGCGTGATCGAGCAGCCCGAGGCTAACAATGCAGCGCCCACGAGAACCGGGATCCAGACGGCATTCACTCGTTTCATACCCACCCTCCGCAAGCGGAATGCCCGCTTTCGGAGTTCTGCGGCGGCCGCCGATCCTGTGACACTTTCAGCTGGTGTCCTCCGTGAGACTCATGCGCCTTTCCGCTCCTTTCATAATCTCGCCGTCTTGGCGCTACGCTTCGACGATCGGCTTGAATCCGGCCCAAGCCATGCGCTTCATGTCGAAGGGCATGCTGGCGGGATCCATCAAGTCAGCGAGGCGCGGATCCGCCATCACCTTTTTCATGATGCGATTCTTCTCGGCCTTCGACTTGTAGGTGATCCAGGAAAACACCACCACCTCGCCCGGCTTCACCCTCGCGAGTTTGGGGAAGATAGAGGTGTAGGTCTTGCCGTCCTGCTTGCTGGTGAGCTGGTCGGCGACGCACTCGACGTACTCGAGGGCGCCATGGTCGCGCCAGACCTTGGCGGCGACTTTTGCGATTTGGCGGTAGCGCGCAAGTTTCTTCTTCGGAAGCGGCAGGACGAATCCGTCTACATATCGGGACATGGGTTTCTCCTTGGTAGTAAGTACCAGTCGAACCGGGGGCAGCCAATTCGACACCCCTTGGAAGATTAATTCCAGATTTCGGCCAAGCGACCACGTCGTGACGCGCTTCCCATACACATCCGACGCGTTCGGAGACCCTGCGTCACCATGAAAATCACGTTGTGCATTGCGGTCGCCACCTTGCTTGGCGTCTTTTCGACGTCGGCGCTCGCCCAATCCGATATGGCGCCACTGCCAAAGGTGGACCTCGCCTTTCTGGCTCAAGTCATTCGGCCTGATGAACCGACCTGCGCGAAGGTGAAGGCGAACGGGCCCGTGACCTTTCGCGGCCGCCGCCTGGTCGAGATCCCGGACATCACCGAGCCTGAGCTGCGGCTTGCGAACAGGCTCATGAGCTCAGGCTGCATGCAACGCGCGCATGAGCAGCTCGCGGCGGTCCTGACGGTGAACCCGGAAAATCGCAACGCGCAATACATCCTCGCGCGCATGACGTGGATGACGATGGGGATGAGTCGCGCCGAGCCCGTTCTCGACGGCGTGCTTTCCACGCATCCCGATTTCGTATCGGCCAAGGTGCTGCTCGCGGGTATCCGCTTTCAACAGCAGCGCCTCGACGAAGTCGCGCGGCTGCTCGATGAGACGGAGCAAAGATCGCCGAACGACATGTGGATCTACCTCAATCGCATGCGCATCGAGGTGTTCAGCAACCCGTCGCCCGACGTGCGCACGCGCGCGCTCGAAATCGCCGGCAATCCTGCCTTCCCGCCCAATGCGCGCGCGCAAGCGCAGGACATCGCCAAATACGCGCCCAATCAGAGCCCGCAGGAATTCGAGGAGGTTCTGCGCGCGGCGCTCGACATCGATTCGAATATCAGCATGGCATGCAGGGCTTACGAGCTCGCCTTCTGGCTGAGCGAGTCACAGGGCCGGTTCTCCGACGTGATCACGCTGTTCGAATCGCCGCGCATGCAGCAGGGACACTGCATGGGCCTGGAACACAATCGCACGCTGCTCGGGCAGGCGTATCTCATGGAGGCCGCGAAAATCAGCGCGGGCCCGAGCGACCAGAATGCGCACCTGATCAAGCGCGCCGACGAAATTCTCAATGGCGACTACACGTCGGTCGTCGCGCACGCCGTGAACAGGCCGCAATATCAGGCGCTGAAGCCGTTCTTCGACGCGCTCGTGCATCCCGAGGAACTGGATGCCGAGGGGTGGAACACGCTCTGCTACGCCATCGATCAGCTCAATCCCGCCATCGTTCGCGCGCAGCTCGAGGCCGGCGCCAATGTCTATGGCCGCTGCCGCAATGAGTCACTCGTGGGTTCGCTGGTTTTCATGGCGACGAGTGAAAAGGTCGAGCGGCGACGCGATGTCATGAGGGCTTTGCTCGAATACGGCGCGCCTATCCGGCCGGAACTGTTGAAGGCTTGCGCGAGCAAGAGCAATGGCGATTGTGAGAAGGTGCTGTTGCCGCTGTTGCGGTTCTACGCGAAGAAGAACGGGACTGCGGCTGCTCAGTAGCAGATCGTTCAACCTCTCATCGGCGCAGCAAGCAAGACCGCGACGCCCATCAACAGCAGGATGGCCCCAACCGTGCGCGCTGCGTGGACGTTGGCGGGCAGCAATCGTTCGGCGCAGACGGCGAGCGTCACCAGTGCCATCGCGCGCAGGTCCATGACCCCGGCCACCAGCAGAACGGCGGTGAGTGGTGCGCAGCACCAAACGCAACGCAGGCCGATTTTCAGCCCGTGCCGCCAGGCGGCGCGGTAGTTCGGCTGTGATTCGCCGGCGCAGTCGATGGAATGTCGGCAGCAGGCAAGCAGGCGCGACTTCCACGACGTGAACTGCGAGGCGCCCGCGGCCAGCAGCACTAGCGCGCCGAGAATCGGTACGGTTCGAGAAATAGCCGGGGACTGCATGGTCCATTCGGCGAACGTGACCCCGAGCGGGAAGAGCACGACGCCGGACAACGACCACACGATGAAGTAGCCGCCGGCCACCCACGCTGTGAGCACGTCGACATTGCGCGCGCTTACGAAGCGGCGATAACGCGCCAGCATCGGCACGGCGACCGGCATCATCATCGCCAGCATCATCACCGCCCACATTCCGAGAAACATGCCGGCGTAGTCGAGCCAGCCCTGCCCCGGCATGCGCATCCAGGCCATCGACATGGTCCATCCACCCGGCATGTCCATGCCGGGCATCGCGGACATCGAGCCGCACCACGCGATGGTGACGGCGGCGCTGGCTGCGAACACCAGCGCCGCCGTGACGTGGAATGCCCGATCTGGGTTCACGCCACACTCGCGCGATTCGCCGCGCCGTATTCGTCGTGGCGTTTCCACCAGATGCCGTTTTCGTTGCGGCCGAGCGGCGCGCGATCCAGCCACTGGTACATGTTCCACAGCGGATCGACGCCGCGCGCGTAGGTGGAGTACGTGTGGTAGATAGCCCCGTCCCGCTGGATGAACGCGCTCATGCCGGGACGGTCGCGGCCGAAGCTGGCCGCATCGGTTCCCACTCCTTTTGCAATGGCCGCCACCACCGGATGCACTTCCACGATCTGGTCCATGGCGTGCGCGTTGCGCGCGTAGTTGTATTCGATGGTGCCGGCGCGCTGCTGCTCTTCGGTGAAAGACACGTTGAAATCGAAGTTGAATGCGCCGTCCGAGGCGGACACCCACGGAAAGGTCCAGCCCATGCGCTTGCGGAAGCCCAATAGCTTGGGCAATGGTGCGCGTGACACCGCGGTCAGCGATACATCGTGATTCTCGAGATGCACCGCGATGCCGTCGAAGCCGTCGGCAATCGCCGAGCAGGACGGGCAGCCCTGCGACCACGTCGGGCCGAACATGAAGTGATAGACGAGGAGCTGCGAGCGGCCGCGGAACAAGTCCTTCAACGACACCTTGCCCTGCTCGGTGTCGAAGGAATAGTCCTTTTCGACGCACACCCAGGGCAGCGCCTGGCGGCGGCGCGCGAGTTCGTCCGCCTGCCGCACGTGCTCCTTCTCGGCCTGCAGCAGCTCGAGTCGGGCTTTCAGCCATTGTTCGCGGGTTCCGATTGCGTGAGTCATGATGTGCTCCTTCGGTGATGAGGCGGCCATTCTTGGGCGCCCGGCGCAGGCAGCGGGAGTGACATCTTTGTCGGGATTAGGAACAACGTAGTTCAACCAGATGGACTCGCTGATCACCGCCGCGGCGCGCGCGCTGGCCGCGGGCGACCCACTTGGCGCGCTCAACCGGATTGCGTTGCGCAAGGATGCGCCGGCGCTGGCCCTGCGCGGCATCGCGATGGCCCAGATCGGGGACTTCCGGCGTGCGAAAGAGCTGGTGCGAGCGGCGGTGCGTGCGTTTGGGTCCAGGGAAGCCGTGGCTCGTGCGCGCTGCGTCGTTGCCGAAGCGGAGCTGTCGCTGGCCTCGCGGGATCTGGGATGGCCGCCGAAACGATTGGAAGGCGCTCGCAAGGTTCTCGAACAACACGGCGACCGGCTGAACGCCGCGCATGCGCGCTATCTACAGATCCGTCGATTCCTGTTGATAGGCAGGCTCGATGATGCCGATGCGTTGTTGATCGAGATCGAACGCACGGCATTGACGCCGGCACTCAAGGCCACGCACGAACTCATCGTAGCTGGTATTGCCATCCGCCGGATCCGAACCCGAGTCGCGCGCGCGGCGTTGGGTCGTGCGATGGAAGCGGCGCGAGCTGCCGGCATTCCGGCGCTAGCCGCTGAAGTCGAGGCAGCCGCGCGCATTCTCGATGCGCCCGCCGCACGGTTGCTCGCGCGCAGCGAGAATCGCGTCGTGACGCTCGAAGAGGTCGAAGCCATATTCGCTTCGAAAGCGTTGATCTTCGATGACTGTCGTTATGCCGTGCGCACGGAAGGCATGGTGATTCCGTTGGTTGGACGCGCAGTCCTTTTCACGCTCGCCCGCGCATTGGCGGAGACCTGGCCTGACGATGTATCGCGCGACGAACTCGTCCGCCGCGCATTCCGCATCGAAGTCGCGGATGAATCCCTGCGCGCGCGGCTTCGCGTCGAGATGGGCCGGCTGCGAAAGGCGCTCAAAGGTGCCGCCGACGTCGAGGCCACGAAGGCGGGCTTCGTGCTGAAACCGAAAGCGCGGCAGGTCGTCGTGCTGGCCCGACCGATGGAAGAGGAACACGCCGCGGTGTTGGCCTTTCTCGCGGACGGCGAATCCTGGCCCACGTCGGCGTTGGCGCTGGCGCTCGGCACCAGTCAACGCAGCGTGCAACGCGCGCTCGACGATCTCGCGGCGGCCGGAAAGGTACAGGCCTACGGCGCAGGCCGTTCGCGCCGCTGGATGACTCCACCGCTGCCTGGAATCGCGACCACCTTGTTACTCCCCGCTCCGCTACCGGGTGTCTAGCATGGTGAACATCAAGCATTCGAGGAGAACGCCATGAAGAAGTCCGCAGCCAAGGTCGTCCGTGAATACGCCTTTCCCGAAGGGACCAAGGTGGGCGGCGTCACCTTCGATGGCAAGAACGTGTGGGCCGCCTGCGGCGACAAGCTCAATGCCATCGATCCAACTACCGGCGAGGTGAAGCGTTCGCTCGACGTCCAGGCTCACGCGGGCACGGCATTCGACGGCAAACACCTCTACCAGATTGCCGAAAGCCTCATCCAGAAGGTCGACCCTGACACTGGCAAGGTGATCTCCACGATTCCCGCGCCCGGCCGCGGCGGCGACTCGGGTCTCGCGTGGGCAGAAGGCTCGCTGTGGGTCGGCGAGTATCGTGCTCGCAAGATTCACCAGGTAGATCCCGCCACCGGCAAAGTCCTGCGCACGATCGAATCCAATCGGTTCGTCACCGGCGTCACGTGGCTCGGCAACGAGCTGTGGCATGCGACGTGGGAAGGCGATGAGAGCGAGCTCAGGCGCGTGGATCCGGAATCCGGCGAGGTTCTCGAGCGCGTCGAACTACCTGCGGGCGTGAATGTGTCAGGGCTGGAGTCGAATGGAAAGGATACGTTCTACTGCGGAGGTGGGGGCACGGCAAGGGTGCGGGCGATGACGCGCGACGAGCAGTGAGCTTCACGTCGACGAGAAGACCTTGTTAGCCAGCTCGTCGAAGCGCGGCGCCGATGCGTGAGGTTTTCGCGCGCTCGCGTGAGAATTTTTCAGTGCGCGACACGACATGTCATCGCACTGAGTTGGCGCGATCTCCCTGGTCGCGCAACCTGAGCGTGCGTCGGCCGACGCAGTTCGCAAGTCCGGAAACTCCGTTGGAATTGCGCCCGATGCTTTTCTATTTTCGCGCCCATGAAAACCACGAAGTACTCTGGACGAGTCAAACTCGCCACCCTCCTCTCGACCCTCACGCTTTCGGCATTCGTCACCGCAGCCGCCGCGAAATCGCCCGCTGCCGCGCAGGGCGAAGAACTCGCGGTCTGGAGCGCGATGGCGGAAGTGGTCAGGATCGATAACGCAGCGAAACCCATCAAGCTGTGGTTCTTCCGCTCGGACTTCTCCGCTGCCTCGTTCATCGCGAGCGCGCTGGACGATCCGGAACGCGACGAATTCTGCGGCTTGAGCGCGCGGGAGTCGCAAGCAATGGTCGCGCAGCTCAAGATAGCGAACACGAACCCCGTGCTGCTGGACTCGGAGGATGCCGAGGCGGTCGGCTATCAGATCATTCGTGAGAAGAAGCGGGTATCGCGCTACTTCGCGTTTTCGCGCGTGGCGTTCAGCCCGGCCGGCAACAGTGCCTGGCTGGCCGTCGAAGTGAACAGCGAGCGCGGCTACCTCGCGCGGCTCGACAAGACTCCGCAAGGGTGGAAGCTCGCGTCGCGGTGCGCCGGCTGGTACATGCCGAAGTAGTTTGGTTGACGACTGGACTCAGGTCTCGTGCAGCACCTCGGCGATATTGGCCCGCGCGGCGCGAATCGCCGGCAACAGCCCGCCGGACAGACCGAGCACGCAGGCGAGTAGAACGACACCGATCGCCAGTGCCGGGGTGATGGAGAGCGAATAGACCAGTTGCGAGTCCCAAACCGCGCCGCCCAACGTGCTGATGGTTGCACCGTTGAACAAGGCATAGGCAAACGCCGCTCCGATCGCCGCCCCGATGAGCGCCAGCAAGAGCGCCTCGAACAGCACTCCAGCGGCCACCGCCAAAGGCGAGAACCCCAGCGCGCGGAGTGTCGCCATCTCGACGCTCCTCGCCGAAACGGCCGAGTACATCGAGTTGAGCGCGCTGAACAACGCGCCGAGCGCCATGATCGAGCCGATGGAGTAACCCACCAAGCGCAGGATCCGGTTGACCGATTCCGACGCGGTCTCGAGATATTCGGGCTCGCTGCGCGCCAGCAGCAACGATCTCGAATTGGCTCCGACCGCGTCTTTGAATGCGGCGAACTCTCTCGGCGAGCGGAGCGTCACGGAGAGGGAATTGAAGGAGCTGAGTTTGTACGCGGACATCACCGTCAGCGCATCGGCCACCACTTCCGACTCGCGCGCGCCATTGCCTCCGGCAAATGTGCCCACGACCTTCCAGTCACCGTCCTGGAGCCGCAAGCTCTCGCCGATGTCGAGTCCATCGAATTGCGAAGCCGCTCCAGCGCCGACGAGCAACTCCTGTTTGCCCGTCTCGAACATCCTTCCGGAGCGAAGCTTCAGCTCCGGTCGCATCGCGAAATACTGTTCGCCGACGCCTCGCAACGTGACATTGACGTCGGAGTGATCGCGCTTGCGGGAGACGGGCGCAACCAGCACGACCTCGCCCGAGGCCACGGCTTTGCCACGCGAGTCCCGGCTGACCTGTGGGTAATCCATGATCATCGCGACCTCGTCGCGGGTAATCGAGCTCTCGGCCTCCGTGGTCGCGCGTTGCGTGAGCACGATGGCACGGGAGTCGTTGGCGTCACCCTTGATCGTCGCCCTGAAGCTCGTCGACATGGCCACGATCGGTATGAACACCCCGACCGCACCCGCGATGCCGATGACGATCACCAGTGAATTGCCGAGCCGCAGCGGAACGTTCCGCAGGTTCATGGCCGTGATCGCGATTATCTGCCTGAAGAATTTCACGCGCTCAGTGCCCGCGTAACGCGCTAACTACTGTCGTGCGCGACAACGTCCACGCCGGGAACGCCGCGCCGACGAGCGCGAGGAGGATCGCGCATGATAGGCCCATCAGCGCAACCCCGGCGGAAACGACGATGGAACCAAAATCTTCCTGCCAGTGCGGCGCGAGCAAGCGCGCCACGCCCAGACCAACCAGTGCTGGCGGCAGATAGAGCAGCAGCGCCTCCGCAAACGCCAGACCCAACACGCGGTTTCCGGAATAGCCCAACACTTTCAGCACCGCGAACTCGCGCGAGCGATCCTGCAATGACTGGCGCAAGGTGTTTCCGGTCAGGAAGGCCAGCGTGAACAGCACAGCGCCCAGGATGGCGTTGGTGAACAGCTTCACGTCGCCCATCTGTTTGGCGCGGGTTTCGGCGCGTTGCTGCTGCGACCGGGTGCGGGACTCATGACTCGAATTGGTGAAGATGCCATCGATGACTTTCGCCGTTGCAATGGCCCGTGTTGGATCCTGGATTTCAACGTAGAACATTTCGGCGGTGTTGCGTTCCGTCGCCCGGCTGGAGTCGTAATAGTCGTAATTGATGACGCCGAAGTAGGCCTCCTGCGGCATGGTGAACGTGCCGACGATGTCGAAAGTCCAGTCCGGATTTCCGTCCGTCTGCAGCGTGCGAGATCGAACTGTCACCGTGTCGCCCACTTTCCATTTGAACAGCCGCAACATCTCGGGCGTCGCCAGCATCCCGCTTCGAGTCCGGCGCATGGCATCCAGGTCCTTCTTGTCGACCTTTGCCATTGAAAGCATGCGAAAGAACAGGTCGGGTTCGGTGGCGATCCCGGCCAGGTAGTACTCCTTGCTGCGACGATCGTCCTCCATGAAGTACGCGCGCGGAGCGACTGCCTTCACGCCGGGCACACTCTGGATCTTGGGGATGGCCGAGATGGGCATGGGCGCGCCACCGCGAACGCGAGTGCCCGTGACGAGGAAGTTGCGATTCGCGGAAGCAATCGCCCGGTCGAAGCCGGTGTTCACTCCTTGCAACAGACCCAGCAGCACGAACGCGATGACGATGCTTGCCGCGGTGAGAATCGTGCGAACCGGCTTTCGCCATAACCCGGCCCACACGAGCGGCAAGAACTTCATGCCGCAGTCTAACGGGAGCCGGCGGGAAAGGAAAAACCCCCGCCGGTTTGCCCGCGGGGTTTTCCCTATCTACTAACGTTGAGCGTTCGGAACGCCTGCTCCTTACATGCTCATCCGCCCATCGCCTTCTTCGCCACTGCGATGTCGGCGGCGGACGTCGACGGTCGAACTTCGATCCTGAACTGCCGCTGCCCGCCCTGTTCCCCCATCTCGATGGTGCCCAACGCACCGTCGTTGACGATGAGGACGGGTCGCTGCACCTTTTCGCCATTACGACGTAATGCGCAGTCGAGCAGTATCTGACCAGGCCTGAGCTGAATGTGATGCACCGTCTTCAATTCGTTCGCGGTCGCGGACTCCTCGGCCGCCTCGGCGAGCCAGGGCGTGCACGTGAAATCGAGCGGACGGCCGTTCTCGTCCTTGATCTCCTCGCCGGAATTCACGAGGTATTGCGTCGCCATCACGTTCACCTCTTGTGACTGCGTATCCGTGATCGTGACCTTCATGTCGACGAGGATCGGGGCGTCGCCCTCGCCGGTCTTGCCAGCCCACGCGACGAGACTGGCCGCGCTCGTGAGCGCAGCGATGAGCGCAAGACCGCCGACACGACGTGCGAGGCCGGGCATAGGTTGTTTGAGCATGGTGATCCTCTCGGTGAGTGGATGGGTCGATTGCCAACGGCAGCCGATCGGCGCGCGCCAAGCGGCTTCGGTTGCGAGCTGGGTCTTGAGCAGAGCGGCGGCGTAGCTGCGGCGCGATTCGCGGCGGCTCGAGATCACCGCGGCGTCACAGGCCAGCTCCTGGTCCGCGCGCAGCCAGGCAAGGGCCAGATAGACCAGCGGATTGAACCAGAACGCGCACAGCCAGATCGTCGCGAATGCATTCACGGCGATGTCGCCGCGTCGCGCATGCAAGCGTTCGTGCTCGAGCACGAGCTCACGCTCTTCGCGTGAATAACGCGCCTCGAAGTCGGCGGGTACGACGATCCGCGGATTCCACACACCCAGGAGCAGCGGCGAATCGACTGAAGCACTGCGATGCAGGCCAGACGCATCGGCCGTCAGCGGCTCCAGCGAGCGAGCAAATGCACGCTGGCGCCGCACCACCACGAAAGACATCGCGGCCGCGCCGAGCGCCCAGATGAACAACAGGATGGTCAGGGTCTCCGGTCGATCGGGCGCATGCACGGCGACCTGGACGTCGAGAGCTTCACCGTATTGCGCCGGTAGATTGAATGCGCGCGACAGCAGCTGCTGCGACGGCGCGGGCAACAGCGAGGACAGCACCATCGTGGGCGCCAGAAGCCACAGCGCGTACGCCGCGCGTGCGCCGACGATCGCACGCAAGGGCCGCCGCAGCACGAAGACCAGCAAGAGCGCGGCGCTCGAGACGAGCGTGACCCGGGCAAGCAGGTGCAGGACTTCAGCGCTCATCATCGAGCTCCCTGATCAGTTTCTTCAGGTCCTCGATGTCCTTCTTGCCCAGCTTCTTGCGCTCGCTGAAGTACGACACGAGGGGCGCGACGCGGCCTCCGAACATGCGATCGAGGAAACCGTGGCTCTCGGCGGCGAGCCATTCCTCGCGCGTGAGCACGGCCGTGTAGAGATAGCGGCGGTTGTCCTTGCGCGCCTTCACCGCCCCTTTCTTCAACAGGCGGTTCAGCAGGGTCTTGACCGTGGATTCCTGCCATTTGCCGTGTTTCCCGAGCGCGGCGATCACTTCTTCGGTGGGGATCGAGTCGCGGTCCCAGATGACCTGCATCACGATCGACTCGGCTTCGCTGATCTGGATGGGTTTACGAGCAGGCATTGAACGATTACAGCTGTAATTGGTGCCGGAAGTTTACAGCTGTAAACGCAGAATGCAAGGCGGCGGACGCCATGGCAGCCCAACGCAGCCCGCGGTCCGGTTGCTCGATTTCGCATCGAAATCGCAAATTCAGCCACCGGGAAGGCTCATTTGAAGTACCTTACAAGCCCCTGTGATCCGAGCCGGTTTCGCTCCAGCTCGCGCGTCGCCCGACGCATCGTAGCGGCCTCGAGTCCGCCACCTGAAGTATTCACATCGGAGCGGCGCAATTGCGCCGGCTAACTACATTTCCGTCCGAGGAGTTTCACTTGACCAAACTTTATGTTGGAAACCTGCCGTTCAGCGCCACGGAAGACAGCGTGCGCGAACTTTTCGCCGCGCACGGCACCGTCGAGAAAGTCGCCCTGATCAACGATCGGGACACGGGACAGCCGCGCGGCTTCGGATTCGTGGAGATGTCGGGCGCGGACGCGCAGCGCGCGATGCAGTCGCTCAACGGCAAGGACTTTGGCGGCCGCCCGCTGAAGGTGAACGAGGCGCAGGACAAGCCCCGCGGTGGCGGCGGCGGGTACGGTCGCCGATGAGGCCTCGCAGCGGCGCGAAGAATCTGACGGCCCTCAGCCCTGAAAAGGCGCGAAATCTGCGACTCGAGAAGCAGCGCAAAGATCGCCTCGCCGCGAAGGAATTGCGCGTGCAGTTCCCGCAGTTCGCGACGCTGCGGGTGGACCTCGTGTTCAATGACGAGGTGTCCAAACCACCGGCAGCGCAATCCATCGTGCTGCATCCACCCGCGCGCGCCTACTTCGTCTTTCCGTGTCCCTACGCGGGATGCAGCGGCGAGCTGGATCTCGCGGCGAACGTCGATGACATCGCGGCACAGGGCGCGGACCGTGCGGAAGGACACATCCGGTGCTCAGGCGAACGTCACGGCCCTCACGGCAAGGCGCTCTGCGACTTGCACATCGAATACTCGATCGAGGTGGGCAAATGACCATGCAGCATGATTATCGGAGTCCAGCATTGAATACCGTATCGCCTCTCAACCCGGGTGAGCTTCCCGCGGAGTACCGCGTTCGACTGGCCGAGGAGCGAGCGGCGGCGGATGAGCGCCGCAGGACCGAACTACTCGACCTGACGTCGAGCGCCCATGCGCCGAGCGCGAGGATTCGTGCGTGGGAACGGGCCCACGGTCTTACCCTTCCGCGCGCCGAATCACATCCCGTGCTGAAATCGGTGGCGGCCGCGACGCGTCTGTCGCTCGAGCAGGTGCAGGATGAGCAGCGCCGCCGGCTGATGCCCGCCTCGTCGGACTTGCCGGTGGCCTGATTCGCGGCTGGCACTGCAATCCTGTCGATGAAAAGCCCTCGTCGGGAAACCGGCGAGGGTTTTTCATTTGCAGCTTCGGGAAGCGAAGCGCGTCGCGGGAGAAGTCGTCCGGGTAAACGCCCGCAATTCCATTCCGATTCAGTCATCAAGCAAGACGGCTAGAATGTTGTTTTCCCGGAGCAGGCAACCGATGGAAACTTCTCAAGTCGACCGTGCCGTGATCAGCGTGTGGCGCTGGCAAGGTGTGCTGATGACCTCGATTGCGACCGTCTTCGCATTCAGCCTCGTCATTCGATTCGGTGCACCCGGCCTGTTCGCGCCACTCCTAATCGCGGCGGTCGGGTTCACGCTCAGCCTGGCCTTGCCGCAGGCGTATTACCGGCGCCTGCGATTCGGCGTCGATGCGACCGGCATCGCAATCGAGCGCGGCATCTTCTGGCGATCGAGGATCGCGCTGCCGCGCGCGCGCATCCAGCACACGGATGTCTCACAAGGGCCGCTGCAGCGGCGCTTCGGCGTCGGAACGTTGAAGTTGTACACGGCCGGCAGCCGCTACACGAAAATCGAACTACCCGGCCTCGCGCATGCGGAAGCCATCGCATTACGCGACGTGTTGCTCGCGGAGAATCGCGACAGTGGCGTCTGAAGGCGGCGCGTCGGAGTTCGAGCCGACACTGCGATTGCATCGGTCGTCCTGGCTGTTCGCGCTGACGGGCTCGGTGCGGCAACTGATCCTGCCGCTCATCGCGCTGCTGGTATTCGGCGCACGCCGCGAAGACGACTGGATAGGCATGCCTCTCGCCCTCGTATTCGTAGGCGCGATGCTCGCACGCGCCTTGTGGCATCAATGGACCTATCGCTATGGATTTGGCCCCCGCGGCCTGGTGATTCGCGACGGGGTGATATTCCGGAACGTGCGGCAGATCGAGTATTCGCGCATCGAGAACATCGATACCGAGCGCGGGCCGCTGCATCGGCTGCTGGACGTCGCACAGGTACGCGTGCAGACATCCACCGGCGGAAAGCCCGAAGCACTCATCAGCGTGCTGGACTCGAACGCGGTCCAGGAGATGCGCCAACGGGTGTTCGCCGATTCGCAACCCGCCGCGGAAGCGCCGCAAGCGCCCCAAGCTCCGCCGCTGCTGCATTTGTCGCCGAAGGAACTGGTGATTCACGGACTGATCGACAACCGCGGCCTGATCCTCGTCGCCGCCGGCGCCGGATTGATGCAGCAAGCGGGCTTCTTCGATGTGAGTCCCGAATTCATCGACGACTGGCTGCATTCTTCGGCGCTCAGCGGCGTCGCAGGACTCGGGATGGCGATGCAGATTTTGCTCGTCCTCCTCGTGGTCGTCTCGGCGCTGCTCGCCGTACGAATCCTTTAGGTAGTGGTGGCGCTGATAACGCTGCACGATTTCACACTGACGCGACACGCCGGGGATCTGCGTGCGCGATATGGATTATTCACGAGCATCGCCCTCACGCTGCGGATACGCCGGATCCAGGCGGTGCATCAGTCGGAGTCGCCGCTGCATCGACTGTTTGGCAGAGTATCCCTGGATGTCGATCTGGCGGGCGACGGCGGCGGCGAAGAAGAGCGGCCCAACCCGGAGCGGATGAAGACGCGCTGGCTGGCGCCCGTCTGCCCCACCGCCGCGGCGCCGGCGTTGATAGCCGCGGCGCTACCCTGCTTCGATCCCGCCTCGCAGCCGGATTGGCAGCCGCTCGCACCAGGAGCTCGCGCGCGCATTTTCCGGCGCAGCGCCTTGCTGCTCCTTCCGATCATCGTGGGCCCGGCCTGGTGGTACCTGCGCGAGCCCGCCGTCTTCGCGATACCGATCGCGGTTGGACTCGCGTGGATGCACGCGCATCTGTACGTGAAGTACACGCGCTGGGCCCTGCAGAGCGACGTGTTGCAGTTCCAGTCGGGCTGGCTGACGCGCCGGTTGGCGATCGTGCCGCGCGACCGTGTGCAGTCGCTGAACGTGTCGACGACACCATTCGACCGGCGTCGGCACATGGCGAGCCTGACAGTGGATACCGCTGGAGGAGGAGGCGCGAGGTCGGCTGGGGTTCGCATTCGATACCTGCCTGTGGATGTGGCGCGGAGACTCGCGGAAGAGCTCAATGCGAGCGTGGGCGCCAGCCGCGCCTGATCACTTCCGCCGTTCAGGTCGGCTATTGTTGGCTCAGGTGGCGCCATCGATGAACATGTCATTCAAGCTTCCCGCGGCATTGATATCACTCCTGGTATTCGCGTTCTCACTCCCTCTTGCGGCGGAGGCGCGTCCCATCCGCGTTCTCATCGTCGATGGCTTCAGCAATCATGACTGGCGCCTCACTACCCGGTCGATCCGCGCCATCATCGAACCCACTGGTCTCTTCTCGGTGGACGTGTCGAGCTCGCCGCCCACCGCGGCCTCGCCCGGCTGGGATGACTGGCGGCCGGATTTTTCTGCCTACGACGTCGTCATACAAAACTGCAATGACATCAACGGCGGACCTCTGTGGCCGAAAGCCGTGCGCGAAGCGTTCGAGGAATTCGTGCGCCGCGGCGGCGGCGTGTACGTATGGCACTCCGGAAACAACGCGTTCGCGGACTGGCCGGCCTACAACGACATCATCGGCATCGGCTGGCGCAAGAAGGAGCTCGGGACGGCGCTCGCGGTATCGGATGAGGGCGAGATCCTGAGGATTCCGCCGGGCGAAGGAGAGGACACGGGCCATGGAAAACGATTCGACGCTCTGGTCGTGCGTCTCGGCGAGCATCCCATCCATCGCGGACTGCCGCGCGCGTGGCGCGCGGCGGACATCGAGGTGTATTACCACGTGCGCGGCCCGGCGAAGAACGTGGACGTACTCTCCTACGCGCGCGAACCACACACCAACCTCAACTGGCCCATCGAATGGACCGTGCGATATGACCGCGGCCGCGTGTACACCTCCACTCTCGGGCATGTGTGGACGGGGGATGTCCAACCGGTGACCGTGCGCGATGCCGGTGTACAGACCCTGCTCGTTCGGGCGTTGCAGTGGTTGGCCCGAAGACCAGTCACCTGGCCGGTACCAGAGGATTTTCCAACCGCCGAGTCCACCTCCGTTCGCGGGAATCTGCCCACTGAGAAGTGAGAGTCCGTTTGCGTGAAACTTACGCTGGTCCGGGAAACTCCATCACGAAACGCGCCCCGCGAGCCGCATTCGCATCGAACTTCAGGCGTCCACCTTGCCGTTCCATGATGCTCTTCGCGATCGCGAGTCCCAGACCCGCGCCCGGACCCGCGGCATTGGCCGCGCGGCGAAACCTCTCGAACAGGGTCGCAGCGGCATCCGGAGCGATTCCGGGTCCATCATCGGCGATGATCACAGCGGCGGAATCAGCGGATATCGTGATCGACGTGCCTGCGGGCGTGTACTGAATCGCGTTCTCGATCAGGTTGCGAAAGACCAGGCGCGTCAGTGTTGCGTTCCCGTGCGCGGGCACGGAAGCGTCGGGCGTCGTGGCGGTCACGAAATGCTCTGATTCGAGCGCGACAGGCGCCAGCTCCCGAGCCACTTCCAGCGCAACGGCATGAGCATCGAACGCGGCGAACTGGAACTGTTCCTGCGAATCGAGACGCGCAAGACAGAGCAATTGCTCGACGAGTCGCGCGAGCTGTTCGATTTCCAACGCAACATCACCCAGCTCCTGCGCCGAGAAGCGGGACTCGAGCCGTGCTCGCAATGTCGCGAGCGGAGTGCGCAGCTCATGCGCGGCGTTGGCGGTGAATTCCCGCTGCACGCGATAATCCGCTTCGAGCCGATCGAGCGAGGTGTTGACCGCCTGAACCAGCGGGACGAGCTCCCGAGGAAGGTTCTTGGCATGCAACCGCTCGTCCAGCCGATGCAGCGACAACGTCGAGGCTTGATGCGAGATGGCGCGCAACGAGCGCAGCGACGACAGCACCGTCACCACCACGACGCCGACCACGGCGATCAGCAGCAGCGCAATCGGCCAATACAGTTCGTCCAACGCGCCGAGCATGAGCTGGGCGACCAGGCTCTCTTCATCCTCGAGATTCCGCACCACACGCAACCAATGTGGGCTGGCGCCATCATCCAGATAGAGCGTGGCAGCCATGATGCTGTTGCCCGACGACTCATCCGTTTCCCGCTGCATGACGATCTGCCCACCGCCTGGAGCGATCGGCAATGGCAGATAGGGCGCGGAGAAACCGCCCGACTGCAGCACCGTGCCATCCGCGCTCAGCAATTGATAGCCGTTCAACGCATCCGGCCGGCCGTAGAACTCTTGCAGGGACCGCGGCAATTCGAGTCGCGGTGGACCGTTCCCCGACACGACCGACGCACGCAGATCTTGCACCTGGACGGCAATGCTCTGCCCTTCCAGGCCCCACAGCCCTTCGCGGAACTCGGAGTACAACACCAGGTAGCTGACGGCCAGCGCCAGCACGACCACGATGGTCAATCGGACGACGAGTGATCGAAGCAGGGACGGAGCGCGCACGTCGCGTTCAGGAGGCAAGATAGCCCAGACCGCGCAAAGTCCGCAGCGACACGTCGGCGCCCGCGGCCGCGAGCTTCTTGCGCACCCGGTGCACCTGCGTCTCCACAGAATTCGCGCTGCGCTCCTGCTCGAAATCGTACAGGCATTCGGCCAGCCGCTCCTTCGAGACGACACGACCCTGATTGCGCAGCAGCGCTTCGAGCACGATCAGCTCCGAGCGTGTCAGGTCGAGCTGCATCCCGGCGACGGTGGCGATGCGTGCGGACGTATCGAGCTTCACGCTACCGAGGGTGAGCGTGCGACCCAGCGCCGCGCCCGGTCGACGCAACAGCGCGCGCAGCCGGGCGATGAGCTCCTGCATCGCGAAGGGTTTGACCAGATAGTCGTCCGCGCCGCAATCCAGACCGCGCACGCGATCCTCGATCGCGCCGAGCGCCGTGAGAATCAGCACGGGTGTCGTGCTGCCTCGCTCACGCATTGCCTTCAGCGCATTGAGGCCGGTGCCGTCCGGGAGCATGAGATCGAGCACGGCGGCATCGTAGTCGGCCGCTCCCCAGATTCGCAGTCCTTCGGCCGCCGATGCCGCGGTATCGACCGCGAACCCTTGCGCATGCAGGCTCTCCGCGACGGCCTGGCAGAGACGCGGGTTATCTTCGATGAGGAGCAATCTCAATGGTCAATCCCAGTTGCACCCGCAGCTTACTCACCAGGAGCGCTCGAATATCAGGCCGAAGATGGGAAACGCTTCCCCTTCGTCTGCGACGATGACACCCCGCCGCGGATCGAACTCCTGCGAACCACCGCCTGGGCCGCCATAGACGTTGATCACGTCCACGAACGCGACAAGGTCCACCGGGCCGAGCGTACGCCGGTAATCCATCCGGATATTGAGCGAGTGATAGTCATCGAGCCGCAGGGCGTTCCGCTGCGTCAGTTCCTTCGAGTAGCGCAGCGGCTGTCCAGGTCCCAGCACGTCACTATTGATGATGAAGTCGTCCGTGGGTCGCCCGGTCGCCCATTTCCAGCGCGCACCGACCTTCCAGCGTTCATTGATCTCCCAACTACCGCCGATGGCGAAGAAGTGCTCGCGATTGAAATCGGCGTCATAGTCCCCGAAGCCGTCATTGTCGTCGAGCCGCGCATTGTTGTAAGCATAGACGACATTCCCGAACCAGCCGTCCGCAAATTTACGTGACAGCACGACGTCCAGGCCGAAGTTCGTACCCTCTCCGTCGTTGGTGACGCGGCCGCTGGTGCGTTCCTGCTCGACGACCATGTTGTCCAGCAACTGATAGTAAGGCTCGACGAGCAGCGACCAGTCCGGGCCGAAGTACTTCTCGAGGCCGACGCTCACGTGAGTGATTCGCTCGTTCTCGATGCCAAAGTTCTCCGGGCTCGCTCCGCGGACGAGAAAGCGCGGCGACTGATAGAACACGCCCGCCGTTGCCGACACCCGCAGGTCCGACTTGGGGCGCCAGTTCGCCGCAAGCCGCGGAGAGACGAGCGATTCGTCCGAAAAGCCGTCGTGATCGTATCGAAGACCTGCTCTCAGATCCCAGTTCGCGTACTCGAACACCTGCTCGCCATAGGCGGCATAGCTGATCTCATTCGCGTCATAGACCGAATTGAGGTTGCCCGGTGTCCACGTGATGTATTGCTGGCCGGGCGGACGCGGATCGGTCGATAGATAGACGAACCGGTCCCAGTCCTCCCTGAGGAAAGTCGAATAGTCGACGTCGGTCTGAGTGACGCGCAGCCCGACCGATCCCAGGCCGAAGCGATTGCGAGTCACATAGTCGCTGTGCCAGCCGATCTCGGTTTCCTTCTCGGTGACGGTGATCAGGCGCTCTCGCACCGGGATGTCCGAGGCCGCCGTGCCCTCCGGCACGAGGTCCGGATATGCCTCACCCTCCGATGATGTCTTGTCGTTCGAACGGAGGTAGATCCGATTCGTCCATTCACCGGCCTCCCCGACCCGATGGCGCCAGGTCAGCCCCGTCAGGTACAGGTCCTGCTCGGTTTCCATCAGCGACACGTCTTCGAAGTTGGGGGACGCGAGCACATTGTCGATGTCGCGCGTGTATTCCTCCGGCGCGTAGATGCCGAGGAATTCGATCGTGTCGCCGGAGTCGAGAGTGGTCACCGTCTTGAGGACGACATCGGTCAGCACCGGCTGTCCGATGTCCAGTTCTTCGATCATTTCGAAGACGTTTCCGAAATCGAATTGGCGCGCCGTGAAGAACACGGTCGTGTCATCGTGGATGTAGCTTGGCCCCTCGTAGTTGAGTTCGAACCCCGCGATGTCCACCAGCAGACTGGCGCTGGGCGTCGGGCTTCCGCCTGCGACATCGAGCTTCAGCAGCGATCCCGAGCGGCCTCCGTACGCCGCGCTCCAGCCGCCGGGCGAGAACTCCGCACTCGCGATGGAGTTAGGCGCGAAAATCGAGTAGCGCCCACCGCCACCGATGTCCTCCTCCTCGCCGAGGGTCTGGTCGAAGTGAACCACACGGTCGAAGGGCAGATCGTCGATCAGGATCAGGTTGTCACGGGGTCCGCGGCCGCGCACGGAGAAGCTCGCGAATTCGCCGTTGGATATCAGCCCCGGCAGGCCGTCAACCGCTCGCAGGACGTCACCGCCCGTGCCGGGGGCGCTGCGCAGTTCTTCCCGGTTCAGTAGTGAGTTGCTCACCGCCCCATGCGGATCGGCATTCTGCGCGCGGGCTTGAACCAGGATTTCCTCGAGCGTCGCCGTGTGGGGAAGCATCGCGAGATTGAGCGGAGTCACCTTGCGGCCGACGACACGCACGCTGGGTTCGTTGACAGTCACCAGACCCGGGCCGGTCGCCGTGACCGCATAGAGTCCGGCTTCGAGGTCACCTAACTCGACGATGCCATCGGCCTGTGTTCTACCGGTAACGACCTTACCGTCACGGCCGGAAGCGGTCACGGTCACGCCCTCGATGGGCCGTCGCGTCTCCATGCTGACGATGGCAATGCGCATTCCGCCATCTGCGCCTTGCGCCATCGCAAGAGTCGATGCGCAGACGGCCAGCAACCCTGCCAAGAGCCGAATGGTTCGTTTCATGCCTGTCTCCTCAATGTGCCGGGCGCGATGCCAATGAAGGCTCACCGCGCCTGCACACTGGACCCATCAGGGTGAAGGCCGCGTGAAGAGCGCGCGAACGCCGCGTGAAGAGCGCGGCAAGCGGCAGGAATCTGTGCGACATGGCTGGATCCTCGACAGTGGATAGTCATCGGAAGCCAAGGTAGCAATCGAGTCTGTCGCGAAACTTGCGGGATTCGGGGCTGCAGGTACGCGCGGTCGTGTAGGCGGACATGACCAGCGTCCCGGTACGGGACGTGGACGCAACAGGCTTAAGAGTTGTTCCTTTTCCACGCTGGCTACCACGCTGGCTACCACGAGCGGTTCTTACCGTTCGTCATGTCGCTTTCCGAACTGATTCACCCCAAGGAGTTAGAGGCGCATGAGTGCATTGAGCGATCTGGTCCGCATGACCACGGCCTGTATGTTGATCCTGTGCGGGTCGGCAATGGTTGCCAGCGCGGGCGGGCAGCCCGGCGCGGCTGACGTCGCGCGCGGCAATGGCCATACGCCGGACCGCAAGCTCCCGAACAATCTACCGTTCCTGAACCCCGCCGGAACGGCCGCGACATTCAGCACCATGGGTTTCGTGGATCTGGGCAATCCATTTCACGTTCCGCCACAGGGATCTAACGGACGCAAGTGCGAGTCCTGTCACCTGCCGCACGCGGGATGGAGCATCCGGCCGGTCGATGTGGAACTGTTGTTCCTGCTCACACGTGGAGCCGATCCGCTGTTCAACAAGCTCGATGCCAACAGCCCGATGGCCAAGGTCGATACGCCCAAGGAGCGTTACGCCGCGTACAGCATGCTGCGGAAGGGACTTTTCCGACGCGGCGGCAATCTGCAAGCCGATGCCGAGTTCGAGATCGTCAAGGTCGACGACCCGCTGATGGCCGGCGGCAGCCTGACCCGGTTCGAATTCTTCCGTCGCCCGCTTGCAACCGCGAACTTCCAGTTCACGCGGAACATCGGCTGGCACGACCAATTCACCAACGGATCGGGCGACGTGCACGCCGGTCTCACGGCCCAGGCGGCCGGCACGTTCCCCGGCGCCCTGCAGGCTCCTCCAGCCAGTGCCGAGACGCTCGAGCAGGTCGTCGTCCACCAGAAAGGGTTGAGTTTCGCGCAGCAGTCCGTTTTCGGTGTCGGCTCGCTGAGCACCTGCGGTGCGCAGGGCGGACCGGAGAACCTGTCACAGCAGCCGCCTGTGAACGGCCGTTTCACACTCTACGATGCTTGGATCGGGATGGTGCCGGGATCCTGCACGTCCAGATCCGCCGATCGCAGACGCGCGCAGATCGCGCGCGGCCAGGAGCTCTTCAATGGTGTGAACGTCAACGGCCGCAGCTGCCGCGGCTGTCACAATGCGCAAAACGACGGCAGCAACGTCAACGGCGCGTTGTTCGACGTCGGAACGTCAGACAAGCGGTTCCGCAAGCCCGGAATGCCGCTTTACACCGTGCGCAACAAGGCCACGCTGGCCGAGCGTCAAACTACCGACCCGGGCCGCGCGCTGCGCACGGGACGCTGGGCGGACCTGGACAAGTTCAAGACTCCTTCGTTGCGCGGAGCAGTTGCTCGCCCGCCGTACTTCCACAATGGCATCGCCGCGTCACTCGAGGATGTGGTGCGGCATTACGAAGCGGAGCTTGGATTCGTCTACACGCCCGAGGAGCGCGAGGATCTGGTCGCGTTTCTGGAAGCGCTGTGATGGCAGGCCCGCAACCGAGCACCAGGGTTTCTGAATCGCGAAGTTGACATCTCTCGAGCCACCCCTGATGCAGGCCGCGACTTGGAAGTGGCTTTGCGCCCCGTTGCGCCTGCCCGGATGCCAGGTGCTCAGCCTCCCGCATCGTCGACGAGCCGCTTCATCAAGTCCGCGAGCGCAATCGCCGTGACGCCACCATCGATGGGCCAGGTTTCCTTTCCGCCATGAACGAGATACAACTCTTTGGGCTTCAGAATAGCTAGTGCGCCTCCGAAGCCGCGTGAAAGCGCAGGGGATGTCGACCGCTTGATTTCGATGACCATCTCCACGCGTCCGCCGCGCTCGAAGACCAGATCCACCTCCGCACCGTCCTCCGTGCGGTAGAAGAACGGCGTACGTCGGTCACCTGCCGCGGCGATCAGATTCTCGATGGCGAAGCCTTCCCAGCTCGCGCCAGCGACCGGGTGGCCCAGCACATCATCCCAGGTCTCGAGTTCGAGCAACGCATGGACCAGGCCGCTGTCCCGGATGTATGTCTTCGGCGTGCGCACCAGGCGTTTGCCGACGTTGCCGCTCCAGGGTCTGAGGCGCCTGACTAACAAGAGATCGACCAGCAGATCGATGTAACGCCCAACCGCCGGCGTGGATACCGCCAGGGACGCGGCGAGCCTCGAGTGATTGAGCTGTGATCCTTGCGCATGCGCGAGCATCGTCCACAGCCGGCCTATGGTTTCCGCGGGCAGGCGCGGCGCAAACATCGGAACATCCCGTTCCAGATAACTGCGGATGAACGCGCGGCGCCAGTTGAGACTTTCCGAGTCGTTCTTGGCCAATACGCTCTCGGGAAAGCCGCCTCGGACCCACAGGCGATCCACACTACCTACCTGCTTTGGCAGCTCCAAGGCATCGACGCAACCGAGTTCGATGTACTCCACGCGGCCTGCCAGGGTTTCGGAGGATTGCTGCATGAGATCGAGCGACGCCGAACCCAGCAGCAGGAAGTGTCCCGCCCGATCGCCCGCGCGCCGGCGATCGTCGATGATGCCGCGCAGGACTTCGAACAGGCGCGGCGCGCGGTGAATTTCATCGATGATGACCAGCTTGCCCGCCTGGGCTCTTAGAAACGCGTCCGCATCCTGCAGCCGGCGCAGGTCCACCGGACGCTCGAGGTCCAGGTATACGGCGCTGGACTTTTTCGATGCCGAAATGACGCGCGCGAGTGTGGTCTTGCCGACCTGGCGCGGGCCGAGCAGGGCCACGGCAGGCGCATGGCGGAGCCGCTCCTGGATATAAGGTCTCAAGCGGCGCGTGAGCATTTTTCGTACCCCGGAAATATAACGTCAGACGTTAATACTCCGGGGTAGAAGGAGTCAAGCAAACCCTGGCTCTCTCAAGGCGGCAGCGTGCGCGACGGTGTTCGTCGCCCCGGCGCGGGCTCCAGATTTCTCGACTGCGTCGCCCCTACAGCGTCGCGACCTCGAGCTCGACATCCGCATTCGTCCACGATCGCTTGAAGCGATCGGCGACATCGCTGGCTTCCTGCTTGCGGCCCTGCGCTCGCAGCGCTTGCTCCAGGCCGAACAGCGACCAGCCGTTCTCGGGATTGCGACGCAACTCATCCAGGAAGACTGCCTGGGCCTCCTCCGGCTTTCCGGCCTGCAACAACACCGCGCCCAGTGTCTGGCGAACCGGTGCATGCCAACCCGGCGGCTCGTCGTAGGGAATCGAATCTTCGATCACGACGGCCTCTCTCAGGGCGGAGGCGGCCGTGGCGTAGTCCTTCTGCTCCCGGGCGAGCTCCGCCGCCAGCACACGCTCGGCGATGCGCACGCCGTTGATGACCGAGTAGCGATCCCAGACTTTCATCTTCTCTATCTCAGGACTGCGACTGGCCGCTGCGAGCGGCTCGTGATGCTTCCGTGCCTCTTCCGTCTTGCCCTGGCGCACGGCCGCGATGCCCTGGGCGTAGTGCCACATCGCGATCATGTACGGCAGATCGTCCGCCGGCTTCGGCCAGCCCTCGACATCCTGCCAGCGCCCGAAGCGCACATTCGCGAACAACGGCGTGAGCGAGAACACCTGCATCGCCTCGAATCCCGCGGTGCGCATCAGCTGTGGGTCGCTGGTGCGTGCACTGGTGGCCTTCGCAGCTTCCAGCGCGATGGCGCTCGAGCCTTCCATCGTGGCGGAGAACCACAGGAAGTGATGGTTATGCGGCACGTACCCGAGTGGATAGACGCCGGGCTGCGGCCTGCACCTCGCGAGGTACGCATCGTCCGATGCGATCGCTTTCTGGTTCGCGATCACCGCGTCGTGATAACGGCCGACGCGCGCATAGATGTGTGCCGGCATGTGCACCAAGTGCCCTGAGCCGGGAATCAGCTCGCGCAGGCGATCCGCCGCCGCGACGCCACGCTCGGGCTCGTTCGAAGCTTCGACGGCGTGCACGTACAAGTGAAGCGCGCCGGCGTGGTCGGCATTGCGCGCGATGACGGATTCCAGCCGCGAAACGACCTCCGCCGTGTTGCCCGTCGGGCGTCCCTCGGCGTCCCAGTAGTCCCACGGCTGCAGGTCCATCAACGACTCGGCATACAGCGTTGCCGCGTCGAGATCATCTGGATACTGCTGGACGAGGCTTCCCATCGCGGTGGCGTACGCCTGGTCGAGAGGTCGGCGGTCCTCGGGCGGATTCTGCGCATACCGCGCGGACAACGCCTGGATGTATGCCTGCTCGCGTTTGTCCGCAGCAAGCTTTTGAGCGCGTTGCACTCGATCCCACGCCTTTGGATTGTTAGCCGGGTCCATGGCCGAATTGACGTGCGGACCGAGCACCAGCGCGGCGCCCCACCAGCACATCGCGCACTCATGATCGAGCTCGGCGGCCTTGAGGAACGAGCGCTCGGCGGCGTCGTGGTTGAAGCCGTAGGTCAGCATGAGGCCCTGGTTGAACCAGCGCTGCGCTTCGGGATTCTTGGTGCTGACAGGCATGCTGTAGTCGCCGAGGCCGTCCAGCAGCGTCGCGCCGACCGGTTCGAACTGCGTGACCGGAGGGTCGCTCTTGAAGGTGCGAGTGAGGAAGTAGCCGCCAGCGAATGCGATCAGCACGATCAGCGCGAGCACGATAGGGCGTTTCATGGGGACGACCTCCCGGATTCAGGGCGGCAAGCGTAGTCCTCTCGCTGCGAAATTGCAGCAGATCTCTAGCTATCGAACCAGGTGCCGGCCCCGAACCAGTCAAGTCCCGCAAAACGTCTGACGCACGCGCTCGGATGCCGCCGGCGGCTGCTCGAACTCCCCCAAATCAGGCTGGTCGTCGAAAGGATGCTCGAGGATCTTCAGGAGCCTGTGGAATGGCGCGAAATCTCCGTGAGTCGATGCCGCTTCGAGCGCCGCTTCCACCCGGTGGTTGCGCGGAATGAAGGCCGGGTTCACGCGGCGCATGTTCGCGCCGCGTTCGGTCGCAGCTTGTGGCTCGCTCGCAAGGCGTTCGCGCCAGCGCTGTAGCCAGTTCTCGATGCCAGTCGAATGCGCGAACAGCTCGAGTAGCGAGGCGTCATTGTTCGCGCTTTCCGCACACCACGCCATGCGACGAAACGTCAGGGTGAAATCGGCCCCGGTCGATTGCATCGTGGCAAACAGCGCTCGAATCAGTTCGACATCGCTTTCGTGTTCGGTCGACAGACCGATCTTGCGTCGCATGCGCGCCAAGAGCTGCGCGTCGAAACCCGGCATGAAGCCTCTGACTACCGCGGTCGCGAGTTCGATCGCTTTTTCCGTTTCGGCATCGATGAGTGGCAGCAGGGTTTCGGCGAACCGCGCGAGATTCCATTGCGCGATGGCTGGCTGGTTGCCGTACGCATACCGGCCGCCATGGTCGATCGAGCTGAAAACGGTGTTCGCGTCGTAGTGATCCATGAACGCGCACGGTCCGTAGTCGATCGTCTCACCCGAGATGGCCATGTTGTCCGTGTTCATGACGCCATGGATGAAGCCGACGCTCATCCAGTCGGCGATCAATGCGGCTTGCCGCCGCGTGACGGCTTCGAGGACCGCGAGCGCGGGTAGTTTGGTGTTCCGCGTTTCGGGGTAATGCCGTTCGATGACGTAGTCGAGCAGCTGGCGAACGGCATCGTGATCTTCACGAGCCGCGAAGTATTCGAAGCTGCCGACACGAACGTGACTCGCGGCCACGCGCGTCAGCACCGCTCCCGGAAGAAGATCGTCGCGAACGACCTGCTCGCCGGTGGTGACCACCGCGAGCGAGCGCGTGGTCGGAATGCCGAGCGCATGCATGGCTTCGCTGATGAGGTACTCGCGCAGCATCGGTCCCAGCGCCGCGCGTCCGTCGCCATTGCGCGAGAACGGCGTCCGTCCCGAGCCTTTGAGCTGGATGTCGCGCCGCACGCCGTCGCGCCCCACCCGTTCACCAAGCAAAATGGCGCGGCCATCGCCGAGCTGCGGCACGAAGCCACCGAACTGATGGCCCGCGTAGGCCAAGGCGATCGGGTCCGCATCGGCGAGCGCTTGATTGCCTGAAAACCATGCCGCGGCTTCGCGCTCGAGGACGAGCGGATCGAGTCCGAGTTCTTCCGCCAGGTGGGAGTTGAAGACGACGAGCTGGGGATCCTTGACGGGCGCCGGCGCTACCCGCGCGTAGAACCGCGAAGGCAGTGTGGAGTAGGTGTTATGAAAACCGAGATGCATGAGGCACCATGATTGCACGGGACATGACGGCGGTGCCCATCGAGCCGCGAATCACCGAGGCGCGATCGCATCCGCAAGGACGCCGCCCGATCCGCCGGCTAGCCGAGCCGGTTCAGGGGAATCTTGAGATAGAGATTACCGTCGGCCTCCGCGGGTGGCATTTCGCCGGCGCGAATGTTCACCTGGATCGATGGCAGGAGGAGTTGGGGGACGGGTAGCATCTTGTCGCGTGACGTGCGCATCTGGACGAATTCGGCTTCATCGATGCCATCGTGCACGTGGACGTTCTTCGCGCGCTGCTCGGCCACCGTCGTACGCCACGCGTACTCGTCGCGACCCGGAGCCTTGTAGTCATGGCACATCCACAGGACGGTCTGCGGCGGTAACGCGAGCAACCGTCGGACGGAGCGAAACAAAGTACGTGCGTCGCCACCGGGAAAGTCCGCGCGTGCCGTTCCGTAGTCGGGCATGAAGAGTGTGTCGCCCACGAATACATCGTCACCAATCCGATAACTCACGCAGGCCGGTGTGTGTCCGGGTGTGTGGATCACTTCAATTTCCAGTTCACCCAGAGGGACACGTTCGCCGTCGGCCAGCAGCCTGTCGAAGGGCTTGCCCTCGGAGACGTCGCCCGCGTTGAACAGCGGCTTGAACGTGCTCTGCACGCGCCGGATGTTTTCTCCGATGGCTACCTTCGCCCCCGTGCGCGAGCGCAGGTACGCGGCGGCCGAGAGATGGTCCGCGTGCGCGTGAGTCTCGAGGATCCATTGCACCTGCATTCCAGAATCCCGCGCGGTCGCCAGAATCCTGTCGGCCGATCTCGTCGAGGTGCGGCCAGAACGCGCCTCGAAATCGAGGACAGGGTCGATGATGGCCGCATGGTGTGTCGCAGGATCGCTCACCAGGTAGCTCACCGTGTTCGTGGGCTCGTCGAAAAATGACAGGATCTGCGGCTTCATGTCTGCTCCTTCGCTGTTTTGCTTGACAAGTATATTAGCAATCTCTAAATTAGCAACCACTGAAACGGAGGGCGAGTGAACGCGATCATCAAGTCATCGGAGATCAGGGCCATGCGGCGCCACGCGGCCGAAGCCGCCGAAATGCTGCGCATGCTGTCGCACGAGGCACGGCTCCTCGTGTTGTGCGAGCTGGTCAATGGAGAACGCTCCGCGGGTGCGTTGGTCGAGATTTCGGGCCTCGGGCAGTCCGCCCTGTCGCAACATCTCGCCAAGCTGCGCGAGAGCGGCCTGGTCGCGACCCGCCAGGAAGCCCAGACCGTCTATTACCGGCTTGCGGATCCGGACGTCACCCGCCTCATCTCCACACTTCACGACATCTATTGCAGGAGATAACCCATGTTGAAATCCATTCGCCCCCGCGATGCGGCCGAACAGATGCAGCACGGCCGCGCGGTCCTGATCGACATCCGGGAGCCGGCGGAACATGCCCGCGAAAACATCCCTGGCGCACGCCTGGTCTCGCTCTCACGACTCGACCGCGAGCGACTCGCGGAACAGATCCGCGATGGCGCGACGGTGATCTTTCACTGCCAGAGCGGCAACCGGACCAACACCAATGCCGCGCAGCTCGCGGCATGCGCCGCCGGCGAGGCATTCGTTCTCGAAGGCGGCCTCAATGAGTGGAAGCGCGCCGGGTTGCCGACGAAACTGGATCGCTCCAAACCCATCGAACTGCAGCGACAGGTGCAGCTCGCCGCCGGAATCCTCGTCCTTGCTGGCATCGCCCTCGCCGTGGTCGTCTCGCCCTGGTGGCTGGGCCTGTCGGCATTCGTCGGCGCCGGGCTCACGTTCGCGGGCACCACCGGATGGTGCGGCATGGCCAAACTACTTCAGGTCATGCCGTGGAACCGCGCGGCGTGAAGCGCCTGTGGTGACCCTGGCGGATTTGCTGTCGGTCGGATGCGGCGCACTGGTCGGCTCCGCCCTCGGCCTGCTCGGGGGCGGCGGCTCGATCCTGGCCGTGCCGCTGTTGCTGTATGTCGTGGGCGTTCCTTCGACGCATGTTGCGATCGGCACGAGCGCCCTCGCGGTCGCCGTGAATGCCTTCGCGAACCTGATTCCGCATTCGCGCGGCGGGCACGTGAAATGGCCATGCGCGGCCACGTTTGCCGTGGCCGGCCTCGGCGGCGCCGCCATCGGGGCGGCCTTGGGAAAACGTGTCGATGCCGACGCGCTCGAATTCCTGTTCGGCATCGTGATGTTCGCCGTCGCCTTCGCGATGCTGATGCCGCGCGCGGCGCAGGGCGATCCTTCCATACGCATCAATCCGGCCATTGCGGCGCGCCTGCTCATCATCGGTCTCGTCGTGGGATTCCTGTCGGGATTCTTCGGCATCGGCGGAGGCTTTCTCATCGTGCCGGGGATCATGCTCGGCAGCGGCATGGCCACCCTGAACGCGATTGGGTCTTCACTGGTGTCGGTCGGGGTGTTCGGCCTGACGACCGCCGTGAGCTACGCCAGCAGTGATCTCATCGACTGGCGCATAGCTGGATTCTTCGTCGCGGGTGGAATCGCGGGCGGTATCGCCGGCAGTTTCGGCGCGCGCAGACTCGCTGCCCATCGCAATCGCCTCAATCGAGTTTTCGCCATCGTCGTGATGATCGTGGCCGCCTTCGTGTTGTGGCGTTCGGGGCAGACCTTCGCGATCGACAAGACGAATGGCGATTCCGCGCTGCTACAACTTCCGCCTGCCGACTACCGCGAGCGACGCTTGTTTGTCGATGAAGTTAGCTACCGTCCCTAATATCTGACGATGGGATACTTCGCGTAGCCCTCATCCCACGAAGAATGCTTGCGATAGAAGAACTCGAGCCGCGCGGCGGGGCTGGCGGCGAATTTCGGATCATTTTTCAGCTTCTCGTCGAATTCCTTGAGGATGGCGGGATCCTTCAGCATCTCACGCGCCACCTCCTCGGCGACGTACGCCTCCATGTACTCCTTCCTCTCGAATGAAGTCGCGAAAAAGCCCCACGTTGCATACGAGTCCGGCGCATCAGGTTCGAGCAGCGCGACGACGAGCCGGGATTTCGGCTGCGAGATCGGAACGAACATCGTGCCTCTCGGCAGCGTCACGGGCTCATCTTTCCACTCGCCCTTCAGATTGAGCGTCGCATGACCTTCGAACGTTCCGGGTCGGACCGAGAATTCCGACGCGCGCCACACCTGCGCCGATTTCGGCAGCTCCTTCGCTGGCCGCACGGTGATGCCGTGATTCTCGAGCTTCGGCACGAGCCACGTTGCGACGGCCGGTGGAATCAGGTAGCCGTTGGTCGGCACCGTCGTCGAGCGCGTCACGCGCACGGTCTCGTAGAGCGGTATGCGCCAGATCGCGGGCTTCGTCGCGTCGTAGCGCGTCATGAGCGCGCCGGACACTTCCGACGGCTTGCGTTCGTACGCGTAGCCGCGGAAGTCTATCCACCGAGCTTCGTCCGTCACGTCGAAGGCGAGTGGGTAGTTCGTGCCGGCAAGCCGGGCCGCACGCTCGTCCGCGCGCTGCGCGGTGATCAGCCAGCCGGGAGCGCCGGTCTTCGCCATGTCGAACAGATCGCGCAGGATGTTCGCGGTGATACGCACACGCGTCGGGTAGTCCTTCCACGAATGAGTCTCGACGAGCAGCGCGACGCGATTCGAGAGTCCCCAGTAGCCGGTGGAAAAGCGCGGCAACGAAGGCGTCACGTTCGCCCCGCTCGTGGGCACGTCGTCGATCTTGAACGACGGATACCACGAGAGCGGCAGCGAGCCCTGCTTCTCGAGGCGGCCGATCAGCTCGTCGCGAATCTTGTCCGTCAGGATCGCGACCTCGCGATCGCCGCCTTCGCGCGGCTCGGACGTGATCGAGATGTCGTGCTCGAACTGCGCGCCGTCGGTCACGTGCAGGTCGACGTAGACGAAGGGATCCCACTCGTTCAGCAGGCGGAGCATCGCCTGCATCTCCGGCGCATCCGCCTTCGTGTAGTCGCGGTTCAGGTTGTAGTTCTGCGCGGTCGCGCGCCAGCCCATCTCTTCCGGACCATTCTGATTGGGACGGTTCCATTTGCCGAATCGCTCGTGGCCGTCGGGGCTGAAGACCGGGACGAAGAGAAGCGTCGCATTGGCGAGTGGCGAGGTGGGCCCGCGCGGCGCGTCGAGAAACTCCCGCAGTACGAGAAACCCTGCATCCTTGCCGTCGATCTCGCCGGAGTGAATGCCGCCCTGGGCGAGTATCACGAGCCGGCGCTTCGCCCGCGCTTGCTGAGCGGTGACGACACCATCGTCAGACGCCGCAATCGCCCAGAGAGGCCGACCTTCCGGTGTCGTGCCGAAAGAGAAGCACTTTGCGCGGCCGCGGTAGCGCTTCTCGAATGCATGACAGAGCGCGTCGACCTCGTCGTAGCGGCCCGTGATGCGGAAACCGGATTGTTCCGCGAGGGTGGTGAGCGAATCCGCGCCAAAGACGGGCATGACCATGACGGCGGCGACGAGCGCCGCGAAACTGGAAAACTGCATCGCCATACGATAGCGGTTCGGGCGCTATCCAGCGTAGCGACTGCGGAACAGCTCCAGCATCCACACGTTGATATCCCAGGCATCGGAGACAGGCGCCCGCGTGTAGGGCATCGCGGGCGTGTAGGGAACGGGGCCGAACTCGGTCAGCATGGTCAGTGGCGCACCGGCTTGCCGCTTGAGCGCCACGATGCGATCCCACCAGGCAAGGTGCGCCTCCAGGGACTTCGCCCATTCCGGAGCCCGGGGATCTCCGACCTGCGGCGCCTGAGGCTGGCCGACTCGCGCGTGTATGTGATCGCTGCGCGTGATCGCCAGGTCCACCGCCGGCGCGTGATCGGCCAGCAGGCTTTCGCTGACCACGCACCAGTGCGACACGTCGAACGTCAGGCGCAGCGCCGCATCCTGCTGCAGGTACTGCTTCGTCACCGGCGCGGAGTACAAGGCGCGCGCACGATGAGTCTCATGGTGGATGGGAATGCCGCTGCGTCGAGAAGCCTCGGGCGTCAGTTCGAAGAAGGCCTGATTCTGCGAAGTTTCGAACCAGTCGCGGCCGGTATGGCAATTGATGTAGACAGGTTCCGTCGCCAGCGCGACTTGCAGCTGCTCCTTGAACGTTGCCAGGTGTTCGGCGGGACTCGCTTCCCTGCCCCCGATCAACAGCCCCAGCTTGAGACCGTGCCGACGCACCGTCCCGACGGTGTCCGCGTGCTTCTTCTTGTCGAGGGAAACCCAGGTTTCCACGCCGTCGTAACCCGCCGCCCTGGCCTTGGCGCAAAAAGCATCATAAGGCGCCTGGTTGCCCCAGTCGGTTGCGAAACACTCGAGCGAGAAGCCCTTCCGCGGCGGGACGGTGGAAGCAGCCATGGGCGCGAGCGCGAGGCCGGACAGCATCTGCAACAGACTGCGGCGAGACATCTTCATGCCAGTAGTTTCCCGGAGATCAGGATGACCAACATCACCACCACCGCGATCACGGCCAGTACGGCGAGCGCACGCAGGCTGGAAGGAAAATTCAGCCGCGCGTCGGTGGGCACCTGCGCCGCGTGCTTGGTTCCGCGCCACATCGCAACGATCAGGTTGTCGCGCTTGACCAGCGCGTAGAACGAGATCGCGCAGAGATGAATCCAGATGCAGGCCAGGATGGCGTCGAACAGGAACACGTGCACGCGAGTCAGCGCATCGGAGCGCTTGCCGCTGATCCACTCGGCGAACGGCCCCCGAAAGTCGAACTCGTTGTTGGCGAACAGGCCGAGCCCGGCCTGGGTCAGGATCAGCAGCAGGAAGATCATCGTCATCCAGCCACCCGCGGGATTGTGGCCGGCGTGCAGCGGCTTCTCGCCGCGAATGATCGCGCGTAGATAGCCGCGCACGCGCGCGGGCCCGGCCAGGAAGTCCGAAAAACGCGCGGTCGTGGATCCGAAGAATCCCCAGGCGATGCGAAAGAGCAGCAGGATCAGCGTGGCGACGCCGCTCACATAGTGAACGGTCATCCAGCCGCGAATCGCCGTCACCCAAAGCGTGGCGATCAACAGGACCAGCAACCAGTGGAACAGGCGAGTGGGCAGGTCCCAGATGCGGATACGGTCGGTCGGTGGCGCGACCACGGCCGGAAGCTCTTGGGTGTCGCTATCGCCCGTCATAGACCTTCACGCCTCGCTCGCGCAGTTGCGCGACGTGCTCCGGAGTCAGCTGGGTGTCGAGAATCGTCAGCGTCTTCAAGTTCGGCATGCGTCCGATCGCGGCGATGGCGGCCTCGCCGATGTCGGTATCGTTGAGTCGGAGGGTCTCCACATTTTCGAAAGCCGCGAGTGCCGCGGCATCGGTAATGGCCGTGCCCGACAAGTCCAGACGCGCAACTTGTACGGCCAGCGGCTCGAACAACGCCAGGTCGGAATCCTGGAACCGGTGGCGCAGGCGCTGTGCGTCGATGGCAAGGCGAGCACTGTCTCTCGATAGGTAGGAGATCACTTGCGGATAGCGTTCTGACAGCGCCGCCACTTCCTCTTCGAGTGGAGCGCGCGCTTTCACCACTGCCTCGAGATCCAGCGGCGCGATCACGATTGGCGGCGTGGGCGGCGGCGGCGCGCCTTTGATCTCATCTACCAGGGTTCGACCCGAGGCACCCGATGCAATCCACATCTCGATCACCCGAATCTGGTTTGCCGTCAAGGGTGGTTTGTTCGCCGCGGGCATCGCGCGTTTGTCGCTCCTCGGCAGGAGCAGGCGCGTGTACAACTCGCTCGCGTGCGGGTTGCCCGGCACCACCGCCGCGCCGCTCTTGCCGCCGAGCGACAGGTCACCGAGTGAATCCAGCCGCAATCGCGCGCGCCTCAGTCGCGGACCATGACAACTGGCGCAGTGCTCCTCGAGGATGGGCGCGACCCGCACGGCGTAGAACGAATCCGGAAGGACCTCGGCCCACCGGTGCCCGATCCCCAAAGCGACCACGATGCCCGTGAAGATGCTGGGCCGCGCGCAGGCGAGTCCGGCCAACGCCACCGCGGTGGCCAGCAGCACCGTCAGTAGATAGCGGCGCATCGACCATCCACGCGCCTCCGGAATCTCGTCGGTCATGCCACGAGTTCCGCAACCACCCTGGCCGGATTGACGCTCGTGAGTTTCTGATCCAGCCCCTGGAACGGGAAATTGAGCTTGTGGTGATCGAAGCCGAGCAGGTAGAGCATGGTGGCGTGCAGGTCGCGGATCTCCACGGGATTGCTGACGACCTCATAACCCATGTCGTCGGTCTCGCCGTACGAAGAACCGGCCTTCACGCCGCCGCCGGCCATCCAGATCGTGAACGCGTTCGGGTTGTGATCGCGCCCGATGAAGCGCATCTCCTGGCCGCCGCGATTCTCCCGCATGGGCGTGCGCCCGAACTCGCCACCCCAAACTACCAGCGTGTCTTCCAGCAGGCCGCGTTGCGACAGGTCCGCGAGCAAGGCGGCGACCGGCTGGTCGGTCTCGCGGCACAGATCCTTGAAGCCCTCGTTGAGCGCCTCGGCCTTGGCCGCGCCGTGTGAATCCCAGCCCCAGTGATACAGCTGCACGAACCGCACGTCGTTCTCCACCAGCCTGCGCGCGATCAGGCAATTGCTGGCGAAACTGCCATCGCCCGGCACGGCGCCGTATGCGGCCAGCACATGCGCGGGCTCACGCGTGATGTCCAGCACCTGCGCGGCTTCGGCCTGCATGCGGAACGCCATCTCGTACTGCGCGATGCGCGTCACCGCTTCCGGATCGCCGAACTCCCGCGCCGTGCGTTGATTCATGCGCTCCAGCACATCGAGCATCGCGCGCCGCTGCTCACGGCTGACGTCGTCGGGATTGCGTAGATAGAGGATGGGTTCGCCGGCTGATCGGCACTCCACGCCCTGGTACACGCTGGGCAGGAAGCCCGCGCCCCACAGCGGTTTTCCGGCATCGGGCGCGTTCTGGCCGGACTTGAGGACGACGAAGCCGGGGAGATTCTGGTTCTCCGTGCCCAGGCCATACGCCACCCAGGAACCGATCGCGGGATGTCCCAGTCGCGCGTGGCCGGTTTGCACCGCCAATTGTGCCGGCGCGTGGTTGAACTGGTCGGTGCGCATCGACCGCACGAAACACATCTTGTCCACGTGACGGGCGAGGTGCGGAACACGATCCGACATCCAGGCTCCGCTCTGCCCGAACTGCCGAAAGGGATACTGCGGGCCCAGCATCTTGGGCACGCCGCTGATGAATGCGAAGTTCTTGCCCTCGAGGAATGACTGCGGGCAGTCCTTGCCGTCCTGTCGCGCCAGCTCCGGCTTGTAGTCGAACATCTCGAGATTGCTGGGCGCTCCCGCCATGTGGACATAGATCACCCGCCTCGCGCGCGGTGCGAACTGCGGCGGGAGCGGTGCGAGCGGCGTGGCCGGATCACGCGAGAAATCGAGCCGGCCGCCGTGCGCAAAGGCCGGCGCCAGCGTGCCCAGGAACATCGCGCCGAGGCCGGTGCTACATTGGCGGAGAAAGTGCCGGCGATTCAGGTCGGCGAGCGCGGAGTCTGCCAGCGTATCGGGCAGCGTGCGGCGGCGTCGGATCACGGCGTTCTCTCCATCGGGTAGTCAGAGCCCTTCATCGATTCATCGCCGCGTCGAGGTTGAGCAGCAAACCGGCGACCGCGCGCATGGCGTCGACGGGTGTTCCCTTCCTCGACTCGGCGCGGTGGTACGCGATCACATCTTCCAGCTCCTGCGCCGACAGATCCCGAGAGAGCACCAGGCGCGCGGCGTAGTTCACTCGCGCCGCGATCTCTCCCGTGACGGCATTGCCGGTGCGTGGCAGCTCGGAAGTGGGCAGTTCCAATACCCGCCGGGCCAGGCCGCGCCACGCTTCGGTATAGACCGGATCATTGAGCGTCACCAGCGCCTGCAGCGGAGTGTTGGTCGGGATGCGACGCGCCACGGACACCTCGTGCGCCGGCGCGTCGAAGGTCAGCAAACTCGGATACATCGAGCTGCGTTTGATGAAGGTGTACAGAGCGCGACGATAACGCGCAGGGCCAGTCGATTCCGTCCATTTTTCCGCGCTGTAGACCACCTTCCACACGCCCTCGGGCTGCGGAGGCATGACAGGCGGACCTCCCAGCGTCGGCGTGAGCAGCCCGCTCGCCGCCAGCGCCTGGTCGCGGACCATTTCCGCCGTGAGCCGCTGTCGAGGCCCGCGCGCCAGCAGGCGATTTCGCGGATCCTTCTCGAGAAGCGCGGGCGTGACTCGCGCGTCCTGGCGATAGGTGGCGCTGAGCACGATCTCGCGGAGCATCGCCTTGGTATCCCATCGCAAATCACCCTGGTACCGCAGCGCCAGCCAGTCGAGTAGTTCGGGATGACTGGGCGGCAAACCGGCGGATCCGAAATCCTCGAGCGTCTCCACGAGGCCGAGCCCGAAAAGTTGTTCCCACAGCCGATTGACGGCGACCCGCGCGGTCAAAGGCTCCCCGGGCGCGAAGAATGCGCGGGCCATCGCCAGGCGATCTTGCGGCCTGCCCACTTCGGCCTGCGGAAAGACCGCCGGCATCCCGGGCGCGAGCGACGCCCCGGTCTTGGTGAGCATGTTTCCACGCTCGAAGAGCCGGGTTTCGCGGCGCTGGGATGCCGATTGCTCCTCCATCACCGGGAGCGGCACGTTCTTTATGGTAGTTAGCCTGTTGTAGGCATCTACGAGCCCGGCCGCGGTTCCCACGAGCGCCGCCGGAGCCTGCAACCAGTTCCGCGAGTCGCTGACCGCGACGCGCAGCCGGCGGACGGTGAAGTTCCGTTCCTGCGATGTGAGCTGCTCGACTCTGATGCGTATCCGGTCGCCTTCCTCCAGTGCGACCGCGTCCACCGGGATGCCGACCGTCCAGCGAGTCGTGGTCATCTTGGTGTTCGCGTCCACTCCATCCACCGCGAGCAAGCGCCGGCCGCCGTCCGCGCCCTTGATCGGCTCCCGGTAGAGGCGGCCAATACCCCTCAGATCCGCGATCGGCCCCTGCTTGATGAGATCGAGCAGGCGGTAGTCCACGCTCTTCTGGGAATCCGGTAGGTAGGCCGCCATGACGACGGGAGTTTCCCGTCCGTCGCTCCCGACCCGGTACACCGAGATCCGGTTGACGACGAAGCCGTCCTCCGGCGTGCTGCGTGCCTCCGCCGGATCGCGTGGCATGAAGTCCACGCGCAGCGCCGTGAGCTCGCGGATCGCGGGCGCGACCACGTAGTCGTAGACCGTGATGTTCCGGCCCATGCCGATGGTGATTGCTTCGCCATCCTCGATTCGGAACTTGGGCTCGACCTCGCTGGTTCCGTCGCTCACCTTCGCCAGAACGGCATTCAGTTCGGCGACGGCCTGGGCATCGCCCTTGGCGAACTCGATCTCACGCTGGATCGCCGCGGCGACATCGCTGCGCGCCGACAACACCGGGGCTTGCGACCATCCCGCCTGCCCGGCTTCGACCATCCGTCGGCTGCCTTCCACCAGCCTTGCGCGGGCGGCGTGCAGTTCGCGCCACCAGGCATCGGCTTTCGCGTAGTCCGCGGGATTTTCCGGCACCGGCATGCTCGGCGCGTCGTTTGGCAGGTCGGCATCGCGCGTGGTGTTGAAGAAGGCGAGGAATCGGTAGTAGTCCTCGTGCCGTACCGGGTCGTAGGGATGCGAATGGCATTGCACGCAGTTCATGGTGAAGCCGTTGAGCGCGCTCCACGCAGTGGCCGCGCGATCCATCACCGCGACCGTTCGATATTCCTCGTCGTCCGTGCCGCCCTCGTCGTTGGCCGGCGTGAGCCGATTGAAGGCCGTCGCGATGCGATCCTCGAGAGTGGCGTCCGGCAATAGATCACCCGCGAGTTGCCGGATGACGAACTGGTCATAGGGCATGTTGCGATTGAATGCGTTCACCACCCAGTCGCGATACACCCAGACTCCGGGACGGTTCTTGTCCTTTTCGAAACCTCGGCTGTCCGCGTAACGCGCCAGGTCGAGCCAAACCGCCGCCCAACGTTCGCCGAAATGCTTCGAAGCGAGCAGGCGATCGACCTGCTTCTCATAGGCGTCCGCGCGCGTGTCGTCGAGAAAGGCCTGCAATTCGAGCGGACTTGGCGGCAGTCCCGTGAGATCGAAGCTGACGCGACGAAGCAGCGCAGCCTTGTCCGCCTCGCCCGAAGGAACCAGTCCTTCGCTTTCCAGCTTCGCCAGGATGAAACGGTCGATCGGGCCGCGCGCCCAGGATTCCTGCTTCACGGGCGGCAATGCCGGTGGCTTGGGGGCCACGAACGCCCAATGCTCTTCCCAGTTTGCGCCCTGGTCTATCCACGCACGGAAGAGCTCGATTTCATGGGCCGGCAACGGTGCGGCGTTGTGGGGCATGCGGAAGGTGGGGTCGTCGGACTCCAGGCGCGCGATCAGCTCCGAGGCGCCAGGTTTGCCCGGCACGATGGCCCGCCGACCCGAAGCGCCTACGCCCATCGCCTCGTCGCGAAACACGAAGGAGATGCCGCCATGCTTTCGCACACCGCCATGACAGCTGGTGCAGGCCTTGGTGAGAATCGGGCGAATGTCGCGATTGAAATCGACCGTCGGAGCCGGTGGGGACTTCGAGCAAGCGGCCATCATGGATAGCGAGCACGCCAACGCCATCCGTGCGAACACGCGTGTGCTCGTGCCTTTGGTGGCGATCACCGAGTCGCGACCGGTCAAAGTCTCCCCCCACACGGTTCGTCTGATCTGCGGGCAATACTAGTTCCAATTCCCGGCTTCGTGGCATCAAGGCGCGCCTCGCGCGCCAACGGAGACAGGATCGTTATTGGAATATGACGAGAAAGATATACCGCCTCCGTTGAATTACGGGAACTCGTGGAGGAATTCGGGTGCCGCGGCCAGGCTTCCCTCATCCACGAAGGCCTGGCGCGGAAGTGTGGCCACGTCGGGCGCGCGAGAAGTTAGGCCGGAATCCGGTACACGACTTTCGCGCGGTGCTGGCGCGCGCCGCGAGCCGGGGATTCGCAACGCGCTTGCGCGGAAAATAGGACCAATGGGCAAGCGGGCCGCGGGCTGACGAATCCGCCTTTTGATCGTGCGACTCGCGGGTGCCGTGATTCTGGTGTGCGCGCGACTGCGGCTTCTGCTGACATCGCGTTCGATCGAGCGACGTTACGATCGTGTCACGCGTTCAGCGGGAGATCGATCATGCACGCACTTGCAGCCAGATCGGTTCGGCGAGCGCTCGTCGCCGCGGTACTCATGGTGCTCACGGGATTCGGCAATGCCGACGCAGATGAGCCCGGCGAAGGGGGCGAGCTCAAAGCCTATGTGGTGCAGCAGGATGAGAGTTTTCGTTGGCGCGAGATCACATCCGGTCGCATCGGCAAGGTCGAGTACACTGAATTCCTGTTGACCTCGCAGACGTGGCGCGGCATCGAGTGGAAGCACCAGTTCTATCTGCTGCGTCCGCCGGGGATGAAAGCGGATGTGAGCAGCGCGCTCCTGTTCCTGCACGGCGGACGTTGGAAGCCTGAATACGAGACGGAACTCGGCGCGACGAAGTTGCCGCGAGAAGCAAAGCACTTCGCAGGATTGACGGAGGCGATCGGCGCGCCCGTCGGTGTGCTCAGACAAGTGCCATTCCAACCGCTCTTCGAGCGCCGGGAAGATGCGCTCATCGCCTATACGCTGGATCAATACCTGAGGACGGGTGAGATCGATTGGCCCGTGCTGCTGCCGATGGTCAAGAGCGCCGTGCGGGCGATGGATGCCATGCAGAGCATTGCGCGCGAGCGCTGGAGCGTCGCGCTGACGCAGTTCACGGTGGCGGGCGCCTCGAAGCGCGGTTGGACGTCCTGGCTCACCGCCGCGGTCGATCCGCGCGTCATGGCCGTTGCGCCAATGGTGATCGATGTGCTCAACATGCGTGCGCAGATGGATCTGCAGCGCGCGACGTGGGGCGAGGTGTCGGATGAGATCCAGGACTACGCGTCGCTCGACCTGCCTTCGAGGCTCGGGAGCGAGCGCGGCGCCGAGCTCTTGTCGGTGGTCGATCCATATAGCTACCGAGCCGGGCTCACGCAGCCGAAGCTCATCATGTTGAGCACTAACGACCGTTACTGGCCGCTCGATGCGCTGAAGCTCTACTGGTCCGAGCTGCCCGAGCCGAAGAACGTCGTTTATGTGCCGAACCAGGGGCATGGTCTGCGCGACGCTGCGCGCGTCATCGGAGCCTTGAGCGCGGTGCATCGGTACGCGGCGATGGGCGGGACACTCCCGCGCACGAGGTGGTCGTTTGCGTCGACGGACGATGCGCTCGAGATTCGCGTCAACGCGGATCGGCCCGTTGCGCGCGTGCTCGTCTGGAGCGCAGAGAGTGCGACGAAAGATTTTCGTGAAGCGCGCTGGACATCTCGCCGATGCAGCAAGAGAAGGGAGGGACATCTCTGCACGGCGGCGCGCGGCTACGTGCAGTACACCGCCGTATTCGCCGAGACCTCGTTCAAGGATGAGGATGGGCCACGCTTCTCCACGACGACGACGGTTTGCATCGTGCGACGAGACGCGAAGATGAACGATGATTGTTGACGCCGAAGCGAACTACCTCGACTTTGCTGGTCTTAGTAAACGCGTTCGACGACCACATACGACCACCAGCTGTTGCCGGCGGGCGCGATGACCGCATGCCAGTACCAGGATGAAACGTCGGGCGAGCTGGCCCCGGTGGAATCGCGCAGTTGCTCGCAGACATGCAACGTTTCGACGTGTTTGCGCGCGGCGAAACAACTCATCAATTCACCGTCCTTCGAGCGACGCATCGGACGTGGTTCAACGGCGTAGCCGGCGCCGGTGAAGCAATGGCCCGCCGGATGCAGGCGGCGCGTCGGCGCGCTGACCCAGCGGACGACGATCTGCCGGTCCTGCGCCGCAAAGCGAGCTACACGTCCCGGGAAGTCGCGCGTGAAGAAGGAATCCTGCGCGGATGCGGGAACAGGCTCGAGTGCGACTCCTTCGAATTCGCGCGGCCATCCCGGAAACCCGCTGTGCGTGACGACGTGCGGCGCGGGTGCGCGAGGCAACAGCGGCGTGACCGCGGCAGCCGTGAGTGCGAGCGCCAGCAGTATCCTGCCCGTCTTCATGCGGGGCACCGCGCGACGCGGCGCGGCCGCACGGCCAGGAAGAGCAGCATCACGGTCATCCCGAAGGCGACGGTCCCCAAGGCCTCATGCATCCATGCGGCTTCCTCGAAAGGAAGTAGTTTGGCCTCGAGATAGAACAAGCTGGAGGCGCGCACGATGTTGCCGCCGATCGCAAGTGCGGTTGCGATCGCAAGTGCCGCCAGATAGCGCAACCATGTGAACCGATACAGATGGGCGAGCGCACTCGCGAAAAACCAGCCGGTCCACAACATTCGCACGCCGCTGCAGGGCGCGTCGAACTGGATCAACTGCTCACCGAATCGCAATGCCAGACCTTCGACATCCACCGCGATGCCGTTCATGCGCAGCAGCGCCGCAGTCGCCTCGATGGCAGCGATGCGCACCGGATACGCGGTGTAGAACTCGAGTGACGGCAGCACCGGCAACGCGAGCAACACGAGCCCGTAGAACGACGCGCGGGGCGCGCCGTCCTGCGAGGCGGCATGCAGGCAGTAACACACGGCGAGCACGGCGGGTGCGATGCGCAGCAGTGGCGGCGCACCAATGACAGCCAGCGAGTAGATGGACAGCAGGATGATGAGCGGCGCCATCGCTACCCGCGGGGCGCTGCCGGGTCGCGCGGTTGCGTGCAGACACGGCGCGGCCAGCGCCGCCACCACGAGCGCCAGAGGCATCGCGTCAGAAGCTTCAGGCAAACGCGCGGCGAGTTCCCGCCAGGCGCTCCAGCAGGCCACCGTAACCGCCAGCAATGCGAGCAGCGGGTTCATGCAAGCGAGCGGCGGCGCTGATGTCGCACCGCCCAGGCGAATGCGAGTGCGGCGACAATCAGCAACACCCAGGTGGAAGGTTCCGGAATCGTCGGGACCGCAGCGGCATCGGGCGGTGTGAGGCCGGCGCGGGTGTACTCCGCATCCGTCTCGAGGACGACCGCGCCGCTCACCGGCGTCACAAGACGGTGTTCCGCGGCCAGGGCCATGGCGCGACTTGCTCCCTCGCCGCCCTGTGCCATCAGGGACTCGATCTGCTCCAGTGCCCAGAGCTTTTCGATGTGCTGCGAGCCGACGGCCAATTCGGCTGGCGTTCCCGGCACGCGGCGCACGGTCCAGCGCGGCGCGGCGTCGAAGTAGTTAGTGAACGCCGCCGCGATGTCAGCCTGGGCGTCGCCGCTGCAGGCCAGCGTGTGCGCCCGCTGAAAGACTCGTGGATGCTGCAATGCCTTGTTGGGCCCGGGAGCAACGGGCAGGAGCCAGATCTCGGGCAGGTGCGTGCCGCGATCGAGCACCTGCTCGAGTTGGCCGGTGGATTCATCGAATTCGAAGCCCTGCGGCCCGTGAATCCACAACAACGTGGCGCCCGGCTCGCCCTCGAGAGCGGCGATGCCTTCCGCAAGCGCGCCGAGATTGTCCTCGCCGCCATTGAACGACTGGCGTTCGAGCAGCGCGATGAGTTCCTGTCGGCGGGCGGCGCTCCACGGCGCAAGCGGCAAGGTTCCAGGAGTCGCCGACGCAACGGCGAACCCGATACGGGCGCCTTGGGGAATGCGCTCGAGCGCTCCCATCAGCGCGGGACGCGCCGGTTCGGCTCGCAACGAGCCATCGAGCACAACATAGAACGCACCGCCCGGTTCGCGCGGCTCGCGCCGGATCGTCTGCATCACGGAGCCGGACGCGATCCGCTCCGCATTCGGGTTGCGCGCAATGGAAATGCGCGGCCGGCGGACCGCGAGATCCTGATCCGTGAAGTTGCCGCGCCGCCGGACGACACTTTTTTCCCCGGCGATCGCACTGAACCCGGCGTCCGCGCCGGCCTCGCGACCGTCGCCTTCGATCCACACCGCGTGGCGCAACGCTCCATTGATGGAAAAGTTCCGATCGACTATGGCCGGCAGCGCCAGCGTCGCACGGCCGTCATTGGTGAGCGCAAGTGGCGCTGTGATACCGATACGAAACTTCGCAGTGCCGCCGGGCATCACGGGAAACATCTGCACGAACACCTGGTCCGCGCCGTTGGTGGTGACCAGCAGCGGATCGCGCTGGCGCGTGACCACCGCC
>JAEZCR010000118.1 GCA_023433465.1 Pseudomonadota bacterium | reverse complement strand
TGCGGGACAGGTCAGTGTCCTTGGTGATCTGGGCCACGATCTCCGACTTCGTCGGTGCGCCACCTTTCTTTGCCATTACTCGACTCCTCGTTGGAAAAATTCGCAGCGAAAAAAATGCTTCGCCGCTTTCGATTCGGCGCGAAACATATCACACGAATACGCGCAGGCAAATGTTTTTCGCTGCTCGCACACGCTGAAAATGCCTTGTTTTCTAGGCTCGCGCGCACATGCGCGATTTCGGACCGGGTCGCATCGCGCGCGAAATCGCGCGCGTGGGCTGTACGAATCTTCGCCATGTGCGCGTGCGCACGAGCGTCGAATCGTTGTCGAAGTGCGCGTTAAGTCTTTGTAGTGATGGGCCGGCGGGCCCTTGAAGATGCGGCGCGCGCGCGACTCACGCGAAGTGAAACAAGCGCAACAACACGCCGAGCAGCAACAGCGCCCACAGCACGGACAGGTCGATTCCGCCGATCGGCGGAATCAAGCGGCGAAATGGCGCGAGGATCGGGTCGCAGATCGCACCGAGAATGGCCATCGGCGGCGAATAACCGGCCGGGACGACCCAGGAAAGCAGTGCGTAGATGATCAGCGCGAACGTGTAGAACTGGATGAATGCGCGCAGCAGCGACAGGAGCGTGAGCTGGATCCAGGTGCCCGGGTCCAGCAGCGAACCTCCGGCGAGCGCCTGCACGACGCCAATGGTTAGGGCGGCGAACACGACGAGCGCGACGACCGTGGCGGTATCGATCTTCCCGATGGGCGGCAGGATGCGGCGCAGCGGCATGATCAAGGGATTGGTCACGACGAGCACCGCGTGCGCGATCTGGTTGCGGAAGTCCGCGCGCGACAGCTGCATCACGAAGCGCAGGATGAGCACGTACAGGTAGATGGTCAGCAGCGAATCGACCAGATAGACGAGTGCGTTCATGAGCGGTGTGTGTCTCCGGGGGACTGGCCGGGGGATTGGCCGAAGGCTTGCGCCATTTCGCGGCCGCGATCCGTGGCGGCGCCGAGCGCCGTGGCGACGATACCACGCAGGTTGGCCGCGTCGAACGAGCGCAGGGCGGCTTCGGTCGTGCCGCCCTTGGAAGTGACCTCCGCGCGCAGGCGAGCGAGATCGCCGTCGCTGTCACGCGCCATGCGTCCCGAACCGTAAAGGGTCTGGATCGCGAGCTCCTGCGCCGCGGCGCGTTCCAGGCCGAGTTTCACCGCGGCATCCGTCATGAGCTCGGCCAGCAGGAAGAAGTAGGCAGGGCCGCTGCCCGAGAGCGCCGTGACGACGTCGAGCGCGTCCTCTCCGGGCACCCATACGGTGGTGCCGACCGCGCCCAGGACCTGCTCGGCGAGCGCGCGTTGCGCATCGCTCAGGGTGGGTGGACCGAACATGGCGGTTGCACCAGCACCGTTCAGCGCGGGGCGATTCGGCATGGCGCGCACCACGGCGACGCCCGGGCCGCACCAGCGCGCGATGTCGCCGACGCGGATTCCCGCGGCGATGGATAGCACCAGCGGCGGCCGTTCCTGAAACGTCTCCGCCAGCGGCCGCACCGTCTGGGACATGTCCTGGGGCTTCACCGCCAGCACGACGACGTCCGCGCCGGTTATCGCCTCGCGATTGTCGGCCGTGACGTGCACGCCGAGTTCGTCGGCGAGCTGCACGCGCCTTTGCTGTACCGCTTCGCCGACGCTGATGTTCCGCGCGGGCAGGCCGCGTGCGATGAGGCCGCGGATGAGCGCGCCGCCCATGTTTCCGCCGCCGATGAATGCCGCCGTGATGTCCATCCGGATCCCTTGGTGAATTACCTAAGGTTAGCGCGCCGTCAGGATCGCGGCCCGAAGATCGCGGTGCCGACGCGCACCAGTGTCGACCCTTCGGCGATGGCCGCCTCGAAATCCGCGCTGGTGCCCATCGAGAGCGTGTCCAGTCGGAAACCCTGCTCGTTGAGATCGTCGAAGACCTGGCGAGTCTCGCGAAACCACTGGCGCTGGCGGGCGACGTCCGATTCCGCGGGCGGCATGCACATGAGGCCGCGCAGCGCGAGCCGCGGCTGGGCCGCGACGGCCTCCGCGAGCGCACGCATTTCGGTGGGGGAAGCGCCGCCCTTGCTGGCTTCGCCGCCGACATTGAGCTGCAGGCAGACGTTGAGCGGCGGCGCGTGGAATGGGCGCTGCGCGGACAGGCGCTCCGCGATCTTCAGGCGATCGATGCCATGTACCCAGGCGAAGTTCTCGGCGATCGGCCGCGTCTTGTTAGCCTGGATGCGGCCGATGAAATGCCAGGTGATTTCCCGCCCCGCGAGCTCAGCGATTTTCGGCAGGCATTCCTGTAGAAAATTCTCTCCGAAGTGCTCGACTCCGGCCCGCGCGGCGGCCTCGATTGCTGCGGCGCTCTGGCCTTTCGAGACGGCCAGAAGCGTGACGGAATCGACAATTCGCCCGGCTTCGCGGGCGGCGGCCGCTATCCGGGCCTGCACTTCGCTCACTGCCTGCGAGCAATTCTGCGGAAGGGATAACATATTGATCACTGATACCCGGGTCTATACTCAGCGGCGTTTTCCAAGGGACAACCATGGCCGTCGACGTCGCCCAGCTTCTCGCTTTCGCCGTAAAGAATAACGCCTCGGACTTGCACCTGTCCGCCGGCGTGCCTCCCATGATTCGTGTCGATGGCGACATGAAACGTATCAACATGCCCGCGCTGACCCACAAGGAAGTGCACGGCATGGTGTACGACATCATGAACGACAAGCAGCGCAAGGCTTACGAAGAGTTCTTCGAGACGGACTTTTCGTTCGAGATCCCCAAGCTCGCGCGCTTCCGCGTGAACGCGTTCAACCAGAACCGCGGCGCGGGCGCGGTGTTCCGCAACATTCCGTCGCAGATCATCTCCCTCGACGACCTCGCGGCGCCGAAGATCTTCCGCGACCTGTGCATGCTGCCGCGTGGCCTGGTGCTCGTGACCGGCCCGACCGGCTCGGGAAAGTCGACCACCCTCGCGGGCATGGTCAATCACTGTAACGACAACCGTCCCGATCACATCATCACGATCGAGGACCCCATCGAATTCGTGCACGAGAGCAAGCGTTGCCTCGTGAACCAGCGCGAAGTCCATCGCGACACGCTTGGCTTCTCCGAAGCGCTCCGCTCGGCGCTGCGCGAGGACCCGGACGTCGTGCTCGTCGGCGAAATGCGCGACCTCGAGACGATCCGTCTCGCGCTCACCGCCGCGGAAACCGGCCACCTCGTGTTCGGCACGCTGCATACCAGCTCCGCCGCCAAGACCATCGACCGCGTGGTCGACGTGTTCCCGGCGCAAGAAAAGGAAATGGTGCGCGCGATGCTGTCCGAATCGCTGCGCGCGGTGATTTCGCAGACGCTGCTCAAGCGTAATGGCGGCGGACGCGTCGCGGCGCACGAGATCATGATCGGCACGCCGGCCATCCGTAACCTGATCCGCGAAGGCAAGATCGCGCAGATGTATTCGGCGATCCAGACCGGCGCGCAGCAGGGTATGCAGACGCTCGATCAATGTCTTGCCGACCTCGTCGCGAAGGGCGTGGTCAGCAAGGAAGAAGCCCGTTACAAAGCGGCGAACAAAGACAGCTTGTAAGGAGCTTCGGGATGGACCGCGAGCAAGGAATAAAGCTGATGCAGGATCTTCTCCGCCGGGTGGTGGAGAAGAAGGCATCGGACCTGTTCATCACCGCGGGGTTTCCCCCGGCGATCAAGATCGACGGCGAAGTGCGGCCGCAATCCGAGCGCGCGCTGACCGCCGAGCAGTCTGCCGTGCTCGTACGCGCGATCATGAACGACCGGCAGACCAAGGAATTCGACGCGACGAAGGAGTGCAACTTCGCGATCGCGCCGCCAGGTATCGGCCGTTTCCGTGTGAACACGTTCGTGCAGCAGGGCAATACCGGCTGCGTCATCCGCCTCATCAATTCGAAGATTCCGACGCTCGAGGAGCTGGATCTTCCGCCGGTGCTCAAGGAAGTCGTGCTGTCGAAGCGCGGCCTCGTGATCATGGTCGGCGGCACCGGCTCGGGTAAGTCGACCTCGCTCGCCGCGATGGTCGGCTACCGCAACGAGAAGACGCGCGGCCACATCGTCACGATCGAGGATCCGGTCGAATACGTGCACCAGCACAAGGGCTGCGTGATCACGCACCGCGAAATCGGCGTCGACACCGACAACTGGCACGCGGCGCTCAAGAACACGCTGCGCCAGGCGCCCGACGTCATCCTGATCGGCGAAATCCGCGATCGCGAGACGATGGAATACGGCATCCAGTTCGCCGAGACCGGTCACCTCGTGCTCGCGACGCTGCACGCGAACAGCTCCAACCAGGCGCTGGACCGCATCATCAACTTCTTCCCCGACGAGCGTCGCGAACAGCTGCTGATGGATCTCTCGCTCAATATCCGCGCGCTGATCTCGCAGCGCCTGATTCCGCGCGAGTCCGGCTCGGGGCGCATCGCGGCGATGGAGATCATGCTGAACTCGCCGCTGATCCAGGACCTCATCTTCAAGGGCGAGGTCGCCAAGATCAAAGAAGTCATGTCGCGCTCGACGCGCATCGGCATGAAGACCTTCGACCAGGCGCTCTACGAGCTGTACGAGGCCGGGTTCATTTCCTACGAAGACGCTCTGCGCAACGCCGACTCGAAGAACGAGCTGCGCCTGCGCATCAAGCTCGAAAGCAAGCGCGAGGTGAAGAACCTCGACGACGGCGGCGCCCTCACGATCATCGACGAAGAACAGCAGGGCCGCTCGTTCTAACTAACGACAACAACGGGTCCACATGTCAGCGGTGAACGAAAAGCTCGTCGAGACGGTCGAGGTCAAGGGCTCGGGCGACAATGGCCCGATGGTGCTGAACACCCGGCCGCTGTTCAAACTGATGGTCGAGCGCAAGGCGTCCGACCTGTTCTTCACCTCCAACTCGCCGATCAAGGTGAAGATCGAAGGCGCGATCCTGCCGATCAACAAGCAGGTGCTGTCGCCGGAGGCAGTGCGCCAGGCGGCCTACGGGCTCATGACTCCCGACCAGCTCGAGCACTTCAAGCGCGAGCTCGAAATCGACTTCGCGATCTCCGAGCCCGGGCTCGGCCGCTTCCGCGTGAACGTGTTCTACCAGCGCGGCTATCCCGCGATGGTGATGCGCTACATCAGCGCCGACATGCCGCGGCTCGATCAGCTCGGACTGCCGGACATGTTCAAGGACCTCATCATGATGAAGCGCGGGCTCATCCTGATGGTCGGCGCGACGGGTTCGGGCAAGTCCACGTCCATCGCGGCGATGATCAATCATCGCAACGAGACCTCGTCGGATCACATCGTGACGATCGAGGACCCGATCGAATTCCTGCACACCAACAAACGCTCGATCGTGAATCAGCGCGAGGTGGGCCTCGATACCAAGTCTTTCGCGCGCGCATTACGCGGCGTCATGCGCGCCGCCCCCGACGTCATCCTGATCGGCGAAATCCGCGACAGGGAGACGATGGAGGCCGCGATCAACCTTTCCGGCACGGGTCATCTCGTCCTATCCACCCTGCATGCGAACAACAGCGCCGAGACGCTGGATCGCATCATCAACATGTTCCCGCAGGATCAGCACAAGCAGATCTTCCTCGATCTGTCGCAGTACCTGAAGGCGATCCTTTCGCAGCGGCTCGTCGTCGGCAAGGACGGCAAACGCATGGCCGCGATCGAGGTGATGCTAAACACGCCGTACATCACGGAGCTCGTGAAGAAGGGTGACGTGAGCGCGATCAAGGAAGCTATTGTCCAGAGCTCCGAACGCGGGGTGCAGAGCTTCGACGTGGCGCTGCTGAACCTCTACAAGCAGAACAAGATCGATCTCGAAGAGGCGCTCGCGAACGCGGACTCGCGCTCGAACCTCGAGGCCAAGATCAACTTCGGCTGAATGGGGACATTCCTCGTTTCCTGGCAAACGGGGACAGACCTGGAGCTGATGCAGCGCTACGCCGTCGCGGCCTTCGCCTTCTTCCATTTCGTGCTTGACTTGGGAAATTTCCCGCCTAGAATGCGCGCCCCTATGCATTCTAACTACCAAAATTCACTCGCACGCATCGCGAACGCGTTTCCGCGTGGCCCGATTCTGTCGAATCGGCCCGGCATCTCCGCGCGCGCGCTTCGCGACGAACGTGATTTCGGCAGTCTGATGCTCTAGCTCTTCGTGGAACCGGAGAGCAGCGTTCGGCAGTTCTCCGCAAGGCTTTCAAAGAGGCCCCGGTCAGCCGCCGCTGATCGGGGCCTCGCCTTTTGGGGGCTCAAAACGCATTCGAGGATTCGGTGCATCGCGCGAGCGCTGCGCCGTCAGGAGGTCTTTGTCCCGAAATTTCGCAGCGGTCCGGTTTCACATGACCGACTGGCGCGCATTCACCACGAAGGTGTCGTGATGGCGTGTACCGCGAACTGGCGAGGCAGTGATCGCAACAGGCTAGCTCAGGTGGTTAGAGCAGGAGATTGAGATTCTCCCTGTCGCGGGTTCGATTCCCGTGCCTTGTTACCAGCAAGAACTGGGGTGTTGCTTGAAACGCGGGACGCGAGTCTCGCATCGAGGTGACCCGGCGAGGCGGCCGGTGCCGTGAGGCCTGCGGGCGGAACGGCGCAACCGCTTCGCGGCGCGCCCGGCGCCTTGAGCCGCCGGAGTGCGCGGCGCTCAGGTCCGTGGAGCGTCGGGCGGGAGAGCTCGTGTGGTCGTCACGGGCACCGCCGGGCTAACTACGGCGAAGGCGCCGCGCGACCGCCGGACCGTTCCGGGGGCGTGGGTATCACCTCGACCTATTGGTGATGCCGGCTGGCAATGGGGCCAGCCGGCGGGGGCAGGAAAAGGAAAAGAGAAGGAGAAGGAGAAGGAGAAGGAAGATGTTGGCGTTGAAGCGTGTGGCAGTCGCTCAATTCGAGCGCGCCCTGGTGTTCCGTGAACGCAGTCTCGAGCGTGTCCTCACGCCGGGCGTGCACTGGTTGTGGGATCCGCTGGCTCGACTGACGGTGGCAACGTATGACGTGTCGATTCCGGAGTTCAATCCACCGCGCGCAGACGTGCTGGTCGGTGACTCGCGCGCATTGCTCGAGCCGCTGGTGGATATCGTCGAGCTCGGCGATCGCGAAGTCGGCCTCGTCTACAAGAACGAGCGACTCTCGAGTGTGCTCGCGCCGGGTTCGCGCCAGTTGTACTGGCGCGGACCGGTGAAGGTGCGCGTCGAGGTGCGCGACATCAGCGCGGAATACACGCTGGACGCGCGTACCGCACGTGTGCTGGCGGGCGCGAAGGGTGCAAGCGGCGTCGACGCCGCGATCAGCGTGGTCGAAGTGCCGGACACGGCCGTGGGCCTGCTGATCGTCGACGGCGAGTTGCGCGAAGTGCTGAAGCCGGGCCTCTCGGCCTGGTGGAAGTACCAGCGCGTGCTGCGCGTCGAGCTCGTCGACCTGCGTCTTCAGGCCATGGAAGTGTCGGGTCAGGAAATCCTGACGCGCGACAAGGTGAGCCTGCGCGTGAACCTGACCGCCCTGTGGCAGGTCACGGACGCGGTGAAGGCGCGCGCGACGGCCAGCAACTTCGTCGACTACGTCTACAAGGAGCTGCAGTTCGCGCTGCGCGAAGCGGTGGGTACGCGCACGCTCGATGAGCTTCTGACCGACAAGGGCGCGATCGACCGCGAGGTCGCCGCGTCGGCGGCGAAGCTCGACGCGAGCGGTCTGGCGGTGCGCTCGGTGGGTGTGAAGGACGTGATCCTGCCGGGCGAGATGAAGACCATCCTCAACCAGGTGGTCGAGGCGGAGAAGGTGGCGCAGGCCAACCTGATCCGCCGCCGCGAGGAAACGGCCGCGACGCGTTCGCTGCTGAACACCGCGCGTCTCATGGAAGAGAACCCGACGCTGATGCGTCTGAAGGAGCTCGAGACGCTGGAGAAAGTCACGGAGAAGGTGGACAAGATCACCGTCTACAACGGCCTCGAAGGTGTGTTGAAGAACATGGTACCGGGGATCAATGTATGAGCATGAAGACTGTCACGGACGACGCCGCTTCGGCGGCGTTTTCCGAAGTGGGGCGCAGCCCCTGGGAAGTCTTGAACGTCGAGGGCGGACGCCACGTGAAGATGTGGACGCGCGGGGTGCCGGTGGACGAGCAGGCGAAGAGCCAGCTCACGAACATCGCGCGGATGCCGTTCGTGCACTCGCACCTGGCCGTCATGCCCGACGTGCACGTCGGCAAGGGCGCGACGGTGGGCTCGGTGATCGCGACCAAGGGCGCCATCATTCCTGCCGCGGTCGGCGTCGACATCGGCTGCGGCATGATGGCGGTCCAAACTACCTTGAAGGCGAAGGACCTGCCGGAGTCGCTCGCGCAACTGCGTGCGCGCATCGAACGCGCCGTGCCGCATGGCTCGGTGACGGTGCGCGGGCGTGCGCACAAGGGTTCCTGGGGCAACACGCCGGATTCGGTGGCGACGCGGTGGAAGACGCTCGAAGGGCGTCACGCCGCGATCGTCGCGAAGTATCCGCGCCTGAAGAACAAGGAACCGCACAAGCAGCTCGGAACGCTGGGTGGCGGCAACCACTTCATCGAGATCTGTCTCGACACCGAGCAGACCGTATGGGTGATGTTGCACTCGGGTTCGCGCGGTATCGGCAACCTGATCGGTCAGCTCTTCATCGAGCTGGCGCGCAAGGACATGAAGAAGCACTTCATCAACCTGCCCGATCAGGATCTCGCGTACCTGGTCGAGGGAACGGATCACTTCGACGACTACGTCGAGGCGATGACCTGGGCCCAGGACTACGCGGCCGAGAACCGTCGTTCGATGATGGACGCGGTGCTGCGCGTGATGCGTGAGGAGCTGCGAGCGTTTCAGTTGGGCGAGGTGGCGGTGAACTGCCACCACAACTACTGCACGCACGAGACGCACTTCGGAGAAGACCTCATCGTGACCCGCAAGGGCGCGGTGAGCGCGAAGAAGGGCGAGCTCGGCATCATCCCGGGATCGATGGGTGCGCGTTCATTCATTGTTCGCGGCCTGGGAAACCCCGAGAGCTTCGAGAGCTGCTCGCACGGTGCGGGTCGAGTGATGTCGCGTACCGCGGCGCAGAAGCGCTTCACGGTCGAGGATCACATCGCCGCGACCGAGGGCGTCGAGTGCCGCAAGGACAAGGACGTCATCGACGAGACGCCGGCCGCGTACAAGGACATCGACGCGGTGATGGCGGCGCAGCGCGATCTCGTCGAGATCGCGTACACCCTCAAGCAGGTCGTCTGCGTGAAGGGTTGAAGGGGCGCGTCATTCGTGACGCGCCTTTTCTTTTACTACGACCCAAACACCGCGCGCGAGTCGAACACCGGTCCGTCAACGCACACGCGCTTCATGGCGGGCCCATCGGGCGTCGCGACTTTCACCGTGCAACCCGCGCATCCGCCGACCGCGCACGCCATGAATTCCTCGAGCGACACCTGGCAGGGCACGTCGTGCTTCAAGGCCACCTTCGCCATCGCCTCGAGCATCGGCGTCGGGCCGCACGAGAACACCTCGACCTCGGCCTTCGCGCCCGCGTCGAGCGAGCCTAACCACTCATCCGCGAGCTGCGTGACGAACCCGTCGTAGCAGCCGGGAAAGCCGGCCTTCGAGGCCAGGCGGCTCGGCACGCTCCAGCCATCGAGCAGCGGCATGCAGGCGATGCTGCCGGCAGGAATGCCGGACACGAGGATGGTCGACGGTCGCGTCTTGAACGGAAACGGAATCTCAGAGCCCATCAGCACCAACGGTTTCCAGGGGCCACCTTGGGCAACCATCCACTCCGCGAGGAACACCATCGGCGGGATGCCGACGCCGCCGCCCACGAGCAGGGCCCGGGGCCGCTTCGGATCGGGGCGGAACGGCTGGCCGATGGGCCCGAGCACGCTGATCGGATCGCCGACCTTGCGGCGGCTCAACGCGCGCAGGCCCGGGCCGACGATCTTGTAGAGAATCTCGATCCAGCCTTCGGCGGCGTTGACGCGCTGGATGGATAACGGACGGCGCATGGGCACGTCCGGATCGCAGGTCAGGTGCACGAAACTGCCGGGCAGCGCGCGCCCCGCGCACTTCGGCGCCGTGATTCTCAGGACGAACTGCTCGCCGGGCCAGCTCTCCTGCGCGATGAGCGTACCGTCCTCGAGGCAGATGCTGCCGCGGTGCGCGGGATGAACGCCGGCGCCGCGGCCGGGCTCTTCTTGCGGGAGCGCGTTCACTTGCCGCGGCCTTCGACGACGGCCTCGAGCACGGCCATGCGCACCGCGACGCCATTGCGTACCTGCTCGCGGATGACCGATTGAGGACCATCCGCGACGTCGGACGCGATTTCGATGCCGCGGTTCATCGGCTGCGGATGCATGACGATCGCATCTGGCTTGGCCTTCGCGAGGCGATCCGCGGACAGTCCGAACTTCGCGAAGTAACGGTCCGCATCCGGTATCTGCGCCGTCGCCATGCGTTCCTTCTGGATGCGCAGCATCATGATGACGTCGACGCCGGCGATGCCCGTGTCGATCGACGTGAAACGCTCGCAGCCGGCGAATTCGCCCGGATCGGGCATGAGCGCCTTCGGCGCGACGATACGGATCTCGGCGACACCGAGCGTCGCCAGCACGTGCCACGCCGAGCGCGCCACGCGCGAGTGTTTCACGTCGCCGACGATGGCCACGCGCAGGCCTTCGAACTTCCCCTTCGCCTGCTGGATCGTGAGCGCATCGAGCAGTCCCTGCGTGGGATGCGCGATGCTGGCTTCACCGGCGGACAGCACGCTCACGTGCGGTTTGACGTGCTCGGCGACCAGACCTGGCACGCCGGACTCCGCGTCGCGGATCACGAATACGTCCACGTGACAGGCCTCGAGCGTGAAAATCGTGTCGAGCATGCTTTCGCCCTTCACGCGCGAGGAGAGCTGCACTTCGAGATTCACCACGTCGGCATGCAGGCGCTTCGCCGCGAGCTCGAACGACACGCGAGTGCGGGTCGAAGGCTCGGTGAACAGGTTGGCCACGGTGACGCCGGCGAGTGATTTCTTCTTCACCGGCGGCTCGCCGATGGGCTTGACGAAAGTCTGCGCGCGCGCGAGCAGGCTTTCGATCTGTGCTTTCGGCATGCCTTCGAGGGTCAGGAGGTGGCGCAGCGTTCCGTCGGGTCGGGTCTGTTCGGTCATGTTGTTCAGTGCTTGTCGAACCAGCGTTCCAGTATCACGGCCGCGGCGGCCGCATCGACGTCCGCCTTGGTCACGCGCCGTTGCCGTTGCCCGCTCGCGCGCATCGTGCGCAGCCGTTCCTCCGCATCCTGCGAGGACCAGCGCTCATC
>JAEZCR010000079.1 GCA_023433465.1 Pseudomonadota bacterium | reverse complement strand
ACGTCCAGGCAGGGGATTATGCGTTTGGCAAGAATGGCGCTAACTCCGATGGTTTGATCAGTTCTTCCAGCAATGCCTTGCCGCTGATCGCGGCGGCGCTGCCGGTGGCGGCGAGGGCGGCGAGATCAGCGGCGCTGCGCACGCCGCCCGAGGCCTGCCAGGCTATCTGCGGATAACGCTTCACGGCTTCCGCGTACAACGCGACCGCAGGTCCCTGCAACGCGCCGTCGAGCTCGACGTCCGTGCACAACACGTGTTTGAGACCATGCGGTAGATAGGAGTCGATCGCCTCCCAGAGGGTGAGCTTCGATTCCTTCGTCCAGCCGCGCGTGAGCACGCGCGGCGTGCCCGCGGCGTCGTGACGGATGTCGAAGGCGAGGCCTATCTTCTCGGCGCCGTATCTCTTGAACCAGCCCTGCACCTCGGCGGGACTTTCGACCGCGGCGCTGCCGACGATGACGCGATCGATGCCATTGCGCAGCAGGTCGTCGACGACGGCCGTCGAGCGCACGCCGCCGCCCACCTGGATGTTCAACGCCTTCTGCGAGGCGAGGCGCACGATGACGCTGCGGTTTGCGAGCTGGCCATCCTTGGCGCCGTCGAGATCGACGACGTGCAGCCAGGTGGCGCCGAGCGCGCGATATCGCTGCAGCAGCTCGTGCGGCTCGAGGTCGTAACGCGTCTCGCGGTCGAAGTCGCCCTTGAGCAGGCGCACGCAGCGGCCGTTACGCAGATCGATGGAGGGGATGAGAATCATGAGGCGTTCAGACCCCTTCTTTCAGAAAATTGGCGAGGATGCGCGCACCCACCACGCCCGAACGTTCGGGGTGGAATTGCGTGCCGCTGATGTTGTCGCGGCGCGCGACCGCGGTGAAGTTGCCGCCGTACTCGGTGGTCGCGACCGTCCAATCGCCGGTCGGCACCGCGTATCCGTGCACGAAGTACACGTAGTCGAGCGCGCTCACACCGTCGAGCAGCGGATCGGCTTTGGTCTGCGCAAGCTGGTTCCAGCCCATGTGCGGCACCGGCAGGCCCGGCGCTGCGGATAGTTTGCCCACGCGCCCCGGGATCACGCCGAGACCATTCGCGGGACCTTCCTCGGAATGCTCGAACAGGATCTGCATGCCGAGGCAGATGCCCAGCAAGGGCTGTTCGAGCTTCGGAATGAGCTGGTCGAGTCCGACGCCGCGCAGCTTGTTCATCGCGCTGTGCGCGTTGCCCACGCCCGGCAGCAGCACGCGCTTCGCGCTCTGTATGACGCCATGATCGGTCGTGACGACGGAGTCCGCGCCGAGTCGGGCAAGGGCCGCGCGCAACGAGGCGATGTTGGCGCCGCCGCTGTCGATGATCGCGACGGCGCTCATAACATTCCTTTCGTGGACGGCAGCTCGGCGCCTTCGCGCCGAAACGCCTGGCGCAGCGCGCGTCCGACACCCTTGAAGCAGGCTTCGATCATGTGATGCGTGTTCTCGCCGGTGATGGTGACATGAATGGCGGCCTTGAGGCTCTCGGCGAGGGAACGGAAGAAATGCGGCACGAGCTCGGTCGGCAGGCCGCCGACGGCCTCGCGCGAGAACTTGCCTTCGAACACGCCGTAGGCTCGGCCGGAGAGGTCGATGGCGACGCGCACCTGCGCTTCATCCATCGGCAGCACGAATCCATACCGCGCGAGGCCGAGCTTGTCGCCGAGCGCGTTGCGCAGCGCTTCGCCGAGCGCAAGCGCGCAGTCTTCGACGGTGTGGTGCTCGTCGATGTCGAGATCACCCTTGCAGTCGAGCTCGAGGGAGAAACCGCCGTGTTTGGCAATCTGCTCGAGCATGTGGTCGAAGAACCCGATGCCGGTCACGATCTTCACGGGGGCGGTGGCATCCAGGTTGACCGCGACCCGGATGTCGGTTTCCTTCGTCTTGCGCTGGATCACGGCCTTGCGCTCGGTCAGCGCGCGGATGATCGCGGGCCAGGTTTCGGAGGTGTTACCGTGACGCCGCACCACGAGTCCGCGAATGCCTAACTTCTCGGCGAACTCGATGTCCGTCGCGCGATCGCCGACCATCGCGCTCGCCGCGAGATCGACGCCGCGCGCGTAGTCCTCGACCAGCTTGATCCTGGGCTTGCGGCACTCGCACCCGTCATCCTTGCGGTGCGGGCACACGAACACCGCGTCGAATTCGATGCCCTGCGAGCTGAACGCATCCATCATGAAGTCGTGCGGTACGTCGAATGCCGCCTGCGGAAAGCTCGCCGTGCCGAGGCCGTCCTGATTCGTGACCATCGCGAGCTTGAAGCCCGCGGCCTGCGCGGCGCGCAAGGCCGCGAACACGCCCGGCATGAAGCGGATCTTTTCGATCGCATCGACCTGTTCGTCCGGCGGCTCCTCGATGAGCGTGCCATCCCGATCGACGAACAACACCTTCGACTTGCTCACGTGAAACTCCGGATCAGGCGATCGTTCTGCTCGGGCGTGCCGACCGAGATGCGCAGGGACCGTGGGGACACGCTGCGCATGTCGCGGATCAGCAGCTTCGCGTTCCGCGCGGCAGCGAGCGCGCCTTCGGCGTCCTCGAAATCCACCAAGAGGAAGTTCGCGACGCTTGGCCAAATCCTGCTCACGGCGCGTGCGTCGGCCAGCGCGGCCGCGAGGCGGTCGCGCTCCGCGCGCACCTGGTTCACGCGTTCCCGCTGGATGGCGAGCTGCGGACCGCTGAGCGTCGCGAGCACGGCCTCGATGGTGAGCTGCGGAATGGAATAGGGCGGGATCACCTTGCCGAGCAGCGCGACGATGGGCGCCGCGGCGATCAGCGAACCGACGCGTGCACCGGCAAGGCCGAACGCCTTCGACAGCGTGCGCAGCACCACGAGGTTCGGGAAGCGCGCGAGCTGGGTGGTTAGAGACGCGTCGCCGGAGAATTCGATGTAGGCCTCGTCCACCGCGACGAGCGAGCGTCCCGCGAGCGCGGTCAGCAGCCTTTCGATGGCCGCAGGTTCCATGGCGTTACCCGTGGGGTTGTTGGGCGAGCACAGGAACACGATCTTCGTGTTCGCGTCGCAGGCCGCGAGCACGCCTTCCGTGTCGAGCGCGAACCCGCGCTCGCGTACGAGCGGAACTTCGCGCACGGCCGCGCCCTGGATGCGCGCCGCGACCGAGTACATGCCGAAGGTCGGCGGGCAGATGACGACGTTGTCGACGCCCGCGCGGCAGAAACCGCGCACGAGCAGGTCGATCGATTCATCGCTGCCGCGGCCGGGCAGCAGGTTTTCGGCGGGCACGCCGTACAGTTGCGCCAGCCTCTCGGCGAGGGCGTGCGGGTGCGGCTCCGGATACCGGTTGAGTCCGGCCTGCGAGCGATCCGTTTCGGCGCGCCAAGGTAGTTCGTTGGCGTGCAGGCGGTCGAAGGCCGGGTCCCAGCTCGCGTGTGAATATGCCTTGAGCGCGAGGATGTCGGGACGCGCGAGCGCGAGGATGTCGCTCATGGCGCTTTCCCCGCGAGGGCGTCGAGTCTCACGCGCACCGCGTTGCCGTGCGCGTCGAGCCCTTCGAGATTCGAGATCGCGATGGCCGTGGGACCGAGGTCGCGCAATCCATCGGCGCTCAGTTCCTGCACGGTGATGCGTTTCTGGAAGTCCGCGAGCGAGACGCCGCTGTAGCTGCGCGCGTAGCCGTAGGTGGGCAGCACATGGTTGGTGCCCGAGCAGTAGTCGCCCATCGACTCCGGCGACCATTCGCCGACGAACACCGAGCCTGCGCTTTCGACGTGCGGCAGCAGCGCACGTGCGTCGCGCGTCTGGAGGATGAGGTGTTCGGGCGCGTAGTCGTTGGACACGGCCAGCGCCGTGTCGAGATCGGGCACGACGATGACGCGGCTGTGACGCATCGACTCGTCGACGATGTGTTCGCGACTCAGCTCGTGGGCTTGCGCGGCCGCTTCGACGATGACGGCGCGCGCGAGTACCGCCGACGTCGTGACGAGGATGACCTGCGCGATGGTGTCGTGTTCGGCCTGCGCGAGCAGATCGGCGGCGACGAATTTCGGGTTCGCCGATTCATCCGCGATCACCAGCACCTCGGAGGGACCCGCCGGCAGATCGATCGCGGCGCCCGCGGGATCCGCGGCGACGATCTGCTTCGCGGTGGTCACCCAGGCGCTGCCGGGACCGAAGATCTTTTCGACCTTCTTCACCGACTCCGTGCCGAAGGCGAACGCGGCGATCGCCTGCGCGCCTCCCATCTTGTAGATGGTCTCGACACCACACAGCTCGGCGGCGACGAGTACCGATGCGTGTACCTTGCCATCCGCGTTGGGTGAACACGCGATCGCGCGCAGTGGGCAACCCGCGACGCGCGCCGGCGCGGCGAGCATGATCGCGGTGGACGGAAGCGGAGCGGAGCCGGCGGGTACGTAGAGCCCGACGCTGCGAATCGGACGCACGATCCGCTCGCAAACGACTCCAGGCATGGTTTCGACGGACAGCGGCTGCGCCTGCTGGGCTTCGTGAAACTTCGTGACGTTCGCCACCGCGCGTTCGAGCGCGGCGATCTGCTCCCGGGTGAGGCTGGCGCGCGCCTCCGCGAACTCGACCGGACTCACGCGCAGATCGTCGAGCGCGGTGCCGCTGAATTTCTGCATGTAACGGCGCAGCGCGGCATCACCCTCGGCGCGCACGGCGGCGACGATTTCCGCGACGTCGCGCAGCACGTCCGCGCGCGACTCCGCCGCCGGGCGCGCGAGGGCGGCGCGGCGTTGTTCGGCGGAGGCGGTTTTCCAGTCGATGAGCTGCATCTTCAGGCCAGCATCTTTTCCACGGGCAGGACGAGCAGGGCGCTCGCTCCCGCCTTCTTGAGGCTCTCGAGCGTTTCCCAGAACACATTTTCGCGGCACACGGCGTGGATCGCGACCTTGTCCGAGCCTTCGAGCGGAATGATCGTCGGTGATTCGCTGCCGGGCAGCAGCCGGCGGATCTCCGGCAGCGCCGAGCGCGGCGCGTGCAGCATGATGTACTTGCTTTCGCGAACTTGCTGGACGCCGTCGATGCGCAACAGCAGGCGATCGACCCATTCCTGTTTCTCAGGCGACAACGCCACCGGCGTGCGGATCAGCAGCGACTGGCTCTCGAGCACGGTCTCCAGTTCGCGCAGGTGATTGGCCTGCAGCGTCGAGCCGGTCGATACGAGATCGCAGACCACGGCCGCGCGGCCGAGGCGCGGCGCGATCTCGACCGCGCCCGACAACGTCACGATGTCCGCGGTCACGTTGCGTTCGCGCAGATAACGCTCGAGCGTGAACGGGTAAGTGGTCGCGATGCGTTTGCCCTGCAGCGAGCGTGCGCCTTCGTAGCTGAAACCTTCCGGGATGGCGAGCGCGAGCCGGCAGCGGCCGTACTCGAGCGTGCGCACCTCGGTGAAGTTCGCGGCGTGCCCGCGTGACTGAAGCTCCAGGCGCTTCTCCTCGAGCACGTTGCGGCCGACCAGCCCGAGATCGCAGACGTCTTCCTGCACGAGGTCGGGGATGTCGTCATCGCGCACGAACAGGACGTCGAGCGGCATGTTCTCGCCGAAGCCCATGAGTTGATCCCGGCCCCGCGATAGTTTGAGGCCGCAGTTCTTGAGCAGCTCGAGCGAAGGGTCGGTCAGCCGTCCCGATTTCTGGATGGCGAGCTTGAGGCGCTGGCCAGCGTCTTTGAGTGAAGGGTCGTTGAATGAAGGTGTCATGGGGTCGAATTCAGGACATTGGGAAAGGGGATCCAGCCGGACACGGGCCCGGAGGGAGATCAGGCGTGGCGATGCTGCCGCGAGACTGCGAGCGAGTAACCGCCGTTGCCGTCCTGGAGGCACCGGGCCACCCGGCCGATGGTCGTGACGCTGACACCCGTAAGGCGGTGAATTTCGCGGTAGGGCAAGCCCTTCTGCAGCCACTCGACCACCGCCCAGCGGTCCGCGAGGGCCTGCAGCTCGGCCGGCGTGCACAGGTCCCGGAAGAAGGCGCGACACTCGTCGACCGACTTCAGGGTCAGCATGGCGGCGAACAGGTTGCGTTCGGAGAGCGCTTCCTGCCGGGCGGTGATGTTGCGGTGCTGTTTCATTGCCAGCGAGTTAATGTATTAACGCGTTAATACGGTGGCGCATTGGACACGAGCCGGCGCACAAAAGCAAGGCCAATGCTTGCGTGCGTGATGTACGCCCCCTTAGAATTCGCGCCACTCATCGAGACCGGCTGAGGGATAGGCCCAAAGAAGCCGGGGCAACCGCCGCAAATTCGGAAAGGTGCCAACTCCTGCGGAACGCCTTCCGGTTCCGGCAGATGAGCAGCCTCAGCACCCCGCAACCCGGGGGCGAGGTGCCGCGCATCCCGCGCGGCCGCTCTGCGAGTGCCCGATGAGTGGTTGGAGCATTCGGTGAGCAACGAGAACAAGCAACTCAGTGATGGTTCGACGAGCCTCGGCGCGGCGGCAGGGCCCGGAGGCGTGCAGATCCGCGAAGGCGTCCTGGCCGTTCCCGGCGAGCTCAAGCTGCATTTCGGCGCAAGCCTCGAGTCCGTGTCGCTCGCCTGGCGTATCGCGGGCCCCGCGGGCGCGCCGGTCGTCGTGGCGTTGGGCGGCATCTCGGCATCGCGCCGGGTATGGATCCCCGAGGAGCCGCGCGGCGGCTGGTGGCATGAAGTCGTGGGTCCGGGTCTCGCGCTCGATCCCCAGCGCTTCCGCATCCTGAGCTTCGACTACCTCGGCGCGAGCGCGGACTCCACCGGTCCGCGCGACGGCGCGCCGTTTCCGAGCATTTCGGCCTACGACCAGGCCGAACTACTGCTGCGGCTCATCAACCACCTCGGCATCTCGTCGTTGCGCGCCATTGTGGGCGCGTCGTACGGCGGCATGGTCGCTCTCGCGTTCGGCGAGCGTTATCCGGATCGCGTCGCGCGGCTCATCGTGATCAGCGCGGCAGATCGGGCTCACCCGATGGCGAGCGCCTGGCGCGTCGTGCAGCGGCGCATCGTCAAGTTCGCCATCGAATCGGGCAAGCCGGCGCAGGGCCTCGAGCTCGCGCGTGCGCTCGCGATGGCGACCTACCGCAGTCCCGAGGAATTCGCGGCGCGCTTCGCGGGGGCCGCGCGGCGCATCGACGGGCGTTTCGAACTGCCCGTCGAGGAATACCTGTTCGCGCGCGGCGCCGATTACGCGCAGCGCTACCGGCCCGATTCCTTCGTGTGCCTGTCCGAGTCCATCGACCTGCATCGCGTCGACGCGGCGCGCATCTTCGCACCGGTCACCGCGGTCGCCGTGCGCGAGGACCAGCTCGTGCCGCTGGCCGACATGCGCGCGATGGTCGCGCGGCTGCCGAACGCCGAGCTGCACGAGATCTCATCGGTGTACGGACACGACGCATTCCTCAAGGAGAACCGGCGCCTGGCGCCGATCTTCGCCAACGCACTCTAACTATCGAACCCCAGGGAACCGACGGATGACGACCTTGCTGACCCAGGAAACCCGCGCCGTGCGCGCGGGCCTCGAAAACTGTGACGTGACCGGCGCGGTGGTGCCGCCGATTCACCTGTCATCCACCTACGCGTTCCGCGGCTTCGGCGACAAGCGCAAGTACGACTACAGCCGCTCGGGCAATCCGACGCGCGATCTGCTGGCCGAAGCGCTCGCCGACCTCGAAGGCGGCGTGGGCGCGGTCATCACGGGCTCGGGCATGGGCGCGATCACGCTCGTGGGCCACCTGTTGCCGGTCGGCGCGCGCGTCATCGTGCCGCACGACTGCTACGGCGGCACGTTCCGCCTGTTCACGGCCTGGAACAAGCGTAAGGAGCTCGCCGTCGAGTTCGTCGACTTCAACGATGCCGCCGCGGTGAACGCGGCGCTGTCGAAGCCGGCGGCGATGGTGTGGATCGAGACGCCCAGCAATCCGCTGCTGCGCATCACCGACGTCGCCGACATCGCGCGCCGCGGACATGCGATCGGCGCGCTCGTGGTCGCGGACAACACGTTCCTGTCGCCGGGCTGGCAGAAGCCGATCGCGCTCGGCGCGGATATCGTCGTGCACTCGACGACCAAGTACATCAACGGCCACAGCGACGTGGTCGGCGGCGCGGTCATCGCGGCGAAGCCGGATGTCGCCGAGCAGCTCGCGTGGTGGGGCAACTGCCTCGGGCTCACGGGTTCGCCGTTCGACAGCTTCCTCACGCTGCGCGGGCTGCGCACGTTGCACGTGCGACTGCGCGAACACGGCAAGAACGCGCAAGCCGTGGCCGAATTCCTGGCGAAGCAGCCGCTCGTCAAGAAGGTCTACTACCCGGGCCTCGCATCGCATCCCGGACACGAGATCGCGAAGCGCCAGCAGTCGGGCTTCGGCGCGATCGTCACGCTCGAAGTCGAGGGCGGCGTCGATGGCGCGCGGCGGTTCTCCGAGGCGCTCGAGCTGTTCTCCCTCGCCGAGTCGTTAGGTGGCGTCGAAAGCCTCGTCGCCCATCCCGCGACCATGACGCACGCGGCGATGGCGCCCGAGGCGCGCGCGGCCGCGGGCCTCGTCGATGGATTGCTGCGCCTGTCGATCGGCATCGAGGCGACCGAGGACCTGCTGCGGGATCTGGCGAACGGCGTGAAATCGCTGCGCTGATCGCTCAGTCGGCGATCTCGCCGCAGGTGGCGTTGAGCACCGCGGCGGTCAACGCGCTTGCACGGTCCGACGCCGCGAAGACGGCCGTGGCCGTGATGAAGTGCGTACGCATCGCGTTGACGATCGGCTCCTCGAACGATTCGAGCTTCATGCCCGTGAGCGGCTGACCCTGGCTGCCCCCGAGGCCGATGAGATTGAAGGAAATGTCGATGGCGCCGGCCTCTCCTATGATCATCGCAAGGTGTTTCTCGACCGCGTCGCCATCCATTGCATCGACCACCGTCGCGGTGGCCGATGCGCCGCCGTGCGTGAGTTCGGCTGCCAGCGCGTCGAGCGTCGCGCGCGTGCGTCCCGCCAGGAACACGCGCGCGCCTTCCCGCGCAAACGCGCGCGAGATCGCGCTGCCCATCGAACCCGCGGCGCCATACACCACGGCAACCTTGCCTGTGAGCATTCCGGTTCGGGACGGCGACGCCCGGTCTCGCGCTCCCTGCGGCGTCAGCGGCAACGCCGCGGCGGCGCCGGCCCCGAGAAATCCACGTCTCGACGCCCTGCCTTTCAAGATGCCGCTCACATGCAGCAGGAAACGGGTGGCGTGAAGCGGCCGTTCGGAGCCACTTCGCCGCCCTTGCCGTACATGTCGCGCGGCCGGACCCAGTCGGTGAGGGAGTAGTGAGGGCCGTTCTCGTTGCGGCCCTTCGGCAGCACTTCGAGGATGCGGTAGATAGCCATGAAGTCCTCGCCGCCGCGCGCGTAGTTCGAATACGTGTGGAAGACGTCGCCGGATCCGTCGCGGTAGAACACGCTGTTGCCGGAGATGTCCTCGATGCCCGGATCGCAGTGCGTGTAGTTGTAGTACGCACGCGCCGCGGCCATCTCTTCAGGCTTGAACGACACGCCGAAGTCGTAGTTGAAGTCCGAGCCGAACGACGAGTAGAAGGGAATGCGCCAGCCCATGCGTTCGCGCAAGGCGTTGAGCTCGGGCATCGTCGCGCGGGCGACGGCGACCACCGACACGTCATGGTTCTCGAGGTGCGGCAACAAACCTTCCATGCCATCGATACCGAGCGCGCAGCCCACGCACTGCAGCGGCTGGTCCGGCCCCTGCATCACGTGCTGGACGAAAAGCTGGCTGCGGCCGCGGAACAGGTCCGCGAGCGTCACGCGACCTTCGAGTGAATCGAATTCGTACCGCTTGTCGATCCTGACCCAGGGCAGGGCGCGGCGCTTCTCGCCGAGTGCGTCCCGGCGCCGGGTGAATTCTTTTTCCTCCTGCAACAACTGCTTGCGTTCAGCGATCCACTGGTCCCGTGTTACGACTCGATGCATGGCGGCCTCCGATGGTGAAGGGATGACCCATGGTCGAACGGGCGGCGCGATTTTCGACGGCGGATATGCGATAGGCCGAGGCCACCGGCTCGAAGCCGGCGAATTCGCCATCGACGACTACGACGTCGGGAGCTGGCTCAGCCCAGCGCTGTCAGCACGGCGTCGCCCATCTGGGACGTCGTGAGGGCCGTGCGGCCCGTTTCCGCGATGTCCGCGGTGCGCGCACCGCCGTCGATCGCGCGGCTCACGGCGGTTTCGACGGCCGCGGCTTCGGCCTCGAGGCCCAGGGAATGCCGGAGCAGCAAGGCCGCGCTCAGGATCGTGCCGATGGGGTTCGCGATTCCCTTGCCCGCGATGTCGGGCGCCGAACCGTGGATCGGCTCGTAGAGGCCACGCCGGCCATCGCCGATCGAGGCGGAAGGCAGCAGACCCAGCGAACTCGCGAGCATCGCGCCTTCGTCCGTGAGGATGTCGCCGAACATGTTCTCGGTGAGCAGTACGTCGAAATCGCGCGGCCGCTTGATCAGGTGCATCGCGGTCGAGTCGACCAGCATGTGTTCGATCGACACGCCGGCAAACTCCGCCTTGATCACGCGCTCGGCCACTTCGCGCCACAGGCGCGAAGTTTCGAGGACGTTCGACTTGTCGATGGACACGATCTTCTTGCGGCGCGCCGTGGCGAGCCGGCCCGCCACGCGGGTGATGCGCTCGACCTCCGCGACGGAATAACTGCACAGGTCGGTGGCGAGCGTCGCGGTGCGCGTCTTCTCGCCGAAATAGATGCCGCCCGTGAGTTCGCGCACGAACACGAGGTCGACGCCGTCGAGGATCTCGGGCTTCAGCACCGACGAATCGCGCAGGGCGGGGTGTAGTTTGATCGGCCGCAGGTTGGCGTACACGCCGAGCTCGCGGCGGATGCGCAGCAGACCCTGCTCGGGCCGCACCTTCGCGGACGGACCCCACTTGGGACCGCCGATCGCACCGAGCAACACGCCATCGGCCGCGAGGCATTCGTCGAGCGTGGCCCGTGGAAGCGGATCGCCCGTGAGGTCGATGGCCGCGCCGCCGAACGGGGCCGCGTTCATCGTGAATTCGTGGTCGAACTTGCGAGCGATGCGCTCGAGTACACGCGTGCCCTCGGCGACGACTTCGGGACCGATGCCATCGCCCGCGATGACCGCAATTCTTGCTTTCACTGTGTGACTCTTCGTTAGCGCGCGTGTGACTTCTCGTACGCGCTGATCGCGTCGTCCTTCGAGAGCAGGAAGCCGAGCTCGTCGACGCCGTTCATGAGGCAATACCGCGCGAACCCTTCGAGCGGGAATGTGACCTTGGTGCCGTCAGGCAGCGTGAGCGTCGAGCTTGCGATGTCGATGCCGATCTCGACGCCCGGATTCGCGAGCAGCCAGGCGTGCGTCTGCTCGTCGACGACCACGGGCAGCAGACCGTTCTTCAGGCAGTTCGTGCGGAAGATGTCCGCGAACTCGGTGCTGACGATGGCCTGGAAGCCGAAGTCCTGCAGCGCCCAGGGCGCGTGCTCGCGCGAGGAACCGCAGCCGATGTTGCGGCCGGCGACCAGGATGGCTGCGCCCTTCGCCTCGGGCTTGTTGAGCACGAAGTCGGGCTTCGGATTTCCCGCGGCGTCGTAGCGCCAGTCGGCGAAGAGGTGTTTGCCGAACCCGGCCTTCGACGTCGCGGTCAGGAACCGCGCGGGAATGATCTGGTCGGTGTCGATGTTGGTGACGGGCAGCGCGACGGTGCGCGCGCGGATCTGTGTGACGGCGGCCATGTTCGACTAGTTAGGGGAAAACTCACGCGGATCGGTGACGCGCCCGCGGATCGCGGACGCGGCGGCGGTTTCGGGACTCGCGAGCAGTGTGCGCGCGCCGGTTCCCTGCCGGCCTTCGAAGTTTCGGTTGCTGGTGCTGATCGAGTAATGCCCGGCGGGCACGAGATCGCCGTTCATGCCGAGGCACATCGAGCAGCCGCTCTCGCGCCATTCGGCGCCGGCATCGAGGAAAACCTTGTGCAGGCCTTCGGCTTCGGCCAGGCGCTTGACGGCCTGCGAACCCGGCACGACCAGCATCTTCACGCCCTGCGCGAGCTTGTGTCCGCGCAAAACGCCGGCGGCCTTGCGCAGGTCGGAGAGGCGGCCATTCGTGCAGCTGCCGACGAATACGTTGTTCACCGGCACGTTGCTGATGGGTTCGCCAGCCCTGAGGCCCATGTACGCGAGCGCCTTTTCGAACACGGCGTCGCCTTTCTCTGGTACCGATCCATTGACCGGGGCCACCATGCCGGGATGCGTGCCATACGTGACCATCGGCACGAGCGAGGCGGCGTCTATCTCGACGCTTCGGTCGAACTTCGCGCCTGTATCGGTGGGTAGCCTGGACCAGCGCGCGACCGCGGCTTCCCACGCGTCGCCCTTCGGCGCGCGCGGCGTGTTCTTCAGGTATTCGAACGTGGTGGCGTCGGGCGCGATCATGCCCGCGCGCGCGCCGGCCTCGATGGACATGTTGCAGATGGTCATGCGCTCGTCCATCGACATCGCCTCGA
>JAEZCR010000039.1 GCA_023433465.1 Pseudomonadota bacterium | reverse complement strand
AATCCCCACTTTTTACACCGGCACCGCTGTCCCCACCCTCGGTGTCGTGCTGGGCGACAACCTCGATGACGCGAGTGCCCGTGCGTGAAATGCCGGGTACCTGCTTCTCGGGATTCCACAGCTCGCGCACCTTTCCGCTCGGCGACTTCGACTCGATCGCGCCGGATTGGGCGTCGACGTAGATGACCGACCGGTCGGGCAGGCGTGACACCGTGCCGGGCGCCGCGCCCAGCGCAACCTGTAATGGTCCCGCGCCCGCGTCCTTGAGGATGTGCGGGTTCACGATGACTTCCTGCGCTTTCACCACGCGGCCATTCGCCTCGTCCAGCTTCCAAGCGGGCGAGCTGTTGTCGGGGAACAGATAGACCGCCGTGCCGGCGACGACGATCCGCGGATTCGTGAACTCGCGTGGCAGCGCGAAGGAATCGATCGCGCCATCCGCGAGCGACATGCGGTTGAAATCGAAGTACCCGCCCTCGGCATTCGGCTCGAAGTCGACGCCGTTCTCCGCATACCGCACACTCGCGAAGTAGGCCGAGTTCCCGAGCAGCGCCATCTCCTCCGACGGCCCGAGCAGCTGGCTGCCCGGGTACAGGTCCAGCGCCCACGTGCTGGTGATCGCACGCGTCGCCTTGTCGACCACGAGTAGTTGGCCCGTGCCCGCCTTCTTGTCCCGAGTGATGATGCCGATCCGGTCCGGCGCGTTGGCGTAGATAGTGAGGTCGCCCAGCTCCGCGACGGTCTGCATCCCGCTCCCGGTCGCGTAGACGAGCGCGTCGCGCCCGGACTTGTCGATCAGCAGCCAGCCTTCCGATGCATGCAGCGGGGCGGCGGTCCCAGCGAGGACGATTCCCGCGAGAACGAGAACAACGGCGAACGGACTCTTCATGGCGGTACCTCTGACGGGTATTCATCCGCGCCTGCGAGTGGCGCCAAACATTCCGGCGCCGGGGATTATCACCCCACCGTCAGTCGGCTTCCAACCGTGCAACCGCGCTGGCCGCGAGCAGGAAGGCGCCGACACCGTAGTACTGCGTGTCCGTCTCGAGCACGTTCTCCGGACGATCACTGACCTGCTGCACCCACCCCAGGCGGCCATCCTTCGCGACGGCCCGTTCCAGCGCCTTCCAACCGCTTTCGATCGAGATGGCGTAGTCCTTGGCGTCGAGCAGTCCCTGATTCACGCCCCAGGCGAGTCCGTATACGTAGAAACCGGTGCCGCTGGTTTCGGGCGGCGACCCTTCCGAGGCTAACAACGACGGCGGCCAGTAGCCGTCAGGCTTCTGCAGCGCGCGCAACTTGACGGCCATCTGCCGGAAGAGACTCTCGAGCCCAGGCCGCTCCGGATCGTCCTTCGGCAGCGCCTCGAGCATGTGGGCGATGCCCGCGAACACCCAGCCATTGCCGCGGCTCCAGAACAACTTGCGGCCTTGTGTGTCGCGGCGCTCGAAGAACCGGCTGTCGCGGAAGTAGAGCTTCTCGACCGGGTCGAAGAGGAAGTCCGTCGCCGCCCAGAACTCGGACAACGCGAAATCGCGATACCGCGTGTCTCCCGTCTGACTCGCGAGCTCCAGCCAGGCCGGCGGGGACATGAATACCGCATCGCACCAGCACCAGCGCTTCAGGCATTCCGTCGATTCATAGTCCTTCGCGACGACGAAACTCAGGTGCGCGACCGGCGGCGCGCGCAGGATCGAATCGAAGCGTTCCTTGGTCGGCACGATGGCTTCGCTGCCCGCCCCGTTGCGCGCGGCCCAGAGGTAACTCTGGGCGATCACGTGATCGTCCGCGTGGAAGACGCGCGGGCCGGGCTGCCACGCGTTCGCGCGACCCTGCGCGAGAATCGCGTCGAGGAAGCGTTTTTCCTTCGTGACGTCGGCGAGCCGCGTCATGCCGACCCAGAACGCGCCTTTCTGCCAGCTCCGCGGCCGCTGCGTTTCCTCGCTGAAGGAGGTGACGCCGGGCGGCATCTTCTCCATGTGCGCGAGTTGCCAGTCGGCGACCCGGGATGCGAGCGCGAGGATGTCCTTGCGCGAATCGGCCGTGGCCGGCGCCGCGAGAAACATGCCCGACACCGTGAGCGAGAAGAGAAGCGACGAGAGTTTCATGCCGCGATATTAGCCGCAATCGACCTCGCGGCCATGCGATCGAGGAGGTTGGAAGTTTGACGGCCCCGAATGGCCCGTGATGAAGTTCGACGAGTACCGTCTCGATGAAGGATTCCGCCCTCATGTTCGTTCAGGCCTTGCGCATCGCGATGGACAAGGCAGAGGCCGCGGAAGAACGCCGTGCGCTCGAGAATGCATTGGCCAGGGCAGAGACGCTTGCCCGCATCGAGGCCGCGTTCGAAGCGAAGATAAACGCGAGCAAGGCCGCCCGCGGTGAAGGGCCCACGAAGTTGTCGCGCGCGAAACGCGAGCAGCTGAACGAACTATCGGAGGATCAGAAGGAACTGCAGGCGGAGCAGATGGCGGCATTCGATGCGGCGACCTCGGCGAGCGAAATCATCACCGCGTTGAAGGCCGGACTGCGCACCGACGTCAAGTTCTGGTCGGGCGCGGCGAAGTACACGCATCCCGCGGACATGCCGGTGGTCGAGGAGTTCGTGAACGCGAAGCGCGAGTTGCTGACGGCGCTTGACGAGTGCCTGAAAATCCGGGCTACGAGGTAGAGCCGCGCCGAGAGCAGCCGCGCTCCGCGTGCTTCAGATCATCCACCCGCCGTCGATGACATGGATCTGTCCGGTCGTGAATCCGGACTCATCGCTCGCGAGATACAGGGCGAGCGCGGCGATTTCCTCGGGCTTGCCGAACCGACCCATCGGCTGGCGCGCCTCGAACTCCGCGCGGGTTTTCGCGTAATCCCCGTACGAATGCAGCCGCGCCTGCAGCGACGGCGTGTCGACCGTGCCCGGGCAGATCGCATTGCAGCGGATGCCCTGTTCGACGAAATCCGCCGCGACGGATTTGGTGAGTCCGATGACCGCGGCCTTGGTCGCGCCGTACGCGCAGCGATCCGGCACACCCGTGATCGAGCCCGCGACCGAAGACATGTTGATGATCGAGCCCGCGCGTGCCGCGACCATCGCGGGCAGGAACGCGCGGATCATGTTGAACATCGCCGTCACGTTGAGTTCGAACGCGGCGTTCCAGTCCGCCGGATCGACCGTGAGCACCGTGCCCTTCGGCACGATCCCGGCGCAGTTGAACAATACGTCCACCTTGCCTACGGTTTTCGCGACCGAGGCGATGGCGGCCGGATCGCGCACGTCCAGCACGTGGCCTTCGCACCCCACGAGCGTCTTCAGCGCATCGCCGTTGATGTCCACCGCGAACACGCGAGCGCCAGCGCGCGCGAAGGCCTCGGCGCTCGCGCGCCCGATGCCGGATCCCGCCGCGGTGACCACCGCGGTCCTGCCCTTCAGCCGTTCAGATTCCATAGGTCGATCGTGCCACGCCGGAGTAGATGGATTCACGCTCGTCTTCGGTGAGCGATGCGAGCAACGTTTCGGTCGTCGCGCGCCAGTCGTCGTATGAACAGACGAGCTCGCACACCGGCCAGTCGCTGCCCCACATCAGGCGCCGCGGGCCGAACTGCGCGAGCAGGTGCTCGACGCTGTCGCGCAATACGGCTGCATCGGCGCTGCGCGCCTCGGTGACGAGGCCGGACATTTTGCAGACGATCGGCGTCTCGCGCGCGAGCATCGATATGTCCCGCTTCCAGTCCGCGATGTCACCGGAGGCGATGGGCGGCTTCGCGCCGTGATCGAGCACCATCACGAGGTCAGGGTATCGGGAGACCAGCTCGCGCAGCGCGGGCAAGTGCCGCGGCAGCACGAGCGCGTCGAAAACGAGGCCGTGATCGATCATCGCCTCGAACGCCGGTGCGAGATCCTCGCGCAGCATCCATTCCGGATCGGCGATGTCCTGGATCATGGGCCGCAGGCCGAGGAGCTGCGCGTTCCCGGCGAGATCCGCGATCACGTCGGGCGCGTCGGCCGCCTCGAAGTCGGCCCAGCCGACGACACCCGCGACGAACGAGTGTTCGCGCGCGAGTGACAGCAGATAACGCGTCTCCGCCACCGTGGGCGCCGCCTGCACGAGGAGGGTCTGGCCGATCCCGGCGCGCGCGATCGCGGGGGCGAGGTCCTGCGGCAGGAAGTCGCGGTAGATAGGCTGCAGTGTGGGAGTCAGCCAGCCGTAGTCGCCGCGATCCAGACGCCAGAAGTGCTGGTGACTGTCGACGTGCGTCATGCGGGCAGGGGAGCGCGCGCGTCCACGAGACCGCGATCGCGCAAGGCGCGCCAGAATCCGGGTGGGATCGGGTGCGCGAACATCGCCGCGCAGTTGCGCGACTCCGCGCCGCTGGCGCAACCGGCGATGACGCTCGCGATCGACGCATGCCCCAGCGGGAACTGCAACGCGGCCGCGGCGAGCGGCACCGCGAACTCCTCGCAGACCTGCTCGAGTTTGCGCACGCGATCCAGGACGGCCTCGGGCACGGCGGAATAATCGTAGTGAGCCTGCGAGGCGGCGCGCGAACCCGCCGCGAGAATGCCCGAGTTGAAGGGTCCGCCGCAGATGATGGACACGCCGCGCTCGGCGCACATCGGCAGCAGCTCCGCGAGTGCCGGCTGCTCGAGCAGCGTGTAACGTCCCGCGAGCAGGATGCAGTCGAGCTCACAGGCGTGCAGCAGCTCCACGCACACCTCGCACTCGTTCACGCCGATGCCGATGGCGCGCACGGAGCCGGCCTCGCGCAGCTCCAGCATGGCGCGGTAGCCGCCGTCGAGGAATTCGCGCAGACGTGCCGCGTGTTGCTCGCCGTGCGTGAGGCGGCCGATGTCGTGGCACAGAAGGATGTCGACGCGGTCGACGCCGAGCCGCTCGAGGCTCTCGGCGTGCGAGCGCATCACGGATTCGTACCCGTAGTCGAACACGGGCGCGAATGGCCGCGAGGAGAAGTAACCTTCACGCCCGACGCTTGCGTCCTGCGGGCCGGTGGGAACGAGCTTGCGCCCGACTTTCGTGGAAATCACGGGACGTGGCTGCTCGCCGCGCAGGGCCGCGCCGAGGCGCAGCTCGCTCAAGCCGAAGCCGTAGAACGGAGCGGTATCGAAGTAACGCACGCCGGCAGCGAGCGATTCTTCCACGGCTTCGCGCGCCTCGTCTTCATCGAGCGCGCGGTACAGATTGCCGATCGCCGCGCTGCCGAATCCGAGCACGCTGACTTCGAGGCTCGTGCGGCCGAGCGAGCGGCGCGCGAGTTGTTTCATGCGGACGCGGCCGGCGTGCGCCGCGACGCCCACGCGAACACGAACACGACGGCGAAGCAGACGGCCGGCACGACGTACGCGACGTTGATCGAGGATTCACGCGACACCCAGCCCATGATCGCGGTGAACACCGCGCCGCCGATGATGGCCATGACCAGGAACGACGAGCCGGATTTCGTATACGGACCGAGCCCGCGCAGGCTGATCGTGAAGATCGTCGGGAACATGATCGACATGAAGAAGCTCGCCGCGATCAACGCATACAACCCGATCGTACCGCCGGCCGCGACGGCCACCAGACACAACACGACGTTGACGGCCGCGAAGGCGGCGAGCAGCTTCTCCGCGTTCACGCGCGACATGAGCAGCGTGCCGAGGAGCCGGCCCGCGAAGAAGATCGCGAACGAAATCGGCAGCCAGTGCAGCGCGTCCTTCTCGAGTGTTCCCGGAAAATTCACCTGCGTGTAGCGGATCAGGAAACTCCACACGCCGACCTGCGCGCCCACGTACGCGAACTGCGCGAGCACGCCGAGCCAGTAGTGAGGGAAGGCAAGCAGGCCGCGAAAGCCGCCGGTGCCGGAGTCCGCCTCGCGCGGCTCGTCGACCGGCGGAAACTTCACGCAGGCCACGAGCACGGCCCAGCCGACCACCATCGCCGCGATCAGCGTGTACGGTAGTTTGACTGCCGCGAGCTCGGCGGTGCGGAACGCATCGAGCGCCGCGGGCGTCATCGCGGCGATCTCCTCGGGCGTGTGGTGCACGTCGGAGAAGATCAGCAGGCCGCCGATGTACGAGCCCATCATCGTCCCGATCGGGTTGAAGGTCTGCGCGAAGTTCAGGCGCTGGTCGGCGCTGCGCGCGGGTCCCATCACCGCGATCAGCGGATTCGCCGAGGTCTCGAGGAATGCGAGTCCGCTCGCGATGACGTAAAGCGCGCCGAGGAACGCGTAGTAGTGATTGGCATTCGCGGCCGGCAGGAACAGCAGCGCGCCGGCGCCATACAACCCAAGTCCGAGCAGCACGGCCGCGCGATATCCGAAGCGCCGCATGAACAGCGACGCGGGAATCGCGAAACAGAAATACCCGAAGTAGAACGCGGACTGCACGAGGCTCGATGCGAAGTCATCGAGCTGAAACGCCTTGCGGAACTGCGGGATGAGCACGTCGTTGAGGCTGTTCGCGACTCCCCACATGAAGAAGAGGCCGACGATGAGGATCGTGGCGAACACGTATCCCGGCGTGATGAGCGCGCGGCTCGGGGCAGTGGCACTCATCTCGGGGGCGTTCATGGCAAATCTCCATTCACGATTTCGGCGGAAATCCTGCGTGCGGACGCGCGCACGCACTCGACGACGTCCGGCATCTCCATCAGCAGGGGATTCGAGTGCACGAACGGCACGACGAGCGTGGCGACCGCGGTTTCGCCGCGCAGGATCGGCGCGGCGAGATCGGTGATGCCGCGCACGAAATGGGAGGGGGCTTCGTGGTAACCACGCGCCCGCACGACATTCGCCCGCTCGACGAACGCTTCCGCGGCTTCGCCCTTGATCCGGCAGCGCTTGAGCCATTGCTTGCGCACTTCATCGTCCTGGTACGCGAACAGCACGAGGCCCGATGTGGCGCGCGAGATTTCGCGCCGGTAGCCGACACGGACGGAAAAGCCCAGGTCGCCCGGCCTCTCGATGCGTGCGATGACCACGATCTGGTCCTCCGACGGCACGGTCATGTGGCACGACTGCCCGACGTCCTGCGTGAGCTTGCGCATGATGGGCAGCGCGGTTTCCACCAGCGTGTGCACGGGGGCCTGCGTCATCGCGAGCGCGAAAAGTTTGTTGGTGAGCACGTAACCCTTGCCGTCGTCGGCGAGGGTGATGAACCCCTTGAACTCCAACACCTGCAACATGCGGAACAACTCGCCCGCCGATCGGCCGAGCCGCTGCGAGATCGCCGAGAGATTGAGCGGCGATTTCTCCGCCGCGAGCAATTCGATGACGTCGAGTCCTTTCTCGAGCGCCGGCGCGCGATAACGCGCGGCCTTCGTGGAATTCTCCGCGGAAGAGTCGGAGCGCGAACCTGTTTTCGTAGGCATGGGACCCTTTGTTGTCGCGTCGACTTCCCTGACATCCTGCCCAGCAGTCGAGGCGCTCAAAACCACTTGATCTTGGTTTTTCATTAGAGCATTGTACTTTCATAATAGAAAAATTAGATGGGGTCGGTGCGAGCATCGAGCCCATTGCCGGAAGTCGACTCGATCGCGTCTTCACGCCGCCGGGTTCGCCGTTCCGGCGCGCTTCTTTACTGGGGGAAATGAATGAGATCACTCGCTGGACTGGTGTGCGTCGCGTTGCTCGCGGCCTGCGGAGCGAAAACCTCTGAAGGATCGTTCGAGCGAATCGACCGCGGCATCGTGGTCACGCCCGCCGACAGCGAAAAGCATCGTGTGCGCCTCGACGTACTGAACGACCGGATCATTCGCGTCACCTCGGTCGACGACGGCAAGCTCGATCTGCCGAAAAGCCTCATGGTCGTCGACTCGACGATGCGGCCGTCGGACTTCGAGGTGGAGAAACGCGACGGAGAGGTGGTCCTTACTACCGCGCGCATCATCGCGACCGTGTCACTCGCGAATGGCGCGGTGCGCTTCACGGATCAATCCGGGAAGCCGCTGCTCGCGGAGGCGCCCACCGCGAAGCCGGCCAAGGGCGTGTCCCGACGTTTCAATCCGGGCACGGACGAAGCCTTCTACGGCGGCGGCCAGCACCAGTACGGCATGGTGAATCTCAACGGTGAAGACCTGGAGCTTGCGCAGCACAACTCCGACATCGCCGTGCCGTTCGTGGTCTCGACCCGCAACTACGGCGTGCTCTGGGACAACAATGGCATCTCCCGCATCGGCAACCCGACGCCGTATGGCCTCGCGTCGCGCGACCTCGTCATCCGCGATGCGAACGGCCGGGAGGGCGGCTTCACCGCGCGGTATTCACTCGGCGGCGTGCAGAAGCTCGAGCGCGTCGAGAAGGACATCAACTACCAGTACATCCGCGATCGCTTCGATTGGCCCAAGGAGCTGCTCGAGCCGAAGACGCCGGTCGCGGGGTCACCGCCAAACATCCTGCCTGACCAGTCGGTGGTGTGGGAGGGGACACTCGAGACGCAGAAGCCGGGTGAACACAAGTTCCAGCTCTACGGCAGCAGCTATTTCAAGGTCTACGTGAACGACGCGCTGGTGCTAGACCGCTGGCGCCAGAACTGGAACCCGCTGTACCACCCGTTCGACGTCGCCATGGATGCGAAGACGCCAACGCGCATTCGAATCGAGTGGATTCCGAATGGAGGTTACATCGCGCTGCTGCACAACGACCCGCTGCCCGATGCGGAACGGCACTCGCTCACGTTCACGTCCGACGTCGGGCGTGCGGTCGACTATTACTTCGTCCAGGGCAACGACCAGGATGAAGTGATCGCCGGGTATCGCCGGCTCACGGGCAGTTCCGTGATGCTGCCCAAGTGGGCCTACGGCTTCTGGCAGAGCCGCCAGCGCTACACGAACCAGAAGGAACTGGTCGACGTGGTCAGCGAGTACCGCAAGCGCAAGATCCCGCTCGACAACATCGTGCTCGACTGGTTCTACTGGAAGGAGGATTCCTGGGGCTCGCACGAATTCGATCCGGCGCGGTTCCCCGACCCGAAAGGCATGGTGGACGCCGTGCACGCGCAGAACGCGCGACTCATGATCTCCGTGTGGCCGAAGTTCTATCCGACGACGGCCAACTACAAGGAGCTCGACGCCGCGGGTTTCATCTATCGCAAGAACGTCGAGGACGGTTACCTCGACTGGGTGGGTCCGGGTTACAAGAATGCGTTCTACGATCCGTATTCGCAGGCCGCGCGCGAAATGTACTGGCGCCAGGTCAACGAGAAGCTTGGCGTGCTGGGCATCGACGCCTGGTGGATGGACGCGACGGAGCCGGATCCGCACTCGAACCTCGACATCGATTCGCTGATTGCGCGCAACGGTCCGACGGCGCTCGGCCCGGCGGAGCAGTTCTTCAATACGTACGCGCTCGTTCACTCCGGCGGCGTGTACGAAGGCGCGCGCGCCGCGCGGCCGGACACGCGCGTGTTCATCCTCACGCGCTCGGGCACCGCGGGCATCCAGCGCAACGCGTCGGCCGTCTGGAGCGGCGACATCGTTTCGCGCTGGGACGATCTTTACAACCAGATCTCGTCCGGCGTGAGCATCGGTTACTCCGGCCTGCCGAACTGGACCTTCGACATCGGCGGATTCGCGCTCGAGCAGCGTTACAGCACGCAGAATCCGCGACCCGAGGATCTCGCCGAATGGCGCGAGCTCAACCTGCGCTGGTTCCAGCTCGGCGCGTTCGCGCCCATCTTCCGTTCGCACGGCGAGTTCCCGTTCCGGGAGATCTACAACCTCGCGCCGCAAGGTAGTGAGGTCTACGACAGCCTCGTCTGGCACGACAGGCTGCGTTACCGGCTGATGCCGTACATCTACACGCTCGCGGCGGACACCTATCATCGCGACGGCACGATCATGCGCGGCCTCGCGATGGACTTCACCGACGACGTCGCCGCGCGCGACGTGCGCGACGAGTACCTGTTCGGCAAGGCGTTCCTGGTCGCGCCGGTGTACGCGTACAAGGCCCGGGCCCGGCAGGTCTATCTACCTGCCGGCGCGGAGTGGTACGACTTCCACACGGGCGCGTTGCAGGCGGGCGGCCAGAGCATCCAGGCCGCGGCGCCGCTCGCGCGCATGCCGCTCTACGTGCGCGCGGGTTCGATCGTGCCCGTGGGTCCGGACATTCAGCACACCGCGGACAAGCCCGGTGCGCCCATCACGCTGCTCGTGTTCACCGGCGCCGACGGGTCCTTCGATTATTACGAGGACGACGGCGTGAGCTACGGCTACGAGCGCGGCGAATTCGCGCGCGTCCCGATGCGGTACGACGCCGCCAAGGGCGCACTGGTCATCGGCGCGCGCTCCGGCAGCTACAAGGACATGCCCGCGAAGCGCACCTTTCACGTGCGCTGGATTCGCGCCGGCGCGAAGCCGCCGGCCGATCTCGATGCGCGGCCGGATGTCACCGTCGAGTACAACGGCGCGGAAGTCACCGTGGGTGCGCCAGGTGCCTGACCCCGTTTGCTAGGAAACGGGGGCTGCCCCCATACTGAGCCGGCGAGGGGGTGTTCTCTGCTAACAAGGGAGTGCACCGTGGCGAAGATTCCGTCCGGCGTCGGTCCTCGTTTTCCGCAGGTCGTCATCCTGGTGGGCGCGACGGGAGACCTCGCGCGCCGCAAGCTGATTCCGGGTTTGCTGCATCTCGCGACCGCGGGATTCATACCGGCCTGCCGCATCGTCGGAGTCTCGCTCGACGAGTTCGACGCCGAGGCCTTCCGCACATTCGCGCGCGCGGCAATCGACGAATTCTCCGTGCGGAAAATCTCCAACGACGACTGGAGAGCGTTCGAGGGCTCGCTCGATTATGTTCCGATCAAGGCCGGTCCCGCCGCACTGGCGGCCGCCGTGGCCGCCGCCGAGAAGTCCTTCGGCGCCGAGAGCCGGCGCCTGCACTATCTATCCGTCCCGCCGGGCGCGGCGCTCGCCGCGGTGCGCATGCTGGGCGAGGCGGGATTGGTCTCGAACTCGCGCATCATCATGGAGAAGCCTTTCGGCGCGGATCTCGCGAGCGCCGTCGGGCTCAATGCGAAGCTCCACGAAGTGTTCGCGGAGCAGCAGATCTTTCGCATCGATCACTACCTCGGCAAGGAGCCGGCGCAGAACATCCTCGCGTTTCGCTTCGCCAATGGCCTCTTCGAGCCGATCTGGAACCGCAACTTCATCGATCATGTGCAGATCGACGTGCCGGAAACCCTCGGACTCGGCAAACGTTCGGCGTTCTACGAATCCACCGGCGCCTACCGCGACATGGTGGTCACGCACCTGTTCCAGATCCTCGGATTCATGGCGATGGAGCCGCCGACGCACCTGGCGCCGCAGCCCATCAGCGAAGAGAAGAACAAGGTGTTCCGCAGCATGCTGCCCATCCAGCCGGCGGACGTCGTGCGCGGCCAGTACAACGGGTATCGCAGCGAGGAGGGCGTCTCCGCCGATTCCGACACGGAGACCTTCATCGCGCTCAGGTGTTCGATCGACAACTGGCGCTGGGCCGGCGTGCCGTTCTATCTACGCACCGGCAAGCGACTGGCCGAGGGCCAGCGCATCATCTCGATCGCGTTCCGCGAACCACCCAAGAGCATGTTCCCGGCCGACTCGGGCATCGGCGCGCACGGGCCTGACCACCTGACCTTCGATCTCGCCGATGCCGCGCGCACGTCGCTGTCGTTCTACGGCAAGCGGCCCGGTCCCGGCATGAAGCTCGACAAACACAGCCTGCAGTTCGCGATGAACGACACGGGCCAGATCGGCGACGTGCTCGAGGCGTACGAGCGCCTCATCCTCGATGCGATGCGCGGCGATCACACGCTGTTCACCACGGCCGAAGGCATCGAGCGGTTGTGGGAGATATCCGTCCCGCTGCTCGAATCGCCGCCGCCCGTGAAGGCCTACGCACCGGGCTCCTGGGGACCCAACGCGATTCATCAGCTCGTGGCGCCCCACGCATGGCGGCTGCCATTCGAGCGCGCCTGGCGGGACCCGAACAAGCAGGGCAGCTAGGACGAGCAATCCCCGGCGGGATTCGTCCAGTTAACAATCATTCTCAGTTGCAAACGCGAATGATTCGCAATAGGATTTCGGCCGCACCGCCCCGGTATCCAGCAAGTCCGTCCGGATAGCCAGAGCTTTCGGGGTCTCAACCAGACTTGGGAGCTATCACGTGCCGATTTCCGTTTCCGACCAGGACTTGCCGTTTGCCCGCCGCCGCATTGCCGTAGCCGTCAGCCTCGCGCTCGCCGCGGGCGCCGCGCACGCGCAGACGGCCACGAACACTTCGACGACCGAAGAGGCCAGGACCCTATCGAAGATCTCCGTCGAGGCGACGGAGGCCGAGCCGACGCCGAAGGTCGATCGCCCGTCTTCGCCGAAATTCACCCAGGAACTCATCGACATCCCCCAGACGATCACGATCGTCAGCAAGGAAGTCCTGACGCAGCAGGGCGCGACCACGTTGTCGCAGGCGTTGCGCAACACGCCTGGCGTGACGTTCTTGTTAGGCGAGAACGGCAACACCGCGACCGGCGATTCGGTCTTCATGCGCGGCTTCGACACGCAGGGTTCGATCTTCATCGACGGCATCCGCGATCTCGGCGCCGTGTCCCGCGACGTCTTCAATACCGAGCAGGTCGAAATCGCGAAGGGCCCGGCGGGTCCGGACTACGGCCGCAGCGCCGCGTCCGGTTACATCAATCTCGCGAGCAAGGTTCCGACCGCGGACAGCTTCAACGCCGGCACCGTCAGCTACGGCACCGCCGAGAACGCGCGCATCACGGGAGACGTGAACCATCGCCTCGAAGGAACGGGCACCGCGTTCCGCCTCAACGTGATGGCGCAGGACGGCGAGGTGGATGGCCGCGACTTCGTCGAGCGCAAGGGTTGGGCCGTGGCGCCGTCGCTCGCGTTCGGCCTGGAAGGCGACACGCGCGCCTACTTCTATCTACTGCACACGCGGCAGGACAACGTCCCGGACGGCGGCGTGCCGACGATCGGCCTCGAGGGCTTCTACAACCCGGTGCTGACGCCCGCCGGCGTGGATCCGGAGCGCGTGGACCGAAGCAATTACTACGGCTTCACGAGCGACTTCGAGGACATCGAGGCGACGATGTTCACGGCGCGGTTCGAGCACGACTTCAGCGAGAACGTCACGCTGCGCAACACCTCGCGCTACGGCAAGCTGAACCAGTACTACGTGCTCACCGGCGTGAATGCGCTCAACGTGTCAGTCGCGACTCCGCCCGAACAATGGACCGTGGCGCGCACCCGGCAGGCCAAGTACCAGGACAACACGCTGCTCACGAACCAGACGAACGTGACCGCCAACCTGCAGACCGGCGGCGTGGGCCACGCTATCACGGGCGGCGTCGAGTTCATCGACGAGGAGCAGTACGCGCCTCTCTACCTGGCCGCGAGCCTGGGCAGCCCCGTTCCGCCGGCGAACCTCTACGACCCGAATCGCAACGACGTGCTGCCGGGATACGCGCCGACGCGCGACGGCCGCTACACGCGTGGCGAGACGCAGACCATCGGCGTCTACCTGTTCGACACGCTGAGCTTCGGCGAGAAGTGGCAGTTGACGGCCGGCTTCCGCGTCGACGATTTCGAGACAAACGTGGATAGCGCGGTGTTCTCGACGCTGATTTCGCACCCGACACTGCCCGTTAACTCGCTCGTGCCGCAGAACTTCCAGGTCGACGACACGTTGTTCTCGTACAAGGTGGGGCTGCTGTACAAGCCGGTGGAGAACGGCAGCATCTATCTGTCGCACGCGACGTCGCAGCAGCCTCCGGGCGGAGCCAACTTCACGTTCTCGGCGAACGCGAACAACCAGAACAACCCGGCCCTGGATCCCACCGAGGGCTCGAACATCGAGCTCGGCGCGAAGTGGGAATTCCGTGACGGCGCGTTGGCGGTGACCGGCGCCCTCTACGACAGCACCAACAAGGACGAGATCGCGCAGGATCCGGTGGACCCGACGCAGTTCGTGCAGATCGGCGAGCGCAACGTGCAGGGCATCGAGCTCGGCATCGTCGGCAAGCTCACGGATGATTGGGAGATCAGCGCCGGCGTATCGAAGATGGACACCGAGGTCAAGCGCGGCCTCGCGAACCAGGCCGGCCTGCCGATCACCTGGTCGCCCGAGTTCACGTTCACGAGCTGGACTACCTACCACCTGCCGCTCGGCCTCTCGATCGGCGGCGGAGTCCGGTACGTCGACAGCGTGATCCGCCCGGTCAGCTCGAACAACGCCCCGCCGCCGCCGAACCAGACCAACA
>JAEZCR010000018.1 GCA_023433465.1 Pseudomonadota bacterium | reverse complement strand
CCCACAAAACCCGCCCCCCCCCCCCCACGACCGCAGTCCGCGCGCCTGCGATCCACGACGAGAGATGCGATGAACATTTCCATGTTGAAGACCCGAAGCCCCTTCGAACTCGCCGCCGCGCTGCTGCTGCCGCTGGCGTGCATGACGGGAGTAGCCGCGGCGGCCGCCGGCCCGACCGATGCCGAGACCGTCGTGCGGGGGTTTCTGCACGACGTGCGTGCCGGACGGGATCCGGCGGCCGTGACGCGGTATTTCGCGGAGACGGTAGCGGCGCACCAGATCCAATCCGAGGGCGTTACGACCGTGCGACGCACGCCAGGCGAATACGCCGCGCACGTGCGCGAGTTTCTCGCGATCTTCGGCGCCTACAAGTTCGAAATCGAGGACCTCATAGCGGCTGGCGACCGAGTGTTCGTGCGATGGCGTCAGATTGGGCGCCACATGGGCTCGATCGATGGGGAGACTCCGAGCGGGCGCACACTCGTAGAACTCACGTCAGCGGTGTATCGCGTCGATGGCGGGCGCATCGTCGAGTACTGGATACAGACCGATCGCAAAGGGCTCGAGCTGCAACTGGCCGCCGAGCCTGGTGCGCGCTGAGCAAGACGAGAATAGAAGTGAATTGGATGCCTATAACTTCCCTGGTCGTCGGAATCTTCGCGCTTCTGATCGTGCCGCTGAGTGTTCAGGTCTCGTTGCTACGCGCGAAGGCGAACACCGTATTCGGAGACGCAGGAGACGAGACACTCAGAAAAAGAATTCGCGCCCACGGCAATTTCATCGAGTACGCACCATTGGCAGCCATGGCGCTGGGCGTGACGGAGTATCGTGGTGGCCCGACATGGCTGGTGTGGGTACTGGCCTTCGGCTTTGTATTTGCTCGCGTGGTGCATGCCATTGGCATGCTGTTCACCGCGACACCACCAGTCCGGGCGGTTGCGATGCTCGTCAATCACGTGAGTTTCTTGGCGGCAGGAATCTGGCTCGTCTCAACCTTCTAGGCCGCACCACTCCGTTGACGCTCACGGAACGCTGCCACCTTCGCCCGGTTGCCGCAAGCCGCTGCGCTACAGAACAAGCGACCGTGAGCCTTGGTTCGATCCAGGAACCAGAGCGTGCACCCCGTGCCAGCACAGCGCTTCACGAGTGCGGGTTGCTCGGTGGCGATGAGGAACGCAACCGGCGTTGCGACGAGCACGATCAACTCATCCGCTGAGTCGATGCGATTGCGCTCCATGAGCTGCATGCCGTCTTTCGTGACTACCGCTTCGCGGTAGCCCTTCGCTCGTTCGAGCAGGCGGTTCAGGTGGCGAAGCTCCGCCTTGTAGTCGCCGGCGGGGGTATCACGCCAGCGGGAGATCCAGTCGCTCGCCCACTCCCGAAACTTTCTGGCTTCCGCGGCGACAGCATCGAGGGCCTCTGCGGCGAAGCGACGCTTCACCTTCGATGCCGTCGCCCCGTCCAGCAGCCCCGCACTCACCAGCCATTCAACGAATGACTGGCCATCGCCGATCAGCTCGATGGCTTTTCCTTGCGGACTAAGGGTGGTGTTGAGGAAGTCCATCGCCGGATGGCTCCCGAGGAATAGGGCTTTCATAGGCTCACTAACGTAACCAGAAACATATCCATTGACAAGTTACGCATGGAGTTCGTAACCTTCCACACAACCTTTCACAGGTTACGCCACCTCGAAACCCTTTCTACAGGAGAACCCGATGAAACTCAGATTTGCTCATGCAGCGATCTTGATGATGGCGATGCTCGGCGGCGCCCTGCCGCCGTCAGCCCTGGCACGCGCGCAGCAGTCCACGGTACGCGCCGACTCAGCCGTGACCCGCCACCGGACGACGAAAATTGAAGGCGTCGACATCTTCTATCGCGAAGCAGGCCCTGCCGACGCGCCGGTTGTCCTCTTGCTGCATGGCTTCCCTACTTCGTCGCACATGTTCCGCAACCTCATTCCGGCGCTCGCCGATCGCTACCACGTGATTGCGCCCGACTACCCGGGCTTCGGCCAGAGCGGCACGCCGGATCGCAAGGAGTTCAAATACAGCTTCGCGCGCTTCGCCGAAATCATGGACGGCTTGATGAATCAGCTCGGCGCGAAGCGCTACGCACTCTATGTGCAGGATTACGGCGCACCGGTCGGTTACCGGCTGGCACTCAGGCATCCCGAACGAGTCAGCGCCCTCGTCGTGCAGAATGGCAACGCCTATGAGGAGGGACTGAAGGAATTCTGGAACCCGATCAAGGCCTACTGGGCGGACGGTTCGCACGCGCATCGCGAAGCACTGCGCGCGGGACTCACGCTGGCCGCGACGAAATCCCAGTACGTCGATGGTGTACGCGATCCATCGCGTATCTCACCGGATAACTGGGTGCATGATCAGGCGCTGCTCGACCGGCCTGGGATCGATGAAATCATGCTCGACTTGTTCAAGGACTACGGCACCAACGTTGCGCTGTACCCGCAATTCCAGAACTTCTTTCGCACCCAACGGCCGCCAACCCTCATCGTATGGGGAAAGAACGACGTGATATTTCCCGCCGACGGCGCCCGTCCGTACCTGCGCGATCTGCCCGATGCGGAGTTTCACCTGCTCGACACAGGCCACTTTGCGCTCGAGGACATGGGACAAGATATTGCCGGGCTGATGCACGACTTCCTCGATCGGAAACTGGTGCGCAAGTGATCTAGCGTCCCTCAACCATCACCGAGCGGCGAGGATGTCGCACCTCGCCGCTCATCTTCCAACTACTTCATTCGCAGCGTAAGTCCCGCCGCGACCAGGAAGACCTCATCCGAGGCCTGCGCCACCACCTGGTTCAGCCGCCCCGCCTCGTCGCGGAATCGACGCGCCAGTTCGTTCTCCGGAACGATGCCCGCGCCGACTTCGTTGGACACGACCAGCAGCGATCCACGTCGACCTTGCAGGGAATTCAGCAGGTTCTGTGTTCGCCGGCCGAGATCAGCCTCCGCAAACATGAGATTGCTCAGCCACAAGGTCAGGCAATCGACCAGAATGATTCGTCTCGCGGCATCCTCGCGCTCGATCGCCTCGGGCAACTCCGTGGGCGTCTCGACCGTTCGCCATCGCGGTCCGCGATCGGCCCGATGACGCGCAATCCGGGCCGCCATTTCCGGATCTCGCGCTTCCCCGGTAGCAAGAAAAACCAATTCTCCATCAAGGGTTTCGGCAAGAGCTTCGGCACGAGCCTGGGCCAACCGGCTCTTGCCGGAACGCGCCCCTCCTAACCACAAAGAAACATGCCCTGATGCCGTTTTCATCTTGTATGGCTCCGCCCACTCCACTATCTTTGGGCCCGCGACAGGTTCCCAGAATCTGGGATCAAAAGGGAATCCGGACGCGGCGCTGAGCCGCCGACCGGAGCTGCCCCCGCAACTGTAAACGGCGAGCTTCCATCTACCAGCGCCACTGCGAGCGATCGCGGGAAGGCGAGACGGAAGTGACGACCCGCCAGCCAGGAGACCTGCCTGTCCAGTCGATCCTTCGCGCGGCCGGGGTGTGCCTAGCGATCGAGGTCAATCCTCGCGTGACGACAGGGTATGGGGCGCATTTGCGCCCTCGATATGGCTTTCGTCAGGGGATACGCATGCAATCTCGAATTCGCATCGCCTCCATTTTTCTGGGGGCTTGCGCGGCCAGCGCCGCGCACGCTGAAGATGTCGTGGTCGTCACCGCGACGCGTACTGAAACCTCGCTCAAGCAGGTGGGCCAGAGCCTGAGCGTCATCGACGAGCAGCAGATCGTTTCTCGGCAGAGCGACGCGGTGGTGGACCTGCTTCGCACGGTGCCGGGCCTCACCATCACTCGTAACGGCGGCCTCGGCACGACGACGTCGGTCCATATCCGCGGCGCAGAGAGCGACCAGACAGTCTCTCTCATCGACGGCGTGAAGCTGAATGACCCGTCGGCGCCAGGCGGTGGCTTCAACTTCGGCAATCTGCTGACTTCGAACGTGAAGAGCATCGAAGTGCTGCGCGGCTCGCAGTCGACGATCTGGGGAAGCCACGCCATCGGCGGCGTCGTCAACATCATCACGCGCCAGCCCACCGACGAATTGAAAGCGGGTATGCAGGCCGAATACGGCTCGGAAAACACCAGTGAAGTCAGCGGCTACTTCTCGAAGCAGCTGGGACGAGTTGGCACCAGCATCGGCGCGGGCTACTACAACACCGACGGCATCTCGAACTTCAATGAAGACCGTGGCGGTACCGAACAAGATGGCTACCGCAACTACAGCGCGCAGGCGAAATTCGACATCACGATCACCGACAACGTATCGCTCGAAGTGCGCGGCTGGTACTCCAACGGCAAGGTCGACCTCGATGGCTTCCCTGCTCCGACATTCGCCTTCGGTGACACGCGCGAATACTCGGAGACGAAGGAAACGATCGGCTACACGGCTTTGAAGGTGAACGCGCTCGACGGCCGCCTCCACAACCGGCTCGCGGTCGCGTACACGAAGACCAAGCGCGACAACTTCGATCCGGATGGCTTCGTCACGCAGACATTTGACGGCGACGGCCAGAACAAACGCTTCGAGTACCAGGGCACGTTCGACATCTCGGATGCGATCCACACAACGTTCGGCCTGGAAAGCGAAGATTCCGAATTCGATACGTCGAGCTTCGGCGGGCCCGTGACTCATGGCGAGACGCGTATCAACAGCGCTTACGCTGAACTGATTGCGGAAGTCGCGAAGGGTTTCACTGTCATCGGCGGTTTGCGCCGAGATGATCACGACGAATTCGGCGGCGAAACCACGCCCGCGCTGAGCTTCGCCCGGTCGCTGAACGATGGCTCCACGGTACTTCGCGCGAGCTATGCCGAAGGCTTCAAGGCGCCGACGCTGTACCAGCTTCAGAGCGAGTACGGCAACGCGCTATTGCAGCCTGAGACGGCCAAGGGCGGCGACATCGGCATCACGCAACACTTCGCCGAAGGCCAATTTGAAATTGGAGCCACCTACTTCCGCCGTGACTCGCACGATCTCATCAACTTCGTGTCCTGCACGGCGCCCTTCACCGGCATCTGCACCGATCGTCCGTTCGGCACGTATGACAACGTGGCGCGCGCCCGGGCGGACGGCTTCGAGGCCCAGGTGACCCTGCGCCCCATCGATGCGTTCACCTTTGCTGCCAACTACAGCAGCATCGACACCGAGAACCGCTCCCCGGGCAGCATCAACGAGGGCAAGGAGCTCGTGCGCCGCCCTGGCGAGACCGCGAGCGCGCTGGTGGACTACAAGTTCAACTTCGGATTGTCGACCGGCCTCACGTATACGCAAGCGGGTTCCAGCTTCGACAACGCGAGCAACACGCGCCGGGTCCCCGGCTATGAAGTCGTGGATCTGCGCCTCGGCTGGGACGTGAACGACAAGGTGACGGTCCAGGCGCGCGTCGAGAACCTCTTCGACGAAGAGTACGAGACCATCTACCGTTACGGCACTTGGGGTCGCGCGGCCTACGCCGTCGTGCGCGTCAACTTCTGATGTGATGAGCGCCGCGGCGACCACGCACGACGTATTCCGCGTCCATGGCGGAAAGGTGGAGGCGGCGCGCGCGGCGTTTCCGGGATCTCCGGAACCCTGGATAGATCTCTCCACGGGCATCTGCCCGTGGAGCTATCCACTCACATCGCCACCTTCCAGCGCCTTCACGCGGCTACCCGAGCCGGAGGTCATCACTGAACTGGAGCAAGCTGCTGCCAGCTGCTTCGGCGTCGCCGATCCATCTCGCGTGATTGCTACGCCGGGCAGTGACCAGGCATTGCGAATCGCGGGCGCCTTGCTCAAGGACAAGCATGTCGCCGTCGTGCGGCCCGGCTACTCCGGGCACATTCTGGCCTGGAAGGCACGGAAGCCTGACGAGATAGTCGCCGAAGAGCTGGATTGGGCAGCCAGAAACCACGACGTCGTCGTTCTCGCCAATCCCAACAACCCTGACGGACGAACGATCCGTCGCGAACATCTCATCGAAGCAGCGGAAGTTCTCGCCAGCCGCGGTGGCGTCCTGCTGGTCGACGAAGCCTTTGCGGATGCGGCGCCGGAGCTCAGTGTTTCCGATGCCGCGGGAGCCGGGCTCATCGTGTTCCGCTCCTTTGGCAAGTTCTTCGGGCTTGCTGGGCTGCGGCTCGGATTCGTGATTGCCAACGCGGAATGGGCCGCCGGATTTCGCCAGTTGTTGGGAGATTGGCCGATCACAGGACCCACGGCCGTGATCGCGACTGCCGCGTATCGCGATCGGGAATGGCAGACAGCGCAACGTGCGCGGTTGGCCAACGGCGCGGCGCGCCTGAACTCGGTGCTTAACAAATCTCGGCTCGAGGTCATCGGCGGCACGGTGCTGTTTCGGTTGGCGAGAGCGTGTAACGCGGACGCCGTGTTCAGGCAACTCACCGCCGCAGGAATCCTCACTCGCCCCTTTGCGAACGATCCGACACTGCTGCGCGTAGGCCTTCCCTCGAACGATTCGCAATGGAAGCGTCTGGAACAGGCACTTGGAGTCAGGCCATGAACGAAACACCGGTAGATTTCGCGCGCCACAATGCGCGCATGGCGCGCGTGCAGAAGGCCCGCGCCCGCATGCAGCAGACCAAGACCCTCGAACGGGGCCTGCTGATCGTTCACACCGGACGCGGCAAGGGAAAGTCTTCCGCCGCATTCGGCATGGCGCTTCGAAGCATCGGCTGGGGCATGCGCGTGGCCGTCGTGCAGTACGTGAAGGGCAAGTGGCAGACCGGCGAGAAGCATTTCTTCCGCGACGACTTCCCGGACCTCCTCACCTTCGAAGTCATGGGCGAGGGATTCACTTGGGACACGCAGGACCGAGAGCGCGACATCGCCGCCGCGCGCGCCGCTTGGGCGAGGTCGAAGGAATTGATCCTCGATCCCGAATACGAGTTCGTGATCCTGGACGAGCTCAACATCGTGCTGCGCGATTCCACGCTGCCGATCGTCGAGATCGTCGAATTCCTGCGCAACCGTCCGCTGGAGAAGCACATCTGCATCACCGGGCGTGATGCCAAGCCCGAACTCATCGAGCTCGCCGATCTGGTCACGGAGTTCACCGAGGTGAAACATCCGTACAAGGCGGGCTTCAAGGCACAGAAAGGCGTTGAGTTCTGATGCACACGTTCGCGGCCCTGCTGCTTTTCCTGCTGCTCACCCCCGCATGGGCGGCGCAGCCACGCATCGTCTCGATCAACCCCTGCGTGGATGCCGTGCTCGTGCGCGTGGCCGACGCCGAGCAGATTGGCGGCATCAGCCACTACTCGCAGGATCCGCAGTCCGCGTCGATGCCGCTCGAAATCGCGAATCGATTTCATGCAACTTCGGGAACCGCCGAGGAAGTCGTCGCGCTGTCGCCCGACTTCGTGATGACGGGCCCGCACGTCTCGCCCGCGACCATCCTGGCGCTCGAAAAACTAAAGATTCAGCTCGTGAAGCAGAAAGTGGCGGAGCACGTCGAGCAGAGCTATGAGCAGATTCGGCAGATCGCGGAGATCGCCGGGCATCCCGAACGCGGAGAGGCGTTGATCGCCGAGATCGAGCGTGCCGTCGAGGCTGCACGCCCGAAGAATTCCCGGCGAGTGGGCGCCTTGATCTGGCAGGGCGGCGGCATCGTTCCGGGCGGCGGCTCGCTCGCGGACGAACTCCTAATGAAGACGGGCTTTCGAAACCTCAGCGTCGAGTACGGCCTCAAGAAGTGGGACGTGCTGCCGCTGGAATACCTCGTCGCCTCACCACCGGATGTGCTGCTGTCCATCGGTGGCGGAGAGGCCGGCAGAGACCGGATGATGGATCACCCCGCCGTCCGCAGGCTCGCCGATCACGGCATGCTGTTCCGTCGCTATCCCTTCCGTCTCCTGGGCTGCGCCGGCCCTTCGATCAGCGAGGCGGTGACGCGACTCGCCGAAATCCGCCGTGAGCCCGTCGTCGAGGCACTCGCACGATGAGCAAGTCACTTCGCCTCTGTATCGCGCTCGTCGGCCTGATCGTGTTCGCCGCGCTGCTTTCCATCGCGTGCGGAAAGGTGTGGCTTCCCTGGGAAGCGTTCACCTCGAGCGATCCGCGATGGATCATCATCGCCGAGCTGCGATTGCCGCGCACGCTGTTGGCCCTCGTGAATGGTGCCGCCCTGGGACTCGCAGGCGCCGTCATGCAGGGCTATCTGCGCAACCCGCTGGCGGATCCGGGCCTCTTCGGAATTTCTTCCGGAGCCGCGTTGGGCGCCGTGACCTCGATGTACTTCGGCTTCGCGGTGTCGGCCTATCTGCTGCCGACCTTTGCGTTGATAGGCGCCGCGGGTTCCATGTTCCTGCTGGCGCTGCTCGCCGGCCGCTCGGGCAGTCTTATCTTGTTCGTGCTCGCCGGCATGATCCTCGCCAGCATCACGGGCTCTCTTACAACACTTGCCATCAGCCTTGCGCCGAATCCCTTTGTCTCATCCGAGATCGTCACCTGGCTACTCGGAGCACTCACCGATCGGAGCTGGGATGACGCACGTATCACCGTGCCAGTAGCGGCGGTCGGCATGACGACCCTCGCCTTCACGGGCCGCTCGCTCGATGCGTTGACGCTGGGTGAGTCCGCTGCGCGCTCCATGGGAATTGACCCGCGCCGGCTCCAGTGGCAAGTCGTGTTGGGCGTCGGACTCTGCGTCGGTGCGTCGGTCGCGGCGGCCGGCATCATCGGATTCGTGGGACTCATGGTGCCGCACATCGTGCGTCCGCTCGTGGGCGCAAGGCCCTCGGCGGTGCTTCTGCCTTCGGCGCTCGCGGGGGCGCTGCTCCTGTCGCTGGCGGACAGCCTCGTGCGCATCGCGCCGACGGTCAGCGAACTGAGGCTCGGCATCGCGATGTCGATGCTCGGAGGGCCCTTCTTCCTCGCGTTGCTGCTGCGCCTGCGGAGGACGCTGGCATGAGCGCGCTGGCCGCCTCTTCGGTCGCCGTCGCGCTGGGTGGAAATCCGGTGCTCCGCGACGTCAACGCGCGCTTCGAGCGCGGCAAGATCACGGCGTTGTTAGGCCCCAACGGCGCCGGCAAGAGCACGCTGCTCGCTTGCCTCGCTGGGCTCCGCGTGCCGGACAGCGGCCACATCGAACTCGACGGCGTGGGCGTGACGCGCATGGACCGGCGCGAACGGGCCCGCCGCATCGGATTCCTGCCACAGACTCCCAAGGTGCATTGGGACATCGACGTAACCACGCTGGTTGGCCTCGGCCGCCTGCCACATCGTGGTCGGTTCGCGGAGACCGGTGTCGATGCCGAGGCCGTGAAACGCGCCATGCACGACACCGACGTCACGCAATTCGCGCAACGCACCGCCAACCAGCTGTCGGGTGGTGAACGCGCCCGCGTATTGCTCGCGCGCGTGCTGGCCGGCGAACCCGAGTGGCTGTTGGCGGATGAGCCACTGGCGAGTCTCGATCCCGCGCACCAGCTCGATGTGCTCGATCTCATGCGTACAGTCGCGTCGAGAGGCACGGGCGTCGTCCTCGTGATGCATGACCTCAGCCACGCGGCGCGGGCCGCCGATGACGTTCTGCTGCTGCGCGACGGCAGCATCGTGAAGCAAGGCGCGACGGATTCGGTGATCGACACCGAGCTGCTGCGCCGGACATTCGACATCGAAGCCCACATCGGCGAGGCCAATGGCACCGGCAGATTCGTGATCCCACTGCGCCGGAGCCGCTGATGGGCAGCGCCGTCCAGTTGTTAGGGGCGCTGATCGTCGATGCGATCTTTGGCTATCCGGATTCTCTGTATCGGAGAATCCAGCATCCGGTCGTGTGGATGGGCGCGGTCATCTCCAACCTGGAACTGCGATGGAACCGCGGATCACCTGCGCGCCGCAAACTACTTGGCTGCGTCCTCCTTGTGACGCTGCTAGCGCTTGTGGGAATCCTTGCCTGGCTGGCGGAGTACGCGATCCGGCAACTGGTTCCTTCCGAGTACACCTGGCTCTCGCTGGTGTTGATCGCCATTGTCGGCAGCAGCGCCCTCGCGCAACGAAGTCTTCACGACCATGTGGCGGCGGTTGCCGCGCCACTCGCCTCGGGCGACCTGCCTTCGGCGCGAGGAGCCGTCAGCAAGATCGTGGGTCGTGACACGGCTGCGCTGGATGAGCACGATGTGTCCGCCGCTGCCATCGAAAGCCTCGCCGAGAGCTTTTGCGATGGCGTCGTGGCGCCGGCCCTCTGGTTCCTGGTCGGAGGGCTGCCGGGGGTATTCATATATAAGTGTGCCAACACCGCCGACAGCCTCATCGGTCATAGAGAAGAGCGGTACCGGCACTTCGGCTGGTGCGCTGCTCGCACCGATGATGTTCTCAATCTGGTACCGGCGAGAATCGCGGGGGTTTTGCTGTGCACGGCGGGGGTCGGCGGGCTGAAGACTATGCTGCGAGACGCGTCCAGGCATGCATCGCCGAATGCAGGCTGGACTGAGGCCGCGATGGCTGGCGTCTTGCATCGCCAATTGGGCGGCGCAGTTTCCTATGACGGTGTCGCGGCGATGCGTCCGCTGTTTGGTACCGGACCACGTCCAGACACCACGGACCTTGCGCGAGCGCTACGCGTCTATCGGATAGCCTGCGTTCTACTTTGGATGATCGTCGGAGCGCTGGCATGGCCGTGGTAATGCTCCAGGGCACGGGGTCGGACGTCGGAAAATCCGTCCTCGTCGCCGGCCTTTGCCGTCTGTTCACGCGGCGCGGAATGCGCGTGCGGCCGTTCAAACCACAGAACATGTCGAATAACGCAGCGGTGGCGGCCGATGGTGGCGAGATCGGGCGCGCGCAGGCGCTCCAGTCGCTCGCCTGCCGGGTTCCACCAAGCGTCGACATGAACCCTGTCTTGATCAAGCCGCACAGTGATCGCGGCGCGCAGCTCGTCGTACGCGGACGCGTGCATGGCAACACCGACGCGGGCTACTTCGCGCGCGAGAAGCAGCCGCTGCTCGAGATCGTGCTCGACTCGTTCGCGCGCCTCCGCGCGGAGGCCGAGCTGGTGATCGTCGAAGGTGCCGGCAGTCCGGCGGAGACCAACCTTCGCGGCGGTGACATCGCCAACATGGGTTTCGCTCGCGTGGCGAACGTGCCCGTGATCCTGGTTGGTGACATCGATCGCGGCGGCGTCATCGCCTCGGTCGTGGGAACGAAGGCCGTGATCGATCCCGACGATGCCGCGATGATTCGAGGATTCCTGATCAACAAGTATCGCGGCGACGTCTCGTTGTTCGCGTCAGGCTATGCGGATATCGAACGCCGCACCGGATGGCCGGGTCTCGGAATCGTTCCCTGGCTCTCCGCCGCGCGGCGCTTGCCGGCCGAGGATGCGGTGGTACTCGGCGAGGCGCCGAGCGAAGTCGGCGAAATCGTCGTCGCCGTCCCCATGCTCTCGCGTATCGCGAATTTCGATGACTTCGACGCACTACGCGCGGAACCCACAGTCAGGCTCGTCATGGTAGCGCCCGGGACGCCACTGCCTGCCAATGCAGCGCTCATCATCCTTCCCGGCACCAAGGCGACCATTGCCGACCTCAATTTCTTCCGCGCCCAAGGATGGGATGTCGATCTTGCCGCGCACATCCGCCGCGGAGGCCGCGTGCTCGGTATCTGCGGCGGATACCAGATCCTGGGCACGTCGATCGCGGATCCCGAAGGGATTGAAGGCCCTCCGGAGGAGGTCGCGGGTCTCGGCCATCTTTCTGTGGCTACGACTCTCACCAACGACAAGCGCGTCACTGAGGTCGCCGGAGTGGAAATCGAAAGCGGCACCGCTTTTTCGGGGTACGAGATTCACTCTGGCCGGACCACGTCAAACAATTCGCTGCCGCCGCTCCTGCGTTTCGCCGATGGCACGCTCGACGGCGCTCGGAACGCAGATGGAAGAGTCTTCGGCTGCTACGTGCATGGCCTCTTCGATGATTCCCCTCAACGCGCGCTCTGGTTGAAGAGATTGGGCACGTCGAGCGAAGACATTGATCATTCGGTCCGCGTCGAGCGCGCGCTCGACGAGTTGGCGGAGGAGCTGGAAAAACACCTGGACATCGAGAAGCTGCTGAGTATCGCGCGGAGCGCGCCATGCTGACTGCCGACAAGGTGCAGGCGCGGCTCGATTCGCTGGCCAAGCCGCGAGGCAGCCTCGGCCGACTCGAGGAACTCGCCATCCGCCTCGCGATGACGCAAAACAACCTGCAACCGAAGACGCATCCACGACGACTGGTCGTGTTTGCCGCCGATCATGGCGTGGTCGCGAGCGGAGTCTCGGCGTGGCCATCGGCTTTGACGGGTCTCATGGTCGAAACCATCTTGCGCGGTCGAGCTGCGAGCAGCGCGCTCGCGAACACACATGGCTGCGATCTCAGACTCGTAAACGTCGGCACTGCCTCGCCTCCCCCCGTGTTTCCGCCGGACTTCTACGCGCATTCGCCGATCGCGCCCGGTACGAAGGACCTTTCGAAACAGCCCGCGATGTCCGAGGCGGAGTTCGAAGCGGCCTGGATGGTGGGCGCGGATGAAGCGCGCCGCGCCGTGCGCGACGGCTTCGTCGTTCTCATCGCCGGTGAAATGGGCATTGGAAATACCACCCCCGCGGCGTGCCTCACGATGCTGCTGGCGGACGCGCCGCTCGACGCCGCGGTGGGACGCGGCGCAGGCGCCGATGACCAGACGCTGGAACGCAAGCGGCAAGTAGCTTCGCAATCGGTTGCCGAGGCTGTTCCGCTCTTCAAATCGGATCGACGTCGCGCAATAGCGGCGCTCGGCGGTTTTGAGATAGCTGCAATGGCAGGGTTCCTGGCGACAGGAGCCGAGCTCGGGGCGACGATGCTGCTCGACGGCTACGTCGCGACGGCAGCGGCATTGATTGCGCAGACGCTCGCGCCAGTAAGCACGCGCAGTTTCATTGCAAGCCATTTGTCGATCGAGCCCGGTCATTCGCATGCCCTCGCCCACCTCGGCTTGACGCCATTGCTCGAATGGCAAATGCGTCTCGGGGAAGGCACCGGCGCGCTACTTGCATTGCCGATGCTCGATAGCGCAGCGGCGCTGCTCAACGATGTCGCGACTTTGTCCGAACTCGGTGTTGCGCGTGAAGACTGAGGATCAATTCCTAACGCCGCGAGCGCTGGTCCCGTGGTACGCGCCGCCATTGCTGGCACTCCAGTTCTTGACGCGCGTTCCAGTCCCGGGCATTCGTGAGTTGCCAGTCGATGTAGTGCGCGCAGGGCTCGCGCGGTCCACCGGATGGTTCCCGCTGGTCGGTGCGCTTATGGGTCTGGTGACCGCGATGGTCGTCGCAGGCTGCGACATCTGGTGGCCGCGGACGGTGGCTGTACTCGTCGCCCTCATTGTCGAGGCTCGGCTGACAGGAGCATTTCACGAAGACGCGGTCGCCGACACCTGCGACGCGCTTGGCGGTGGCCGCGATCCTGCACACGTGCGCGAGATCATGAAGGACAGCCGGATCGGCAGCTACGGCGCGTCGGGTTTGCTGCTCGCCGTCTCGCTGCGCGCCGTCCTCATGGTCCAACTACCGGCGGAGGTTCTCTTTGCCGGCATCGTGGTGTCTGCAGGCTTTGCCAGATTCCTCGCAGTCACAATCATGCGAGTCGTGCCCCCCGCACTGGCGGCCCAAGGCATCGGCAAGGACATCGGCGATCGAGTTGCGAGCCGGGACATTGCACTCGCCGCTGTGCTTGTTGTGCCCTTGCTCGCATGGTTAGGGTGGATGAAGCCGTGGTCAGTGGTTGGCGCGTTTGCGATCGCCGCAGCTTTCGTAGCCTGGTACCGCCGGCTTCTTTTGCGAAAGGTGGGTGGCAGCACAGGAGATTGCCTCGGCTTCGCGGCCTACGCCGGGCAACTCATCGTCCTGCTCTGCGTTGTGGCCGAATGGGCGGCAGCGTAATCATCGTTCGGCATACCCAAGTCGCACTGCATTGGCGGGGACGCTGCTATGGCAGCAGCGACCCTGGGCTGAGTCGCGAGGGGCGCCGCGCCGCTGATCGACTCGCAAGAAAACTCGCCGAAAAACCAATCGACCTGGTGATTCATTCGGGGCTGCGTCGCGCGGAGTACCTCGCGGAGCGCATCGCGGCGATGGCGAACGTCCCGGTGCAGCGCGACCCTCGTTGGAAGGAACGGGACTTTGGCGAGTGGGAGGGACGGACCTGGAACTCCATCTGGCGGCGAACAGGAAGCGAGATGGACGGTATGCTGATGCGTCCGCGCGTTTACCGTCCGGGCGGCGGCGAGACCACCAGCGAATTGATACGACGAGCGATTGCCGCGTGGCGATCCCTGCCGGCGGGCCGTCGCGTGATCGTCGTCGCTCACGGCGGCCCTATTGCGGCCGTTCGAGCGCACCTCTCGGGCAAGACGCTCGAAGAGGTGATGAAGAATCGACTTCCGGAAGGCGGGATGGTCAGGCTGATCAAGGCGTCTGGTAGTTAGACAGCACGTTGATTCGAGAGCTTCGATTCGAATCCCTCGATTGGCTCAAAATCCCCCGAGGAAATCTGGCAAGAAATTGATTTTAAAGGAGAATTTTGGCGGAGAGAGAGGGATTCGAACCCTCGAAGGGCTTTTGGCCCTTACACCCTTAGCAGGGGTGCGCCTTCGACCACTCGGCCATCTCTCCGGGGGGCGCAATCATACGGAGCCCCGAGGAGGC